>NZ_JCASIE010000018.1:0-107495 GCF_059685865.1 Telluria sp. ZB4P36
GGTAACCCATCGAGCCTTCAAGATATCGTTGCACGACAATTAGCTTGAAGGCAGGTGTGTACTTCCCCATGTGAAAAACCCCAGAAAGTTGATGTCCAACTTTCTGGGGTCAGTTCATTGCGATCACCACCCCTGCTGTCGCCACCGCCGACGGCGTGGCGCCCTGCACGGCGATGCCGCAGTCGGCTGCGGCCAGGGCCAGCGCGTCATTGACCCCGTCGCCGACGAACACCGCGGGCTTGCCTGCCCGCTCCAGAACCTTCACCTTGTCCTCGGGCAGGCAATGCGCATGGACATGGCAACGTTCGAGGCCGACGGCGCTTGCGACCGGGGCCGCTGCAGCCGCGCTATCGCCAGTGACCAGGCGGGTGCGTATGCCCGCGTCTGCGAAGCGACGCAGGGCGCCGGCGGCGTCATCCCGGATCCGGTCCTGCAACAGGATGGCGCCGATCCACATCCAGTTGCGCACGATTTCGACCCTGGTGCAGTCCGTCGTGGTGCTGGCGGGCAGGCGCACTCCCTGATCTTCGACGAAGCCCGCGCTACCTACCAGTACCGTCTCGTGTCCATCCTTGCTGCGCCAGGTGCAGCCGCGCGGGTGGCGTTGTGCCAGGCCTTGCGCAAGGCAGTCCGAGCCCGCGCTGCCGGATGCGGTGCGGATCGCGCGCGCCACCGGATGCGCGATGTCCGCTTCCGCCCGCGCCGCCAGCGCGAGCACCTCGGCCGGGGAGGCATTCTGCGAGCCGAGCACCTCCCGCACTTCGAGCATGCCTTCGGTCAGGGTGCCGGTCTTGTCGAACAGGATTTCGCGGGCACCGGCAAGCGCTTCGAGCGAAGCGGGATCGCGCAGCAGGATTCCCTGGCGCGCCCCGCTCGCGGTCGACGCGGCATACGCCAGCGGCAGCGCCAGCCCGACGGCACAGGGGCAGGCCGCTACCAGCACCGACAGGGCGCGCAGCGCTGCCTGCACCGGATCGCCGCTCGTGCTCCAGGCCAGCGCGAAACTGGCCGCCGCCAGCCCCAGCGCGCCAGGCACCAGCCAGCGTGCGAACCGTTCCGCCTGCATGGCGGCGGCGCTTTTGGTGCCAAGCAGTTCCAGCATGCGCACCCCGATGCGGTCGATGAAGCGCTGGCCCCAGGGCTGGTCGACGCGCAGCACCAGCCGCGAGGACAGGTTGATGGAGCCCGCAACGATACTGTCGCCAGGCGCCACCGGCAGGGGAACCGACTCGCCGCTCACGATTGCGGCATCGATCTCGCCTTCGCCTTCGACGACGGTGCCGTCGACCGCGACGCGCTCGCCCGCGTGGACCAGCACCAGGTCGCCAGGGGCGACCTGGTCCGCGGCTTGTTCCGCCGGGACGCCATCGACGCCGATGCGGCGCACCGTTTCCGGAACAGCCTGGCGCAATGCATTCACCGCTACCGAGTTGCGGCGCCGTGCATGCAGTTCGATCAGGCGCCCGCACAGGAGGAAACTCACCAGCATCGTCGCGGTGTCCGCATACACATCGGCGCTGCCGCGCAGCAGCGACCATGCCGACAGCAGGCAGGATGCCAGTACGCCGGTCGACACCAGCGCATCCATGCCCGGCACGCCGGCGCGCAGGGTGCGCCAGCCGGCGCGGTAGAAGTCCAGTGCCGACCAGGTCACGACCGGCAGCGCGGCCAGGCAAGTGGCAAGCGCGACCCACCAAGCCTGGGGCGAGGCGGCCAGCCCGGCGTCGAGGTACAGCGCGACCGATCCAAGCATGCTCCACATCCCGAAGAAGCCGGCCACCGCCAGGCGCATCCATACCGCGCGCGCCTGCGTGTCGATCTGCCGCTCCAGCTCCTGGGATTCGACCAGCGGGACGATGCCGTAGCCGAGCCGTTCGACCCGCGCGAAGAGTTCATCGAGGTCGATGCGCTCCGGGTCCCAGCGCACCAGCGCCGATCCGCCCGCGAAACTGGTGCTGGCCGCGGTCACGCCGGGCGAGCGCGCGATCGTGCGCTCGACGGCCAGCGCGCAGCTGGCGCACCACATGCCCTCGATGCTCACGACCATGCGCCCGGCACGGCGCAGCGCGTCGCGGTCGATGCCGGCGAAGGCCGCATCCATCTGCTTACTCCTTGGCCGGCGTGGCGCGGGCCACGCCGGCGCCGAGGATCTTGCCGTTCACTTCCTTGCCGTAGTAGCTCTTTTCCTTGTTATGGAAACGCACCCGCGCTTCTTCGATCGTCCCGGTCTGACGTGGATCCTTCGGCCGCTGGTGGCTGTTGATGTAGGCCGCCGCATCCCACGCATCCTGGTCCGATAGGCTGTACGGCTTACCAAGCGGCATGTTGGCCTTGATGAACCCGGCCGCGGTATCAATCCGTGCCATGCCGGCGCCCCAGTTGTAGGCCTCCGGCCCCCACAGCGGCGGGAAGCGCAGCTTGCCGCCCTCGTCCTTGCGGCCCTGGCCGTCGTCGCCGTGGCACAGCGCGCAATTCTGCGCGTAGACCTTGGCGCCGCGTGCATGGTCGTAGCCCTGCGGCGTTTCCTTGACCTTGATGTAGCCCCCGCCGCGCATCTGCTCGCCGGTTGGCGCGCCATCGGCAAGCCAGTACATGTAGATCATCAGGTCCTTGTAGATGTCGTCACCCGGCGGCGGCGCCTTGCCGGCCTCGGAGGCCTGCGCGTTCATCGAATAGTTGAAGCAACCATTGATGCGCTCTTCCAGCGTGTTGACCTTGTTGTTCTTGGCGCGGTATTTCGGGTACTGTACATAGGCCGCCCACATCGGCGCCGAATTCTCGCGCCGTCCCGCGTCCAGGTGGCACTGGGCGCAGGCCATGCTGTTGCCGACATAGCGCTGGGCATATTGCGGCGTGTGGATGAAGATGTCGCGGCCACGCCGGATCGCGTTACCCTCCGGACCGTCCGGCATTTCGGATTCGAGCGGCGGCACGAAGTAGCCGTCCGGCCCTGTCGGCTGCAGTGGCGCTGCCACCTTGCCTTCCTTGTCCTTCTTGCGCTCAGCGCGTGCGGCGAGCATCTTCTGGCGCGCTTTCGCCTCGGCTGCCTCGCGCGTGAGCGCCGGCGCCGGCGTGTCGGGGGTAAATCCGGCCATCGTCTGGAATCGCTGCCAGGCGCCGGTCTGGACCACCAGAGCGCCGAAGGCGAACAGCACCAGGCCGCCTCCGGCCGCCGCGGCCATGCGGCGGGCCGTGCTGCCCAGGGTATAGGGTGACTTGGTCGTGGTTTTCTTCGCGTCGTTCATATCGTGTCTCAAGAGCGCATTGCCATCACAGCGTTGGGGTGGAAGCGGCGCCGGCCCGGGCCGGCATGGCCGGTGCGGGCATTGAGCCGAGGTAGTCCGATACGGCGCGCATGTCGTCCGGATTCATGCGCCGCGCAACGTCGTCCATCAGCTTCTGCGGCGAATTCCTGCGCTCGCCAGCGTGCCAGGCGGTCAGCTGGGTAAAGATGTAGTCGGGCTGCTGGCCGGCCAGCGCCGGGAAGCCGGGCGCGACGCCCTCGCCGTTCGTGCCATGGCATTGGAAGCAGGCCGGCACGCTGGATTTCCAGTCGCCCTTCTCGGCAATCAGCTTGCCGCGCTCCAGGTTGCCGCCCAGGCTGGGCGCCAGCGTGGCGCGCAGTTCGATGCCGGCGTAGTAGCGCGCCAGCTTCTCGATGTCCTCGTCGCTCAAGGCACGCGCCACGAAAGCCATCGATTCGTTGTGGCGCAGGCCGGAGCGGAAGTCTTCAAGCTGCTTGGCCAGGTAGGCGGCCGGCTGGCCGGCCAGGCGTGGCGTGCTGAGATTCCCCTCGCCGGCGGCGCCGTGGCAGGACGCGCAGCTCCAGGCCTGGCCAATGCCGGCAGAAACCGCCTGCAGGGTTGCCGGGTCGGCGTCGGCCAGGCCGCGCACGACGCCTGGTGCCGCCGCTGCGACGGCCACGGCGGCCGTCCTGGCGCTGTGCTGGTTCTGCTGCTGCCCGTGGCGTTGCGCCTGGTACTCCGACACGTAGGTGAGCAGGCCCCAGAATGCCAGTGCGAACACCAGCGCGACCACGAACAGCGGAATCGGACGCGTCCGCTCCCACGGATCGAAGGCTTCGTCGACCTGCGGCGCTGCCGGGTTCCTGGCCTGATCGTTCTTGTTCATCGCTGTTCTCCCTTCGACAATGCATAGCCTTCGTCACGGACGGCCTGGCCCGCCGGCGTTGCCGGATACGTACGGTTGAGACCCTGAAGGTATGCCGCCAGGTCGAGCGCTTCCTGGCGCGCCACCACCACCTCGCCTTGCGGCTGGTATTCCGGCGGCAGCTTGACGACGACGTCGCCCGGCACCGCCTGCTTCTTGCGCTCGAACAGGTAGGGATAGGCCGGCATGATGCTCCAGCCGAAGATCGCGCGCGGCTGGTACAGGTGGGTCAGGTGCCAGTCGCGGCTCGGCAGGCGCGCGCCAACATTGAGCAGGTCGGGGCCGGTGCGCATGGTGCCGAGCTGGTGCGGAAGGTCATAGGCGAAATCGGCCGACGTCGGGGCCCGGCCCCAGCCTTTCGACAGGTCGGCCAGGGTCTGGCCGGCCGCGCGCGGCTGCTGGCTGTGGCAGTAGACGCAGCCCTGGTTGATGTACTGCTGGCGCCCGGCCAGCTGCTGCGGCGTGTAGTCCGCCAGCCCCGGCGCAGGGGCCTGGTCGCGGATCTGCGCGCCCGGGATCACC
This sequence comes from Telluria sp. ZB4P36, assembly GCF_059685865.1. NCBI lineage: Bacteria > Pseudomonadati > Pseudomonadota > Betaproteobacteria > Burkholderiales > Oxalobacteraceae > Telluria > Telluria sp. ZB4P36. The sequence goes on from NZ_JCASIE010000018.1 coordinate 4,693, forward strand.
ACCAGCATCAGGGTCGCGAATGCGAGGATGGCGATGGCGCCGACGAAAATCGGAATCAGGCGGTTCATGGTCATGCTCCGGCGGTGGCGGTTGCTGGCGCCTGGCCCGCAATGGCCGTGCGCTGGGGGCCCTTGCCCATCAGGAGGGCGGCGATATGGAAGGCGAACACGAGGTGGCCCAGGGTCATCAGGGTTCCGCCGAGCGAGCGCGCCTCCAGGTAAGGCATCGTGGCGCGGGTCACGGCTTCGAACGAGCGTCCCGGCTCGAGCAGGCCCATGCCCTGCACCCAGCCACCGATCGACACGGCGAAGAAATACACCGAGAAGCCGCCGACCACCAGCCAGAAGTGCAGCTTGAGCAGGCGCGGCCATGGCCAGTCGCGTCCGGTCAGGTAAGGCAGTATGTAGTAGAGGGCCCCGAACAGCACCATGCTGGTGAAGCCGTAGGCGCCAAGGTGGGCGTGGCCGACCGTGTAGTGCGTGAAGTGGGTGATCGAATTCACCGGACGCAGCGCCTGCAGCGAGCCCTGGAACGAAGACAGCGTGTACATCAGCGCGCCCAGCGCCACGAAGCGCAGCGCCACCGACTGCTTCAACGCCCACGCATTGCGGGCCACCGTGGTGTGCTGGTTTATCGCCACGGCGATCACCGGGATGAACATCATCACGCTATGGACGATCGACAGCGTCACCAGCCAGGTCGGCACCGGGGCGCCGATCAGGTGGTGGATGCCGACCTGGCTGTAGAACAGCGCCAGGCCCCAGAAGCCCAGCAGCGACAGGCTGTACGAGTACACCGGCTGGCCGACGATCTTCGGGATCAGGTAATAGGCCGTCCCCACGCCGAGCGGGGTCAGCCACAGGCCCAGCACGTTGTGCGCGAACCACCAGTTGACCGTGGCCTGCTGGACGCCAGCGTGCAGGCCCGGCAGGTTGGCGATGAAGTACAGCACCGGGAACCACACCAGGCCGCCCAGGAAGTACCAGCCCGACACGTAGATGTGGTGCGACTTGCGGTGGCGCGCCGTCATCACCAGCGGAAAGGCCAAACAGGCGCCGCCGACCGCGAGCAGCAGCCCGATCTGCCAGGGAATTTCCAGCCATTCGACGCCCTGGGTATAGCCGAGGGCGATGGCGCTGACGCCCATGGCGACGCCGATAGTCCAGACCATGGCGCCGAACATCGCGACGCGCGGGTAGCGCAGGGGGGTATGGAAGATGCGCGGCACGATCCACAGCGCCGAGGCGATGCCGGCCACCGACAGCCAGCCGTAGGCCACCAGGTTCAGGTGCATGCTGCGCATGCGGCCGAAGGTCAGCGGCGCGTGGCTTACCAGCCAGTCGGGCAGGTGCAGCTTGAGCGATGCGATCACGCCGAAGACCGAGCCCAGCACCAGCCAGAACGCCGCCGCGGCCGCCATCAGCAGCACGGTGCGGCGCCCGGCGACGTCGATGCGTTCGCGGATCACGTCAAAACGATGTGCATGGGAACCCTCCGGCGCGCGGCCGAAGGCGGTGGTGTCGTCGGGCACGGCGGTCTCGCCCGGCTCGAAGATCGTGGAGGCATCGCTTTGCGACAGTGCAAACTGGCGGCGGGCAATGGCCCAGATCAGGAAGCCGAGCGCCGCAAGCGACGCGGTAAAGCTCAGCGCGAGCAGGAGTCCGATTGTGATGGGCATGGCGTTGAAGTGCGTGGTGTGCTGCGCCCGTGCGGGGGCAGCCTGGTTCATCGGGTTCGCACAGAGGGAGCGCTGCGGATGCGGACCAGCCTCCCTATATTGACCGGCACCACATATTTTCTTAGAGCAATTTCTGTTGCAAGAAGCAATGCTATGCACTGCGGATTAAGGCAGGATTAAGGAAGTCGCGGAGACACCGGAAATTGCATGCTTGGGACACGATTGAACAGGTGAGCTGAGTCAACTTGCACGCGTACGCGTCAAGGCCTTGCTATCCAAGGCAACTTGACGCGCATGCGCTTGCGGGGCCGGCATCGGTTGGCGTGCTCGAGCTCGACGATACCGGTCCCAGGCTGAACCCCTTTCCTTCGACTGCGCGGATCTCGGGTTAGGGGAAATACAGGTACAGGAGCCACAGCGCCACACCCAGCAAGGGCGCGAACACGAGCAGGAAGGGCGCGGTGCGCACGCCGAGCAGATCGGGCAGCTGGATGCAGCCGCGGTCACCCCAGGTCAAGACGTTCTTGCCGAGGTTTTCCGAAAATTCGGCAAACAGATAGCTGCCTGCCAGGAGACCCGCGATGCCGGCGACGGCATCCAGGTTCCCCTGTCCCAACGCGGCCGCGCCGGTTCCCGGGCAATAACCGATCAAGGCGAACCCGGCTCCGAAGACCAGTCCGCCAAGGATATTTGCCCCATACTTCGTGGGTTTGAGGTGCAGCTTGACCAGTCCCAGCGCATGCATCCCGAAGATGCCGACCATGCCGACCAGAATGGCCGCCAGCATGATTTTCATGACCGTGAAATCGGTCAGCAGCAGCGCGCCCAGCAGGACATCATACTTGGCAACGCCGCCTTTCTGGAGCAGGAAACCGAAGATGATCCCGAACAGAAGGCCCAGCACGAGCTGCTTGGGGGCATCGCCCTTCCCGGGCGCGGCGTGCCCGGCGCCGGCATGTGCGGACTTATCATCCATATATCACCTGCGCCACCAGGGCCCCGCCCACAAAGAAGCAGGCCAGTGCAATCCACGATCCGACCGATAACTGCAGTGCGCCACTGATGCCATGGCCACTGGTGCACCCGCCTGCGATCCGCGCGCCGAGCGCCATGATCACCCCGCCAGCGAAAGCGACTGACAGACGCAGCCCTACCGAGTTTCCGAAATGCGCCTCCCACAGCGGGGGAATCACACGGGCATGGAATTCACCGCCCGACCAGGCAGCCAGGAATGCCCCAATGACGATGCCGAACGCCAGCATGACTTCCCACTCGATCTTGGGAGTCTTGTCGCGATAGAAGGCCAGGGAGTCGGTATGTTTCCTGGAGACCAGGTAGCCCAGCAGGCCCGCAATGCGTGCGAACGCGGTCGACACGCCCAGGGGTTTGTTCGAAAAGTAAAACGTCGCCATCGAGAGCACGCCGATCAGGGCGCCAACAAGATAGGGATCCCATGCGCCGCCAGTCGTATTCATGTAGGTCTCCTCCGCGTCTTAATTCGCCTGATTCCGTGTCAACGGCAGTCCGAGTTTCTCCCATGCCGTTATTCCGCCGAGCATGTTATGGACGTTCGTGTATCCATTGCGCCGCAGGATGCTGACCGCGATTCCGGACCGATGGCCCACGCTGCAATGCGCGACGATGCGTCGGTCCTTGGGAGTGGTGGGCAGGTTCTTTTCAAGATGGCCGATGAAGACATGATGTGCGCCCGGTATGTGTTTTTCTTCCCATTCCATGTCGTCGCGCACGTCCAGGATGGTCAGTTCGCCCTCCTCGTTCCAGCGTGCCGCTTCGCTGGCGCTGGTCGTGCCCAGCGCTTCGATGGGCAGGCCGGCCTCGCGCCATGCCTCGACACCCTTGACCAGCACCCCCTCGACGCGGTCGATGCCGACACGTGCCAGCCGCGCGATCGCCACGGGCGCGTTCGCGGGTTGCTCCACGACCAGGAAGACCGGAGTTTGCTCGTCTGCCAGCCAGCCGCCAAACGTGGACAAGCCCTCCAGCCAGACGTTGTACGAGCCCGGGATGTGCGCACCCGCGAAGGCATCGGGCGAGCGGGTATCGATCACGATCCCGCCCCCGGCCTTCTCGTGGAATGCCCTGGGCAGCAGCACGCGATCGTCGGGGGACGCGGGCACGGGGCGCCCCGCCACCAGGTTGACCACTTCCATGTGCGAGAAATACGGCGGCCGCGGCAGATTCTCGCCGGCCTTCTGCGCCATGAATTCCTCGCGGGTTTTCATGAACACGGGGTTGGTCGCCCGTTCGATGCCCAGTGTCGATTGGTCGCGCTCGGAAATGTTTCCGCCACATGCGGATCCGGCGCCGTGGGCCGGCAACAGGATCGCCTGGTCGCCCAGCGGCGCCAGTTTCTGGTGCACCGAATCGTAGAGCAGGCCGGCGTTTTCGGCCGTCTTTTCCGGATCGGACAGGTCGGTCCTGCCGGTGTCGCCCACGAACAGGGCATCGCCGGTGAATACGCCACAGCACTGATCGCCGGAATCTTCCGGATACACCGCATAGGACATGCTCTCGGGCGTGTGGCCAGGAGTGGCGAGCGCGACGAAGCGGGTCGTTCCGACCCGGAATTCCTCGCCATCGCCCACCTGCACATCGACGCGTCCGAACAGAGGATGCTTCCCCGCCAGGATCTTGGCGCCGGCAAGGTCCGCCAGGCTGGCGGAGCCGAACTCGAAATCTTCCTGGCGATGCGTTTCGATGCAATAGGCGATGCGGAGATTATTGTCGCGCGCCAGCTGAAGATACTCTGCCACGTCGCGGCGCGGATCGACGACTACCGCAAGCCCCTCGCCGCATCCGAGCACGTAGGCGTTGTGGCCCAGTCCCTGCGTCTTTACCCTCTGAAAAAACATGCGTGCACCCTTTCATCGAGAATCAGTCGTCACTGCGCGGCGGCCGCGCCCGTTGTCTTTACTTTCTCACGATCGGCCAACCGGAGGCGCACAGGGTCGCGCGGCGGGATGCGGGCCCCCTCGGGCATGCAGGCCGCCCATGCGATTCAGGCTTACCTCGGCGGTGCGGTCCGGGGCGTTTGCCCGCGCTCCCACGCCGAAGACCGGCCCGGCGCGAGAGACCGGCAGCGTACTCCCGCCACTGCGTAGTGTCCCCCACCCTGGCGGTGCCGGAACTCAGGGCTTGATGTAGGCGTAGCCTTCCTGGGACTGCAGGCGCGCCACTTCGGCGACGCCGGACGGCACCACGGTCGCTTCCGGCAGCACCCGCTTGCGGTCGATCTTGCGCCCCTCCAGGGTGTTATTGCATACCCGGAACTGGACTTTGCGGTTGGCGAGTTCCTGGACCACGGCGTCGTAGGGATTGCCGTTCTTGTCCTTCGCGTCCTCGAGCAGGAAATCGATGCCGGGACCGTGCGTGACCACGACGATGCTGGCGTTTGGACTGGCGTTCAGGTGGTTGCGGATGTTGCCGAGGGCCTGCATGGCCATGCTCGAATCGTTGATGTGGTACACGACCTTCTCGGGACGTCCGGCGGCGCCGGCACTCACGGCAACACTCAGGAGCAGCATGGCGGCGATTACACGGAACAGTTTCATTGGGTCTCCTTTGGATAGTGAAGGGCATTACTTCCGCTGCAGGCTTTCCCGCTCCATGAGCAGGTAGGTACCGTAGGCGTTGATGCGGTTGGCCTGCGCGAACGCAGGGTAGCCTGCGTAGGCGCTCCAGTCGACCTTCGCATAGGCCTCGTCGAAGGTCGCCAGCTCCGCGACCGCCTCGCCCATCACCTTGCGCAGGAAGATCAGGTAGGAGCGGGTCAGCGCGAGGTCCTTGCCCGGATCGCGCGACACATCCCCATGGCCCGGCACCACGGCCGCCGGGGCCAGCGCCAGCATGCGCTCGAGCGCGCCCAGCCACACACGGCTGTCGGCATCGCCCACGAAAGGCAGCCGGCCGGTGAAGAACAGGTCGCCCGCAAACAGCAACCGGTCTTCCTCGACCAGCAGCATGATGTCGTCCGGCGCGTGGGCGCCGCTCGAGTCGATGAGCTGGAAGCGCAGTCCGCCCATCTCGAACGCAATCGGCTTGCCTCCCGGGAACGCAAGCCAGCGGTCCGCCGGCAGCAGGCGCGTCCGGTCGTCGACCCACGGCTTGAGGGATTGCTTGCGCTGCGCCAGGCGGAGGGAGGCGGTGTCCGAGGCCAGGTAGTCGCGGCCGCGCTCGTGCGCCCAGATCTCGGCGCCCTCGGCCTTGAATGCCTGCAAGCCATAAAAATGATCGGCGTGGTAGTGGCTGACGATGACGCGGCGGATCGCTTGCCTGGTCACGCCGCGAATCGCCCGCACCATCGCCTCGCCCAGCGCCGGCGTGCCGAGCGCGTCGAAGACGACCACGCCATCCTTGGTGACCACGAAGCCGGCGTTGGACATGAAGCCTGCGTTGGCGTGGTCGGCCATGCCGGAGTCACCCCGGAACATGTAGACGTGCGCACTGATCTGCACGGGCTGCAGCACCGGCAGCGGCGCCGCGGCGGCGCCGGCCGCCAGCCAGCAGGCAGTCGACAGCGCCAGCAGTGTGCGCCACGCCGCGTGCAGGAAAGCTGGAGTGATACTAATCGACTGCATGGTCAGGTCCTTCTGCGCACGGCGGCGCGTGTCAAGAAGCGGGTCAGAAATTCAGGTCCTCGGCTACCGCCGCAATGCCCGCGCGGGCGCAAGCATCGTCGGCGGCGCCGCCGGGAGCGCCGGAAATGCCGATCGCACCCAGCAATGCGCCATTGGCCTCGATTGGCATCCCGCCGCCGACGGCCAGGGCGCGGCGGATGTGCCGGATCCCACTCGCTTCGGCACCCTCCCTGGTGGCCAGGGCCAGCGCCGTGGTACCGATCCTGAAGCTGGCCGCAGTCCAGGCCTTGTCGGAGGCCGCTTCCACGGTATGGGCGCCCGCCAAACGGTCGCGCAGCAGCACCTGGACCTGGCCGCCGCGGTCGGCGACCGCCACCGCGACCTGGTAGCCGGCCTGGCGGCATGCCGCCAGCGCCGCCTGGGCGGCGCGCAGGGCCAGTTCGGGACTCATCAAGGTGACGCTGTAGGTGGCAGGCGCAGGCGCCTGCGCCGCGGCGGGGCTTGCCTGCAAGGCCAGCAGCAGCGCGCCGCCGAGGATGCGTAGTCTCATTCGGTTCTCCCGTGCTTGGGGGCGGCCAGCGCGCGGCGCGCGGCGGCCAGGGCTTCATCAAGATAGGCGCCGTACATGCCGGCGACGTCCCCACCCTCGAGCACCGGCGCCAGCAGTTTGCCGTCGCCGTCGACAACGGCCACGGTGGGCGCCACCCGGATGCCATAGCGGCTCGCCAGCGCCTTGCCGCTGCTGCCCTGCCCGTCGAAGCCGCGCAGGGGCGCTGCCGAGGCCAGGCCGACTTCGCGCAGGATCGGACGCCGCCGCGCTTCACCTTCGCGCAACAGCGGCAGAAGGTAGTTGCGCCTGACCGTTTCGCAGTAGCTGCAGTCAGGCAGCGAAAACAGCAGCACGACCGGGGCGGCGCGCCGGGCGGCGGCGCGGCCGTCCGTGGCAAGGTCGCCCGCGGCTGGCAATGCCGTGTGCTGCGCAAGCGCGCCGTCGCTGGCCGCGCACGCCGCCAGCAGCGCCGTGCGCAACATGGCGCGCAGGCGCATCCCTGCCCGCTCAGTAGACAGGGAAGTAGGCACGCGCCTTGCCCAAATCGTAGGACCACGGCAAACCGGCGTTCTTCCAGCCGTTCAGGATGCGCTGGCCCTGCTTGTCGCCCGAGGCCACGGCATCGCCTTCAAAGCCGTCGACGACCGTGTAGACCGCCGTGTAGCCCAATTGGCTCAGCAGGTTGGCGGCGCGCGCGCTACGGTCGCCCGAGCGGCACAGCAGGAGTACCGGCGCATCCTTGCCGAGCCCGGCCGCCTGCAGCCGGCGCGCCAGTTCCGGGCCGAAGTCACTGTTGACGTCGAGCCGGAACCGGCCTGCCTTGTCGTCCCAGGGGGCATCTTCCGGGTGTTCGACATACGGGATGTTGGCGTCCACCACGGTCGGCAGGCCGACATAGGCGACTTCGTAGCGGGTCCGCACGTCGACGAAATAGGCGCGCGGGCCCAGTTCGCGCTTCATCGCGTAGGCTTCGCGTGCATCGAGATAGCGCCCCGCCGTGGTCTGCTTGTGCTTTGGCACCGCGCTCGCCTCGACCGCCCAGGCCTGCACGCAGGCCGACAAGGCCAGCGCGGCCGCCAGTATCCTGAACTGCCCAGTGATCGTCCTCATTCTCGTCTCCTCAGGCCATGATGCCCGGATTGCCCTTGACACCAACCAGGCGCGGCGTGTTCAGCTTGCGCGGCTTGACGACTTTCTCCGAACGCAGCCACTGCGCCACCACGTCCCATACCGGCTCGCCGGAAGCGCCCTCCGCCACCGGCGCCCAGCCGGCCACCTTGTAGGTCTTCCCCGCTTCGAGCAGCTTGCCGCCCAGGCGCATGTCGCTGATGCGCGACCCCATCGGCGCCGTCGGATCGATCGTATAGCTCATGCCGCCCACCCTTACCATGTCGCCGCCCTGCTGGTAGTAGGGGTCGGGATTGAACAGGTTGTCGGCCACGTCTTCCAGCACGGTCTTGATGGTCGCACCAGTCATCGCGGTCAGCGTGGAATGCGAATACGTAGTGGCGGTCTGGTCCATCAGGTGTTCCATCAGGATCGGACTGTCCGGCAGCAAGGTAGTGCCCCAGCGGAATCCTGGGGAAAAGGCCAGGTCCGCACCCTTGACCGCCATCAGCGCGTCGATGATCAGCTGGTCGAACGTGCCGTTGAAGTTGCCGCGCCGGTAGAGCGTACCTTCGGTGACCGCCAGCGTTTCGTTCAGCCGGCTCGCATACGGTTTGCGGATCGTCTCGACCAGGGCAGCCATCTCGCGGTCGGCCGGGAGGAAATTGGAGAACACCGGCAGCAGGCGGTACTGGAAATCCTGTACCTTGCCGCCGCGCACATCGAAGTCGAGCACACCCAGGAACTTGCCGTTGCTGCCGGCGTTGGTCACCAGGGTCTTGCCGCCGCCGTTGCTCACGGTGACAGGCACCGGAATGCCGTCGTGCGTATGCCCGCCCAGGATGGCGTCGATACCGCGCACGCGCGACGCCATCTTCAGGTCGACGTCCATCCCGTTGTGGGACAGCACGACCACCGCTTTCGCGCCCTTGGCGCGGGCCTCGTCCACCATCTTCTGCATGTTCTCTTCCTGGATGCCGAAGCTCCAGTCGGGAACCAGGTGGCGCGGGTTGGCGATCGGCGTGTACGGGAAGGCCTGGCCGATGATCGCCACCGGCACCCCGTTCATCTCCTTGATCACGTAGGGCGGGAACACCGGATCGCCGAAGTCGTTGGTCTTGACGTTCTGGGCCACGAAATCGACCTTGCCCTTGAAGTCCTTGCCGACGATTTCCTGCACCCGCTTGTCGCCCAGCGTCATTTCCCAGTGCGCAGTCATCACATCGACGCCCAGCAGCAGGCCGGCGTCGACCATGTCCTGCCCCTTGGTCCAGAGCGCCGTGGCCGACCCCTGCCAGGTGTCGCCGCCGTCGAGCAGCAGCGCGCCCGGGCGCTCCGCCTTCATCTTCTTGACCAGGGTGGCCAGGTGGGCGAAGCCGCCGACCTGGCCGTAACTGCGCGCCGCCCGCTCGAAGTCGAGCGCCGTGAAGGCATGCGCCTGCGGCGTGTGCGGGGCCACTCCGCTTGCCTTGAGCAGGGCTTCGCCGACCAGATGCGGCATGCGTCCGGCGGCCGGCCCGAGCCCGATGTTGACGCTCGGCTCGCGAAAATAGACCGGCATCAACTGCGCGTGGCAGTCGGTGAAATGCAGGAAGTGGACGTTGCCGAAGCGCGGCAGGTCGTAGAGGGCGCCTGGCGACGGCGCCGCCATGGCGCCGCGGGAGCCGAGCAGCATGCCGCCGGCGGCGGCCATCCCGAGCAGTTGCGCGAATTCGCGCCGATTCATACCCATGCTATGTCCTTGGTACTGTTAGCCGACGGGCATTCAAGCTCCCGCCGCAGTGGTTCACTGGTTGACGGGCGAGGCTGGATCGAGCAGCAGCGCCATCACATCCTTGATCTGTGCTTCCGTCAGGATGCCGCTATGGCCGAAACGCGGCATGTTGGAGCAGGCCGTATACGCCTGGGCGTTATAGATTTTTCCCCATGTGTACTTGAGCATCTCGTCGCTGCTGCCGCGGATCTTGCCGTAGTTGTAGAGGCTCGGCCCGATGTTGCCGAACGATATCTCCTTCTTCGAGATCTGGTGGCAGGCGTAGCAGTTACCGCCGTTGATGCCGCCCACCATGTCGGATGACTGCATGCCGCGCCCATTCTGGGCGATCTTCTCGCCCTCTTTCCAGTCGCCGAGGTACTTGCCGTCGGCAGGCTGGACGATGTTCTTCATCTGCGTGGCTTCGATCCGGGCCGCGACCTCGGCCGGGCGTTCCTGCGGATACTGGCTGCAGAGCTGCTGTGCCTCGTCCTGATTGGTCACGCGCTCCAGCGTCGCCGGTCCCTTGGAACGGAAGTCCTGCTTCAGCAAGGCGAGCGCGGCCTCCCGGTAATCGGGCTCGGCCGCAACGGTTGCGCAGCCGGCGGCGGCGGCAGCCAGCACGAGGATCAGCGAGGTTTTCAGTGGTGTCATGCCGGTCTCCTATCGTTTCAGTGCCGGACCGGCGTACATGCCGCCGTTCGCGTTTTTCGCAAGGAACATGGTGATCGCCGTGATCGCCTCGGATGCGTACATCGGCTCGGGGAAGCGCTGCTGCCGGAAACAGTCGTTCAGACGGTGCTGCATGGTGCGAACCTCGCCCTGGGATACGCGATAGGCGGGCCAGGTGGTATAGGCTGCCTGTGCATTCGCCTTCTCCAGGATGTTCGGCAGCTCCTGCAGGCGAATGCGCTGGCCCGAGGTGGAGTGGCAGGTGGCGCAGGCGAAGTCGTGTGCGCCGCCACGGTAGAAGAACAGCTGCTTGCCCGTCTCGTACGCCTGCTTTTCCTTCGGATGCTGGGTCGACACTGCCATCGTGGCGCCGCGCGACTCGGCCGTGATGTAGGCGACGATCGCTTCGATGTCCGACTGCTTGCCGGTCGAGCCAAAGGGCGTCTTGGTAGCCTCCGCCATGCTGAGCCCTTGCAGGGTCATGCGGCAATGCAACAGGCGCTGTTCCAGGTCCATGACCTTGTCGACATCCCTGAAGTAGCGCGGAAGTTCGGCATAGGCGCCCTTGAGCACGCCTGGCCCCTTGCCGAAGTCGCATCGCTCCAGCGAGACATTCTTCGGGCCCGCTTTCTTCTTCCACGATTCCTCACCACGCATTTCCCACAGTTCGGCGGGATTGCCGTCGGCCAGCATCTGGCGGTACTTGGCGATTTCGTCGGTCGTCGACGACTGTGCCAGCGCCACGGCGCATAGCGCCAGCAGCGATGCTGCGACGAAACCGGAATGCATCCTGGTCATGGCTGTCTCCTCTTGATATGTCTGCGCGGTCTGGCGCCGCGCATGCCTGCGCCCCGGGCCCGGGGCGGCTCGTAGTTCAGGTGATGGTGCCTTCGTCGGTACGGGTGTCGCCCGCGCTGTCGACCCAGGTCACGCTGACCTTGTCGCCCTTGGCCCCGCCCTTGAACTTGAACGCCAGGAATGGGTCCTTCGATACCGAGGGACCGAAGTTCGCGTCCAGTACAATCTTGTCCTTGACCTTGGCGACGAGCGTCTTGATGTAAAGGGCCGGAATCACTTTGCCGGACGAGTCCTTGCGCTGCCCGGTCTCCATGTCATGCCGCATCAAGACCTTCACTTCGACCGTGTCGCCGGCAAGGGTAGCGCGGATACGCATTGGATCTGCCATGTTCTTTCCTTTCAATGAGCTTGAGTGATCAGCCGCCGCAGCCGCCGAGCGTGACCTTGATTTCCTTGCTGGCGACGAGCCACTTGCCGTCGGCGCGCACCAGCGCATGCACGTTCGAGGTTGCCCCCATCTTCACGCGCGTGGTCACGGCCGCCTCGGTGCCCGCCGGGATATTGAAACTGGCCGACATGGCACTCGGATTCTTTTCTACCAACACCGCCATGAAATCGGTGTTCGGCACCTTGCTGGCGATCGATACCGGTACCACGGCGCCGTTTTCGGCGATATCCGGTCCGGTGATCGACACGTCGGAACTGACTGTGAATTTGTCGCCGCCCAGTTCCTTGACCGCCGCCTCGAGGCTCTTGGCGTCGAAGACTTTCTGCCTCCACTCGGCCGCGAACACGTCTGCCGGCTTCAGCACCCCCGCGGCAAAGGCGGCACCCAGGATCGCGCTGATGCGCATGACGTTGCGTCGCTGTTGGTTCATACCATCCTCCAATTGTTGAAAACGCGATGCCGCCGGAGCGGCTTGCATGCTCATTTCACCCGCGCCATGTATTTGTCGAGACGATCCTTGCTCATGACAAAGGACTTCGACAAAGCGTCCGCCCCCTTCTTCGCCTCGGCCAGGTTGACTGGCTTGCCGACCTGGATCACCCCTGCCATGGCCATCATCTTGTGCGGCTCGCACACATAGACATACACGCCTTCCTGGTCAAGCTTGACCGAGATTTCCTCGTCCATCTTGCCCTTCCAGGCGGTGGCGCCGGGCGGAGTGATGACCGAGGCACTGTTGTGCGACGCGTCGACCTTGATGAACTTGACCGTATCGCCCTTGGCGACCTTCAGGAAGCCCGGCTCGAAGACCATGGTGCCATCCTTGCCAGAGTTAATCATCTTGACCTGGTGGTCCGCGGCCAGCGCCCCGGCGCAGGCGATCGACAGGATGAGTCCGGTTACGACATGTTTCATATTGCTACATCTCCGTTAAGTATTGTCAACGATACGGCTTGCCGCCATACCGGTCATTGCGGGGCCAGGATCCAGCCCACCATCACCTTCAAATCTTCTTCCTTCACATGGGCCTGGGGAGGCATCGGGATCGCTCCCCATGCGCCGCTGCTGCCCTGGCGGATTTTTTCGGCCAGGCGTTCGTGCGCGGCCGCGTCGTCCTTGTACTTGGCGCGCACCGCGGCGAAGCTTGGACCCATGACCTTGTTGTCGACGCCATGGCAAGCCAGGCAAGCGTTCGCCTGCAGCAGGGCGGTCGGCACGGCAATGGCCGCGGCCTTCGCGGGAGCCGCTGGCGCCGCAGGGGCCGCGACGGCGTCGGCGCGGGTGGCCGGTGCCGGACGGGTGGTATCGACGCCGCGGGTGGCGCCGAAACCTCGGGTCTGCAAGGCCAGGTTGCCATGGGCATTGCGCGCCGCTTCCGGCAGCGTCGAGCGGGGCGCCGGATCGACCGGGCAGTTCTTCATGCAGGCCACGCTGCGCACATCGGGCTTGCCCTTGACATCCCACATCCCGTGGCTGGTCACCATGCCATTCCGGTTGGGCATGCGCGCCTGTGCCTGCGCCATGGTTTTATCGGAAACCACAAAGTCGTCGGGGATGATCTCGCCCATGTTCAGCAGGTAGGCGGTCACCGCGTAGACTTCGTCGGTGGTGAGCGACTTTGGGGCGGTCCAGGGCATGGCGCGGTTGATGTAATCCCATAGCGTCGAGACCGTCGGCACTTTCATCAGGGTGGTCTTCTGTGGCTGGCGGCCGTTGGCGAGCGCGGCCACGCGGCCGGTCTTGACGTCTTCCGCCGTGGTGCCGCCGACCAGCGGCGTGAATACCTCGTTCGATTCGCCGAAGGTGCCGTGGCAGGAGGCACACTTGCCTTCCCACACGACCTGGCCGGCCGCCACGGTCCCGGAACCTTTCGGCAATCCCTTGAAATCGGGCCGCACATCAATATCCCACGCCGCCACTTCCTTCGGGGTTGCCGGGCGCCCCGGCAAGGCCTGGGGGCCGGCGAACACGGCTGCGGTTGCGGCCGCCAGCAGCGCAGCCGCCACGAGCTTAATAGACCTGGACATTCGACACCTCCCCCGATTGCGCCACTTGCCAGGACTGGATCGCATTGTTGTGATAGATCGAGCGCGTGCCGCGCACCGCGCGCAGCTCGTTGATCTTTGGCTGGACGTAGCCGGTATCGTCGATCGCCCGCGACTGCAGGATGGCCGGTGCGCCGTTCCACTCCCAGTCGATGTTGAAACGGGTCAGGCATTTGCTCAGCACCGGCGTCTCCAGCCGTGCGGTGCGCCAATTGCGCCCGCCATCAACCGAGACGTCGACCCGTTTCACCTTGCCGCGTCCGGACCAGGCCAGGCCGGTGATGTTGTAGAAGCCAGTGTCCAGCAGGCGCTGGCCGGCCGACGGCGTGGTGATCACCGACTTGCATTCCTGGATCGAGGTGTACTGGCGATAGCTGCCGTCGGGCATGGCGTCCATGTAATGGATCGCCTCGTCCTTCGTCGCATACGGCTGGTCTCCGACCTCGATACGGCGCAGCCACTTGACCCAGGAAACGCCCTGGATGCCCGGCACGACCAGGCGCAGCGGGTAGCCGTTCTCCGGACGCAGCATTTCGCCGTTCATAGCCCAGGCGACGATGACGTCGTCGAGCGCCCGGTCGATCGGGATGGTGCGCGTCATCGAGGAACCGTCCGCGCCTTCGGCCAGTACGACCTTGGCCTTGCGCTTGTCGTAGCCGCAATCTTCCAGCAGCACCGACAGCGGCACGCCCGTGAACTCGCTGCAGCTCAGCATGCCGTGCGAATACTGCACTGACGGGACGGCGACATTGCCCCACTCCATGGCGGTATTCGCCCCGCATTCGATGAAGTGCATGCGCGACACCGAGGGCATGCGCATCAGGTCATCCATCGTATAGACCTTCGCCTGCCTGACCAGGCCGTTGATCATGAAGCGGTGCTTGCTCGGGTCGATGTCGTGCCATCCCTGATGGTGGCGCTCGAAGTGCAGGCCGGAGGGCGTGATGATGCCAAACAGGCCCTGCAATGGAGTAAAGGCCACGGAAGCCGCCGAGACGCGGGTCAGCCCGGGGGATTCCCGGCGCTGCAGGTTGGCCTCGAACTGGGACGGCATCCCGTAGGGCGCCGCGGCGACCGGCTTGCCAAGCGTGCGCGCATGCTCGGGCAGCGTCACGATGTTCGGATCGCCCTCGCCCGCCTGGGCCAGCGCGCCGCCACTTGCCATTGCAGCACTGGCTGCGAGAAAGCTGCGGCGCAGGAATCCACGCCGTTCCTCGTTCAGGCCATGCTCGTTGATGTCATTGATCAGGGAGCGCTCGACAAAATTTTCTGGCGCCCTCACTACACGGCCGAACTTGCGAATTGGGTTACCCATCTACTCCATCCTTGCGACGAACAATAAAAATAACCGCATGCACATATGCCTATATGCACATATGAGCATAAAATAATTGAGCAGCTGCCAACTTGCCTGCTGTACGGCTTCTTAGCTACCCGTCATGAAGTTTTCGATCGCTGCCTGGTCTATCTGGCGGCTTTTCTTTACCTTCTCCGCCATGTGATTGCATACGGTACGGCACAAGGCGATCGTGTTCTGGTCTTCGATTCGGTAGTACACCTGAGCGCCATCCCTACGGCGTCCAAGAATGCGGGCACGGTATAGCATGTTCAGTTGGCGCGAGACGTTTGCCTGGTTAGCCCCGAGCTGCGTCACGATCGCACCAACTGAGCGCTCGCCATTGCACAGGGCGTGCAGGATCTTCAAACGTGTCGGTTCAGAGAGCAAGCTGAAGTAATTCGACACTTGCTCGAATACTTCTGCCATCTCCTCCTTGTCGAGATCAACATCCATTGCTTGTTCGTGCGCTTCAGTTATGAGCTTATGTATTTATAAGCATATAACCATTAAGACAGATGCAGTGCAAGATATTTCGATGCTGCAAAGCGGCAAACAGGGTCATCACTTGGTCTGCACCACTTACAAAACGGGCGAGGCTCAGAACTCTCCATTCGCAGCGCGATCAAGCATTTTCAGCATGGTTGCACGTACCCGCGTGACTCTCGTATGGAGTTCGGATGGCATCGGTCGCCCCAGTTTGATCAGGATGTCCATATCCATCGCGTAGATCCAGAGGCCGTCCTGCTGCTCTACGACGGCAATCCGGCATGGCAGGAACGCCGCCAACGCCGGACTGAAATCGACGATCGCCCGTGCGGTATCCGGATCGCAGTATGAGTAGACTTTGAGGAACTTCTGGGCTTGTCCGGTGCGCAGCGCGAGTTCATTAGAGAGAAATAACTCGCCAACCGGTCGGAGATTATCTTCTGCAGCGACGCTCGTGAAGGCTTCTTCGATCTCCTGGATCGACACGCCAGGAGCGACCTTGCGTGACCAGGTAGCCGCCGCTGCGGCGTCGCCGCCGGCGTCGACCCACTTGCCGAATACTGTGGCAGCTTCGCGTGCGGCGTCCGTTCAGTGCGCGCGAGGACGGCCAGGGTATTGCAGCCCGAAATCGCAGCTGCAAGCAACATGATCAGCGTGATATGGCGAATGGAGGAATGCATGGGGTTGTTCCAACGGGAATCGTGCCAGCAGCATATTCTTCAGGTAATACCTGCGCAAGTAAACCTTGCACGGCCCATCCGCGAACGCTACCTTGCTGGACATTGACACGGGCATAACCAAGCATGGCCCATCATCACCATTTACTGTGATAGTGGGCTGTCCTGCCACATTCTGCGCCAGCTTGTGCCTGACCACCGGGACAGGCCTACCCCAAGGGAAAACTGCTACCGTTCGTCACAGTTCTCCATACGAGTGCAAGCCCGACAGGAACATGTTCACGCCGATGAAGGCAAAGGTCGTCACCAGCAGGCCCACCACCGACCACCAAGCTGCAACGCGGCCGCGCAACCCGTTCATCAGGCGCAGGTGTAGCCAGGCCGCGTAGTTGAGCCAGACGATCAGGGCCCAGGTTTCCTTCGGGTCCCAGGACCAGTAGCCGCCCCAGGCTTCGGCCGCCCACAGCGCACCCAGGATGGTGGCGACGGTAAAGAAGGCGAAGCCGACCGAGATCGACTTGTGCATCACGTCGTCCAGCACTTCCAGCGATGGCAGGCGGTCTTCCAGGATGCCATGCGATTTCAGCAGGTAGGCGCAGCCGACCATGGCGGCCAGCGCGAAGGTGCCGTAGCCGATGAAGTTGGCCGGCACGTGGATCTTCATCCACCAGCTCTGCAGCGCCGGCACCAGCGGCTGGATCTGGGCGGCATCGCGCGACACCGTGTACCAGAGGAGAAAGACGACCGCGGCGGCAATGATAAGGAGGACGAACGCGCCCAACTGGAGCGTCGCATAGCGCTCTTCGTAATACAGGTGGAAGAGCGCGGTGATCAGCGCGAACAGGATGAACACCTCATACAGGTTCGACACCGGAATGTGGCCGATATCCGCCCCCATCATGTAGGACTCGAACCAGCGCACCGCCATGCCGGTGAAACCCAGGACCACGGCGGCCCAGCACAGGCGCGAGCCGAGCGCACTGCTGGCATGCGAGCGCGCCAGCATCCCGATCCAGTAGAACACGGTCGAGAACACGAACAGCACGCTCATCCAGAGGATGGCCGACTGGCTCGACAGCATGTACTTCAGGAAGAAATTTTGTTCCGCCACGGCCAGTGAGCCGTCGTAGAGCGACACGGCCCACAAGGACAAGAGCGCGGACAGCGGGAACAGCCAGCGCACCGGTTTCCAGTGCCAGCCGAGCGCGGCCAGCGTTGGCGCGGTCAGCAACAGGATGGCGCGCTCGTAGCCATCCATGAAAACGGCATAACGGTTCAGCGCAAACAGAGTGGCGGCCAACAGGCCGGCGCCGAACATCCAGTCAATGCCCGTTAGACGCCGAAAATAGCCGGGTGCCTCCTTGTAGACGGCGCCCGGATTCGGTTGGGATGCTTCCATGCTTGTCTCCATCAATCGTTTTTATAAGTGCGCGTTGTTGGCGCCGGCCGGGAGGCCGCCCCACGTCGCGACTACACGGTTTTCCTGCCGACCAGGCCGATGTGTGCCGAGCGTCCTGCGTGTTGCGTTCCTTCGTCGAGGGTTGCCTCGAAATTCCGGAGCTCGACGATGTCCAGTGTGCCAAGTTCCGTACGCAGTATTTCCTCAGTATAGAGATTCTCCAACACCCCAGGACCGCCAGTCTTGTAGTCGAGTTGCCTGGGCGTATATCCCTGCAAAATCAGGATGCCGCCCGGCTTCAGTGTGCTGATGATGTTTGCGAACAGGCGGCCCGCTTGGGCGGGTCGGCAAACTGAACGAAGATCGCCGCGACCACGTCGTAAGATGCCGGTTCCCAGCTCCAGGCATCGCAATCGGCGATGTGGAGGCCAACCGCTACCTGGGCATTGCTGGCGAGCTGCCTGGCCTTGCCGACGGCCACCGACGAGACATCGAACGCGTCCACGTTCAGGCCCTGGCGTTCGAGCCAGACACTGTTCCGGCCCTCGCCGTCCGCGACCGCCAGCGCCCGCATCCCCGGCCGGAGCAGGCGCCGCTGGCTGGCCAGGTAGTTGTTGGGCGCCGTCCCGAAGAGAAATTCGGGTGTGCCGTAGCGCTGATCCCACAGGCTTGCCGCCTTTGCCGCTGTATCTTCCATCATCGCAATCCCTGTCCATGCGTCAGACGCTGTGCGGCAAGCCCAGGTTCTGGTTCGCAGGTACGGCGACATCGATCCGTTTCGGTTTGGGCAGATCCAGCTCGGCCATCAACTGGACGAACTCATCGCGGCTGCGGTTGGCCAGGCGCGCGTTGTGCTGCTTCTCCCAACCGATCGTCGATACCACCTGGCCCTTGTAGTCGTGCCCCGGCCACATCAACATGTCGTCCGGAAGCGAAAACAGCTTCTTCGTGACGCTATCGAACAAGGCATCGGCGCTGCCGCTCTGGAAATCGGTACGGCCGCAACCGTTGATCAGGAGGGTGTCGCCGGTGAACACGTTGTTGCGCCACACATAGCTCATGCTCCCTGCGGTGTGGCCGGGCGTATGCAATACGAGAATCTCCTCGCCGCCGAAGCGGATGACATCGCCGTCGTTCAACTGGACGTCGGCAGGAGGGATGCCGCAACCGCTCGGAACCGCCGCCTTGGCGCCGGTCAGCTCGCGCAGCTTGCCGGCAGACGTGACGTGGTCCGCATGGGCATGCGTCTCGAGGACGTAAGCCAGCTTCAGGTCGAGGCGCCGCAGGTGCGCCAGGTCGCGTTCCCAATGTTCATCGACAGGATCGATCAGCACTGCCTCGCCGCCGGCCTTGGTTGCAAGAATATAGGTAAAGGTCGAAGACTCGGTGTCAAACAGCTGGATGGGTTTGAGATGCATGGAGGTTCTCCTTGAAGTAGGATGAGCGCCGCATGGCGGCTCGGGTTATCGGTACAGTACCTTAGCAATCATGCCCACCGCGACGAGCGCCGACACGACGGCAAAACCGATCTGCAACTGCGGTCCGGCCAAGCGGTCCGATACGACGCGGCCGACCAGCATGCCGGCCAGGGCCCCTGCGGCGAACGGCAGTGCCACCGGCCAACTCATCGAGCCGGCGATCGCGCTCGAGGCAACTCCCGTCACCGACACCAGTGCGATCACCGCAAGCGAGGTCGCCACGGTCGACTGCATATCCAGGTTCGTATAACGCTGCAGCGCCGGCACCATCACGAAGCCGCCGCCAACACCAAGCAGGCCGGAGAGCATCCCTGCAAGCGTGCCGGACAACGCGAGCGAACGCGCGCAGCGCGCCGTCCAGACAAAGCGACCTGTACCGCCGTCACGCATGCACGGCTGCTCGAGGTCAACAGGGTCCTGACGGACAGCCTGTTTACCCGTAGCGCGCCGAAATGTGTTGAAAGCCACAAACAAGAGAACGAGTGCGAACAGTACGCTCAGCCAGCGATTGTCGATACGGTTCGCAAGCCATAAGCCGACCGGCGACAACAGCATCCCTGTTACCGAGATCAGGACGGCGGCCCGGTAACGTACGATCCCGGCCTTCAAGCCGAGGATGGCACCGAGGGCCGCCGCCATGCCGACCGCCAGCAGGCCGATCGGACCGGCCTGGGCAACCCCCATTTGCATGCCAAAGACGAGGAGCGGCACCGCAAGAATGCCACCGCCGGCGCCGGTAAGCGCGAGGACCACGCCGACCACCAGACCCAGCCCCAGACTGATCAGCATGACGTCGCCCTCGCCCTGGCGATACGCTTACACATGCTGCTTGCCTGGGGCAGCGGGCAGGCGCTCCAGCAGCTCGAAGATCGCCATGCCGGCCAGGAGTGCGCCAGTGAAAATGAGCGGTTTCTCGCCACCGCCGACCAGCGACACAAGCGCCGGCCCCGGGCAGTAGCCCGCCAGGCCCCAGCCCACCCCAAAGGTCAAACCGCCGAACACCAGCCGCCGATCGATCTGCGTGGCAGTCGGCAAGCGCATGGCATCGCCGAGCAGCGACTTCTTGCGCCCGGCGGCAAAATGGAATGCGATCAAACCGACTGCAATCGCGCCACCCATGACGAATGCCAGCGAAGGATCCCAGCTACCAGCCAGGTCGAGAAAATTCATGACTTTCGCCGGGTCGGCCATGCCCGATACGAGCAGCCCGATACCAAAGATAAGCCCGACGATCAATGCCATTACGATCTGCATGAGAATTCCTTCCTTAAGCCATCAGGTGGCGTACGACATACACGGTGACAAAGCCGGCCAGCATGAAGCTCGCCGTGGCGACCAGGGAGCGCGGCGAACGCCGCGACAGTCCGCATACGCCGTGGCCGCTGGTGCAGCCGGCCCCATAGCGCGTGCCCAGCCCGACCAGCAATCCGGCGACAACCAGGGTCCCGGTGCCGGCTTCGATGCGGGCCTCAGGCAAGGTAGCAAACATCCCGTACACCAAAGGCGCACCGAGCAGTCCAGCCAGAAATGCGATACGCCAGGAAATGTCGCCGCGTAGCGGACGCAGTAAACCGCCAAGCACGCCGCTAATGCCGGCAATCCGGCCGTTGAACAGTACAAACAACGCGGCCGAGAGCCCGATCAGCAAGCCGCCAGACAGCGACGCCCACGGCGTGAATTCGCTCCAGTTAATGGTCATGATTTACTCTCCTTCATCGGTTTACAGTACAGCCCGTACAAAACTTCCATCACGGCCATCGCTTCCCTGCTCGCCATGCTGTAATAAATCTGCTTGCCCTCACGGCGGGTATGGACCAGCTGCTCGTCGCGCAGCACGCCAAGCTGTTGCGAGAGTGTGGGCTGGCGAATGCCGGTCAAGGCTTCCAGCTCGCTGACACAGAACTCTCCTTGTGTCATCTGGCAAAGCAGCAGCAGACGGTCAACATTGCCCAGTGCCTTTAACAGGCCGCAGGCCTGCTCTGCAGCACGGCGCATCGACTCGATATCGATGCCATCGGCCGGGCACAGCCCCTCTTCCTCATCTTTCTTTAACATCCTGTCCACCTATCAAAATACATTTTTATAGTATATAGCATATCAAACTATTTTCAAGTATATTGTCTGTATATCGGTCACCGGCGACATCGCGCGCGTGCCAAGTCGGAAGTCGGACGTATGCTTCGACATGGCACGTCATCGCTACAAGTGGAATTGCTGATTTGGCGGCCGATGTGCTTCCTCGGTCAGCATGGCCGGTAAGCGGCACTCCTTCCGCGGCCGCAAGCTCGCAAGCGCTTTGGTCGGACGACGACATCAACCTCCCAGGAGATCCCATGACATTAAAACAGCTCAGCCCGGACCTCGCGGTCTCGCAACAAGTTCAACTCGAGGACATCCCCGCCTTGGCGCAACAGGGTTTTCGTTCGATCATCTGCAACCGGCCGGACGGCGAAGGACCGGGCCAGCCTGCTTTTAGCGAGATCGAACAGGAGGCCGCCCGCTTCGGAGTGGAAGCGCGGTATCTGCCGGCGGCGCCGGACAACGTCACCGATTCCCATGCGGCCGCGTTCGGGCAATTGATGGCCGAGTTGCCAAAGCCGGTACTCGGCTATTGCCGCACGGGACGGCGTTCAACCTCGATGTGGGCGCTTTCCCGCGCGGGTGAGGAAGCCCCCTCCGCGCTGCTGGAGGCTGCGTCGCAGGCCGGGTACGATCTCAGCGCGCTTGCACCGCGCCTTGAGAAAAAAAAATAGACGGAGACAGACATGTCCGCATCACATGATGTGCTCATCGTGGGAGGCGGCGCGGCTGTCCGGCATCGCCATCGCCATCGTTGAACCTGCTACCACCCACTTCTACCAGCCCGACTGGACCGTGGTCGGGGCCGGCATCTTCAAGGCCTGCAATACCGTGCACGACATGGCCTCGGTCATGCCGCGTGGGATTCGCTGGATCAAGGCCGCGACTGCCGGGTTTGCCCCGGAACGTAACACCGTGGTGCTTGCCGACGGCAGCTTGCTGGCTTACCGCAACCTCGTGGTGCTTCTCAGCGAAAACTGGATATGGCATGAATCGAAACCATTTCGGCAACCGTGGCGAAGCCTGGGTAGTGATCCAGGTCTTGCTATTTGTACTCTTCCTGCTGATGCCCCAGGTCGGGCCAGCTTGGCCTGCGCCGATGGTGTTCGGCGTCTTGGGAGCAATCGCCGTACTGGGCGGAATCGCTGTTCTCGGCAGTAGTGTCGTCTCGCTCGGGAAATCGCTTACGCCTTTCCCCCGGCCCTTGCCTAGGGCTCAACTCGTCACGAGTGGCGCTTACCGCCTGGTACGGCACCCCATCTATTTCGGCCTGCTTCTGGCCGCGCTCGGGATTTCGTTATTGACATTGAGCCCTTTGCGTATCGCACTGACCTTGCTGTTAGGCGTATTTTTCGACCGCAAGGCAACGCTCGAGGAAAGGTGGTTGCTGGAGCGCTATCCCGACTATCCGGCGTATCAGGCCAGGGTCAGGAAGCTACTGCCTTACCTTTACTGATGCGTGGGTCCGGGTACCCTGTGAAATACGATTCACTGGAACGTTCATTTATAGAAGAATTTACACATGAGGAGTCTGAAATGAAACTGAACGCATGTATAGCCGCAGCAATTTGTGTCGTCGGACTTGGGAGTGGACGCGTAGCGTCAGCGCAGCCCGGGTCGCCACCCAAGACCAGACCGGCAGGCGAGGCAAAATATGGCGATACAAAGATGCTCGAGGCAGGCGCAAAGATCTTGCAGAGCAACTCTCCTCTCAAAGGGTTCGATGTGTATCTGGATGGGTTTCATCCAATGAAGGAGAATCCGGAAATGCAGATGGAGGCACACCATTACTGCCATCAGGTCAACGAGGACTTTGCGCAGTGTGTGCTGTTCGACGGCAATACAAGAACCGCCAACATGAATGGGGTGGAATATATAATTTCCGAAAAGCTGTTCAGTACCCTGCCCCAAGAAGAGCGAGAATACTGGCATCCGCATAACGGTGAGATCCTGTCCGGCCAGCTTGTTGCGCCAGGACTGCCAGCCGCTGCTGAGCATGCCCTGATGAAGAAGAAAATGAACAGCTATGGCAAGACCTGGCATGTGTGGCATACCGGTCATCAGGGCAAGCGGGGCGATAAAATCCCGTTGGGTGAAGCCATGCTTGCCTGGTCATTCAATCGAGATGGTGAAATCATGCCTGGCTTGGGCAAGGCGCGTGACAAGCAGTTGAAAGTTGACACGGCCAAAAAACGTGAGCAGCGCTCTGATCTGCGCGCGCTTGCCAAGCCTCAATCTGGAGTAGACGATCTGAAAGGCAAATTCCCCCGGTCAACGAAAGCAATCCCTGGTGTCGTTGACCAGAACGCTTCCGGACAGAAGCCGGGTAATTGACGATCATGGGGCACGTGCGCCCCCTCAAGAAACACGCCGGCAGCCGCATGTGGATTGCATTGCATTCATAAGAATACAGGCTGGGAGACCGTACGGTGACGCTGTACGGTTCAAGGGGCCGTCATTCCTCAACCTCGCGTGGCCGGTCTCTTCCCAGCCGAGCGGATATGTATAAGTGCTCTACAGCGGCTCGAACAACTGGCGAAAACTCATTGTTCCTCCTTTTTTCTGCAGACACCCGCCAGAGTCTAGGCTCGGACCGCGCGGACGATTGCGTCCGTATCCTTCGAGCCATCGACATCGTCGAAGTCACCCCGCAGCGATTTCAGTGCATAGCGCTCTTCGGCGATTTCTCTCGCTGTGCGCACGCCTAGCCTGCGTAGCACCGGAAGCGGCGGGCACCAACCTTGCAGCGCGTGCTGCACCATGAAGAGAGGCACGCCGGCAGCCAGTGCCAGCCAGCGCTTGTCGCTCTTGAGCGCAAGTGCGAGGCCGACAAGCGATAGGGTGGCGAAATTTGTCTGCAGGGTACGCTCGACATCCCACTCGTGTTCGAGCTCATGAAGGCGACGGGTGATCAAGGCGTTCCTGTCGTCGTGTTCATATTCCCTGATCCGTTCCTGCGCCTCGTGCCGAATCTGATCGTTCAGATGCGGCGAGGTATGGCCTGATACTTGGGTCGCGGTGGCAGCGAACATCGTCGTCTCCTTAGTGAATTGAATAAGCCAGCGTGGATTTTTCACCCTGCAATGCCTTCAACGCCATGCGTTCCTGCTCGATCTCTTCGGCGGTCCGTAGCCCTGCGGCGCGAAAAACGGGCAGAAGCGGATACCAGCCCTGGAGGTTGTGCAGAATAACCATGCTCGCCGCCATCACGGACACCGCGAACCATTTACGATTGCTCAGGCTGCCCAGCGCCAGGCCGAGGAGAATCATAGTCGGCGCTTCGAGCTCGATTGCCCTCTCGACATTCCACTCACGATCAAGTTCTCTCAAGCGATGCTCTATCGCCCGCTTGTCCGCCTCCTTAAAGCGCGCGATGTTTTCTCGAAACTCTTGGTCGAACCGCTGTATGGCAGCCGGTGACGTGTTGCGTTCGGCCTTTTCAGTTGTTGCAGGAAACATCGGAGCCTCCATGTCAATAATGAATACTCAACGGCTTTGTCGCCAGTCTTCCTAATACGCCTGGTGGTAGTGAACGGGACCCTGATAAGGTCTGCGCGACCAATCTTAGGCCAATTTATGAGATTGGGATGTACTGTTCCGCAACGCAAAGATTAGTGGTGGCCCGCATTAAGTTGTATACGTCAACCCGGGACTCGGTTACCGATGAGTACTCACGACAACCGTAAGACTGCGCGTCGAGCAAGCAAGCTAAGGGGTAGAGGAACTCTCCTTTTGTCAGCTCCCAAATGCTCGGGTGGGCGCCTAAGGTGGCGTGATGGTGAGCAGGCGCGGGTAGCGATCCGCATTACAGAGCCACATATCCTCCGTCAAGCGCCGTTGCGACAGATATGCACGGGATAGTTGAACAACAGGGTGGCGCAGCGGTTGCGTCGACCGCATGATTCTTTCGGAAGATCAGGTTTTATATCCGACTTGGTAAAGATTCGTGCGCCCTCCTTCGAGTGCGAGAAGTCGTATTGCCTGATCAGCGGTTCATCGGCAGTGGATGCGAGTTTCACGTCGTGGGAAATTCGCGGCCGGAGAGCACGACGACGCCTCAATGTCAGATGGCAGAAACTAGGTAGCCCGTCGTGAATCGCCACGACAAAACACATTAACCGGTTCCATCAAGACAGATGCGGTTTTAAACATTATTCCCGTAATGTCCCATTTAACTACCAAGCAAGTGCATTCTTCGATGTTTCGTGCGAATCAGCGTGGTTTGACACTGAGGGGGTTACTTAGAACGATCAAGGTCTTGGTCTAATTGTGACTATCACTTGACTGGAGATCAGGCGCGTTCTCAGCGTTCCACGTAACGGTACAGTCACGTGCCATTCTGTTGCCATATACGCAAGGACAACGGGATTCGAACTAGATTCACAATCATGATACTAAGAAGCAAAAAAACCGCTGCCTGAAGGCTAGCGGTTTTTTTGATTGTTAAAGGTTTCCCTAAAACAATTGTCTTGGCGGAGACGGTGGGATTCGAACCCACGATACGGGTATAAGCCGTATGCTTCCTTAGCAGGGAAGTGCCTTCGGCCACTCGGCCACGTCTCCAATCAGAACCAACTGTTGTCAGTCAGCGCTGAGTGCAGGCATCTTAAGGGCTGGTGCCTGTTGCGTCAAGGACGCACGCCTAAAAATTTTGAAAATTGTTAAGCTTGCTCGAGGTTAAAAGCCTTGTGCAGGGCACGCACCGCCAGCTCCATGTACTTCTCGTCGATCAGCACCGAGATCTTGATTTCCGAGGTCGAAATCATGAGGATATTGATGCCCTCTTCCGACAGCGTGCGGAACATCTGCGAGGCCACGCCGACGTGGCTGCGCATGCCCACACCGACCGCCGACACCTTCGACACTTTCGCGTCGCCCAGGATCTTGGCCGCGCCCAGTGCCTCGCGTTGGCCTTCCAGCACGCTCATCGCCTTCACGTAGTCATTGCGCGACACGGTGAAGGTGAAGTCGGTCTTGCCATCCACCGACTGGTTCTGGATGATCATGTCCACTTCGATGTTGGCCTCGGCGATGGGGCCGAGGATGTGGAAGGCGACGCCCGGCTTGTCCGGCACGCCCAGGACGGTGATCTTGGCTTCATCGCGATTGAAGGCGATACCGGAGATGACGGCTTGTTCCATGTTGCTTTCTTCCTCAAACGAAATCAGGGTGCCGGACTTCGCTTCTTCGTCCAGCAGCATCAGGGGATCGGTCAGCGACGACAGCACGCGCGTCGGGACCTGGTAGTTGCCTGCGAACTCGACCGAGCGGGTCTGCAGGACCTTCGAGCCCAGCGATGCGAGCTCGAGCATTTCCTCGAAGGTGATCTTCTCCAGGCGGCGCGCCTCGTGCACCACGCGCGGGTCGGTCGTGTAGACGCCGTCCACGTCGGTGTAGATCAGGCATTCGTCGGCCTTCAGCGCGGCGGCGATCGCCACCGCCGAGGTGTCGGAACCGCCGCGGCCCAGGGTCGAGATGTTGCCATCCTCGTCCATGCCCTGGAAGCCCGTGATGATCACGATCTTGCCGGCTTCCAGGTCGGCGCGCACGCGGGTGTCGTCGATCGACTGGATGCGGGCCTTGGTGAACGAGGAGTCGGTGCGGATGCCGGCCTGCCAACCGGTGTAGGAGACGGCGTCCTTGCCGATGGCCAGCAGCGCCATCGCCAGCAGGCCGACCGAGACCTGTTCGCCGGTCGAGGCAATCATGTCCAGTTCGCGCGGGTCCGGCTGCGCCATGATTTCCTTGGCCAGTCCAATCAGGCGGTTGGTTTCACCGGACATCGCCGAGGGGACCACCACGATCTGGTGGCCGGCATCATGCCACTTGGCCACGCGGGCCGCGACATTCTTGATACGGTCCGTCGAGCCCATCGACGTTCCGCCATATTTGTGGACAATTAAAGCCATATCAGGAAGGGTTCCAGCTTGTTGAAAGATCAAAAGGGGACCTTTACTCTAGCATGCTGCAGCGCAGTATCACAAGACTGGTGGGAGAAAAAGCTATACGAAAAGAAAATAAAGTAATACCTTTTTCGTATAGTAACTCTCTACCCGGCCCGAATAGGATCGGGTACCCAGCGCAAGGCGACTCGCTCGCCTTCCCCGTCCGGGATGCAGCGGCAATCCATGCCGATGCCCGCGGCGAACAGCAACTCGTGGCCGGCCCAGACCAGCGGCGCGCGTTCGCGCTCCCAGGCCGGTACGCCCAGCGCCTGGTAATGCGCTTTCAGCCCACGGCTCGGACGATTTGCGGCAAGTTTTAAACGCTCGCCGCCCTTGCGGAAATCGATGATCAAGGCCTGGCTGCGCAGCCAGGCCGGATCGAAGCCCTGCGGCGCGGGGTCGAAATGCAGCACGCCCCCGTAGGCCGGAAACGCCAGTGCGGCCTCGCCGTTCCAACGGAAGCCCTCGCCTTCCTTGACGAGCACGCCTTCGTCGTCCGGGTCGCGCATGCCGGCCAAGTCCGGCAGCTTCGGCGTGAGGTAGAGCTTGCCGCGGTGGCGGCGGATGTGGCAGGCCGGATGCGTCACTTTCAACTGGGCGTCTTCCCTCGCCGAGAACAGCTGGGACACCATTTCTCCCAGCCAAGCGGTCGAGGGCATGGCCAGGCCGCGCACCGAGAACAGATGGCGCAGCATATTGTCGGTGCGGTCGCGGCTGAGGCCCTGGACGCGGGCCAGGTCGATCGCCTCGCCATCCTGGCAGGCGGCAAGATCCTGCTCCGCCACTTCGTCGAGGATGCGCTGGGCCGCCTGCACGTGGGCCGCACCGCGCGCCAGCCGCTGCTGGTAACCGGGAAAGCTGGCGGCCAGCGCCGGCATCACGCCATGGCGCAGCGCATTGCGCGCGTAACGCGGATCGCTGTTCGATTCGTCCTCGACCCAGTCCAGGCCCTCGTCCTGGGCATAGGCTTCGAGCTGGGCGCGCGACAGCGCCAGCAGCGGCCGTGCCATCACGAGATCAGGATCGCCCAGCAGGCCTGGCGCGCGGTTGGCGGCGTCCATGCCGGACAGGCCGGCCGGACCGGAACCGCGCAGCAGTTGCAGCAGGACGGTTTCGGCCTGGTCGTCGAGGTGGTGGGCGGTGAGCAGCAGCGGCACGCCGTGTTGCTGGCAAAGCTCGCCGAGGGCGCGGTAGCGCAGTTTGCGCGCCGCCGACTCGATGCCGTCCTTGCCTTTGACGACCTCGACGCGGCGATGGTCGAAGGCGATGCCGAGCGCCGCGCAGGCTTGCGCGCAGTGCGCCAGCCAGGCATCGGCATTCGGGCTCAGCCCGTGATGGACGTGAAAGGCGTGCAAGGGAATGCCCTGCTCCGCCGCCCAGGCGTGCGCCAGCCGCAGCAGGACCATCGAATCGAGGCCGCCGCTGCAGGCAATCGCCATGGAGGAAGGGGAATACGTTTCGCGCAGGCCGTCCATGGCCTGCGCAAAGACTGCCGAAGGGTTCAGCTTAGATGCGGATCCGGCATGCCTGGAACTCACTCTTCGCTCGGCAGCGTTTCCTTGAACTTGCCGTAGCTCATCAGCTTCTGGTGACGCGCCTCGAGCAGGTCCTTGGTCTTGATGCCCTGGAACTGGCGCAGGGTGTCGGCCAGCGCGCGCTTGAGCAGCTGGGCCATCTGCTTCGGATCGCGATGCGCGCCGCCCAGCGGCTCGTTGACGATCTTGTCGATCAGGCCCATGGCCTTCAGGCGGTGTGCGGTCAGGCCCAGTGCGTCGGCGGCGTCGGAGGCGCGCTCCGAGGTCTTCCACAGGATGGAGGCGCAGCCTTCCGGCGAGATCACCGAATAGGTCGAGTATTGCAGCATCAGCACCGCGTCGCCGACGGCGATCGCCAGCGCGCCGCCCGAACCGCCTTCACCGATGATGGTGGCGATCAGCGGCACTTTCAGCTCGGCCATGACGTACAGGTTGTGGCCGATCGCTTCCGACTGGCCGCGCTCTTCGGCGTCGATGCCCGGGAAAGCGCCCGGGGTATCGACGAAGGTGAAGATCGGCAGGTTGAACTTCTCGGCCAGCTTCATCAGGCGCATGGCCTTGCGGTAGCCTTCCGGACGCGGCATGCCGAAGTTGCGCATCGCGCGCTCCTTGGTGTCGCGGCCCTTCTGGTGGCCGATGACCATGCAGGCCTGGCCGTTGAAGCGGGCCAGGCCGCCGATGATCGACTGGTCGTCGGCGAAACTGCGGTCGCCGTGCAGTTCGTGGAAGTCGGTGAAGATCGCGTTCACGTAGTCCATCGTGTAAGGACGCTGCGGGTGACGGGCGATCTGCGACACTTGCCACGGGGTCAGCTTGGCGTAGATGTCCTTGGTGAGCTGCTGGCTTTTCTTGGCCAGGCGGTCGATCTCTTCGGAGATGTCCACTGCGGAATCGTCTTGCACGAAGCGCAGCTCTTCAATCTTGGAATCGAGCTCGGCGATCGGCTGCTCAAAATTGAGGAAAGTTGTTTTAGTCATTGTACCTCCGGATTATTTCGTGGCAGCAGCGCTTATGGATGGGGCGCAGCCGCTCTGGCCCTGTTTTGGGCGTTATTTTACCGTACCCGCGTCGGATATCACATCAGGGTTGTGGGTCCAGGCTGCGCCACAGATACCAGGTGGCCACCGTGCGCCAGGGCTCCCAGTTGGCCGCGACCTCGCGCGCATCACTGCGCGAAACAGGTTCGCCAGAGAAATAATTCTGGCTGATACCCTGGATCAGGCCGGGGTCGTCGAGCGGCAGCACATTCGGCCGGAGCAGATTAAATATCAAAAACATCTCCGCTGTCCAGCGGCTGATGCCGCGGATCTGGACCAGTTCGGCGATGACGGCCTCGTCGTCCATCTGCGACCACAGGTCGGCGTGGACGCGCTTGGCCTTGAAACTGTCGGCCAGGTCGAGGATGTATTCGGTCTTGCGCTTGGACAGGCCGCAGCCGGCCAGCTCTGCGGCGCCGGCCTTGATTACCTGGGCCGGGGACAGCTTCGGGCAGATCGCCAGCAGCTTGCCCCAGGCGGCGTCGGCCGCCTTCGGCGTCACCTGCTGGCCCACGATCGAGCGCGCCAGGGTGGTGAAGGGATCGGGATGGCCGCGCAGGTGCAGGTCGCCGAATTGCGGGATGAGCTTGGCCATGATGCGGTCGCGCCCCATCAGGGCGGCCTTCGCTTCCGCCCAGTAGGCGGGAACGGAAAGTTCGTCCTGCGCCCCGGCCTCGAGGCCCGGCGTGTCCTTGTCGGCCGCCATTATGCGCGGCGCCAGGTCGTCGTTCCGTCCGGCTTGTCTTCCAGGATGATCCCGGCGGCAGTCAGTTCGGCGCGGATGGCATCCGCCTCGGCAAAATTGCGGGCTTTCTTGGCGGCGGCGCGGCGCGCGATGGCGTCGTCAATACCGGCATCGCCACCCTCGCTGCCGCCCTGCAGGAAGGCTTGCGGCGCACGCTCGAGCAGACCCAGCACGCCGGCCAGGGCCTTCAGCTGACGCGCGGCGTCGAGGGATTTGCTGCGGTTGACTTCGCCGGCCAGGTCGAACAGCTCGGCCACGGCCAGCGGCGTGTTGAAGTCGTCGTCCATGGCTTCGCGGAAGCGCAGGGCGTGGGCTTCGTCCCAGTCGACCGCAGGCTGCTCGGCATCGATGTCCACCGTCGACAGCGCGGTGTACAGGCGGGTCAGCGCGCCCTTGGCGTCGTCGATGTGGGCGTCCGAATAGTTCAGCGGGCTGCGGTAGTGGGCACGCAGGATGAAGAAGCGGATGATTTCGGCGTCGTACTGCTTGAGCACGTCGCGGATGGTGAAGAAATTGCCCAGCGACTTGGACATCTTCTCGTTATCCACCCGCACGAAGCCGTTGTGGATCCAGTAGTTGACCATGTTGCCGCCGAACGCACCCTCAGATTGCGCGATCTCGTTCTCGTGGTGCGGGAACTGCAGGTCGGCGCCGCCGCCATGGATGTCGAAGTGCTGCCCGAGGGTGGCGCAGGACATGGCCGAGCACTCGATGTGCCAGCCCGGACGGCCCTTGCCCCATTTGGAGTCCCACTTGGCTTCCGCGGGTTCGGATTCCTTGGCGGCCTTCCACAGCACGAAGTCGAGCGGATCGCGCTTGCCGCTGTTGACGTCGACGCGCTCGCCGGCGCGCAGGTCGTCGAGCGACTTGCCGGACAGCTTGCCGTAGCCCTCGAAGCCACGCACGGCGTAGTTCACGTCGCCGTCGTCGCTGCGGTAGGCCAGGCCCTTGCGTTCCAGCTGTTCGATGATCGACAGCATCTGCGGCACGTATTCGGTGGCGCGCGGCACGACGGTCGGCGGCAGCATGTTGAGCGCGCCGATGTCCTCGTCCATGTACTTGACATTGCGCTCGACCAGGGCGCCGATGGTTTCGCCGTTCTCGACGGCGCGCTTGATGATCTTGTCGTCGATGTCCGTGATGTTGCGGACGTAGGTGACCTCGTAGCCCGAGGCCATGAGCCAGCGATAGATGACGTCGAAGGCCATCATCATCCGCGCGTGCCCGACGTGGCAGTAGTCGTAGACGGTCATGCCGCACACATACATGCCGACCTTGCCGGCTTCCATCGGGACAAATACCTGCTTGTCACGCGCGAGCGTGTTGTAAATCTTGAGTTGGCTCATGGGTGTAATCTGGTGAGGGAGAGGACCGGGGCAAACCGCGGGGATTGCGTCGAGACCGTCTGTACCCTCGGGTGTTGTTCTTCTTTGATAGAATGGGGCGTTCTGCGCAAAGTATAGCATTGTTAAAATCCCGTCTGGCCGCATATGGCTCAGCTTTATTTTTCGGGAAAAGACTTGACACCGCTTTGCGCAGTGTCCACCAGAGGAGAGCCAAGACGATGACGACTGCCTTCCGCCGCTCGCTGCTCAAGGGCATCGCCCTGGGCGCCGGCGCCCTGAGTTTATGTGGCACCTTGACCGGCGCCGCGCTGGCCGCGCCGCAAGAAGCCCAGGCCGAACCCGCCGCCGAGGCGGCGCCCGCCGCCCCCGTCGTCAAGGGCCCGCAAGTGTCGATCAAGACCAGCATGGGCGAGATCGTCGTCCAGCTCGACGAAGAACGGGCGCCGAAAACGGTCGCCAACTTCATGCAGTACGTCAAGCAGGGCTTCTACAAGGGCACGATCTTCCACCGCGTGATCGACGGCTTCATGATCCAGGCCGGCGGCATGAACGAGAAGTTCGAGGGGCGCAAGACCAACAAGCCGGTCAAGAACGAATCGAGTAACGGCCTGTCGAACCAGCCGTACACCATTTCGATGGCGCGCGAGGATCATCCGGATTCGGCGACCTCCCAGTTCTTCATCAACGTGGCCGACAATTCGGGCATCGATTACCCGAACTACAAGGGCTCGGGTTATACCGTCTTCGGCAAGGTCGTCAAAGGCCAGCAAGTCGTGGACAAGATCAAGGGCGTGGTGGTGGACGACGTGCGCGGCATGCAGAACGTGCCGGTGACGCCGGTCTTCATCAAGTCCGTGAGCGTGCTCAAAGGCGACAAGCTTGTAAAATAGCGGATGTGCAATCTCGCATCTCAACAATAACCAAGGAACAGGACACAAGATGACCAGCGTACGCATGACCACCAATATGGGCAACATCACCGTCGAACTGGACGCCGAAAAAGCGCCGAAGACCGTTGCCAACTTTATCGACTACGTCAACAAGGGTCACTTCAGCAACACGATCTTCCACCGCGTGATCAAGGACTTCATGATCCAGGGCGGCGGCTTCGAACCGGGCATGAAGCAAAAGCCGACCGAGACGACCGTCGAGAACGAAGCCAAGAACGGCCTGAAGAACGACAAGTACACCATCGCCATGGCCCGCACCTCGGCGCCGCATTCGGCATCGGCACAGTTCTTCATCAACACCAAGGACAACGCCTTCCTGAACTATCCGGGCCAGGACGGCTGGGGCTATGCCGTGTTCGGCAAGGTCACCGAAGGCCAGGACATCGTCGACCAGATCAACGGCGTGAAGACCACCCGCAGCGGCATGCACTCGGACGTGCCGGTCGATCCGGTCGTCATCGAGAAGGCCGAAGTCATCTGATGATCGCAGTGCGCCGGGGCCAGCAACACCCATCAGTTCGATGACCACGCCCGAGCGCACGTTTGCGC
Organism: Telluria sp. ZB4P36; assembly: GCF_059685865.1. NCBI lineage: Bacteria > Pseudomonadati > Pseudomonadota > Betaproteobacteria > Burkholderiales > Oxalobacteraceae > Telluria > Telluria sp. ZB4P36. The sequence goes on from NZ_JCASIE010000018.1 coordinate 37,907, forward strand.
TGTTCATCTCGGACCTGCACCTGCAGGCCGCGCACCCGCGCACGGCCGAAGCCTTCTTCCGCTTCCTGGCCGAGCGCGCCGTGCATGCCGAGCGGCTCTACCTGCTCGGCGACATCTTCGAATACTGGGCCGGCGACGACGATCTTGCCGAGCCTTTCCACCAGCAAGTCCTCAACGCCATCCGCGCCGTGAGCGCTGCGGGCACGGCCGTGTACTGGCTGGCCGGCAACCGCGATTTCCTCGTCGGGCCGGGCGTTGCCGAGGCCGCGGGCCTGAGCCTGCTGGAAGAACCCCATGTCATCAGCGCCGGCGGCAGGCGCATTGCGCTGGTCCACGGCGACGCCCAGTGCACCGCCGACCTCAAGTACATGGCTTTCCGCGCCCAGGTGCGCGACCGGAAATGGCAGCAGCAATTCCTCGGCATGCCACTGGCGCAGCGCAAGGCCATCATTGCCGGACTGCGCGAAGGCAGCCGCGAGGCGCAGGCGGGCAAGTCCTACGAGATCATGGACGTGGCGCCCGAGGCCGTCGAGAAGCTGTACGGCGACACGGATGCGAGCGTCATCGTTCACGGGCATACGCACCGGCCGGCCGTGCATGAGACGGACGGCAAGCTGCGTTACGTGCTGCCGGATTGGGAGCTGGATGCCGAGCCGCGGCGTGGCGGGTGGATCGCGCTGGCACACGATGGGACGCTGACACGCCACGACTTAGCCTAGCCCCTACCGAACAGCATCCAGTAGTTGCGGATGCTTGCCCAACAGCCTCAACAACTTGACCAGCGCCACCGGCGCATCCGCCTCGCCCGATTCATAGCGCGCGAAGTCCCCTGCTCCATCCCCGAACATCTCATCCGCCTTGTGCCGGGTCAGACCCAGGCGCTTGCGCATCGCCCGGATCGTCTTGAGCTCGTCCGCATCCACCTGTTTGCGGAAGGCCGCCACCAGTTCGCCATAGTGATCGTGCTCGCCCGCCGCGAACATCACTTCCTTGCACCCGGCACAATGCTCGACCAACACTTCGGGAATGGTCGTCCTCTGTCCCTTGTAGGTGTACTGCATTTCCCTGATCGCATGCGTCAGCGGCGAGAGGCCACAGTTCGGGCAGGTCAGCATCGCTCCCTCCTTCTCTATCGGTCCCCCATCCTACCAAAGTGCGTCCCGAGGCCGCGCCCGCACTTTTGTTCAATATGTATGTTTACATTTACCAAGCCACTGTTATACTTCACTACAACACCACCTCAATGCAGCACCACCAAGCACGACAAGGAGACGACCATGAACAATGCAGCGCCGAGACAAGGGAGGACTGGACATGACAGTCGGCTGGAATGACAACGCACCCATTTACCGCCAGCTCAAGGAGCGGGTGGTGGGCATGATGCTCGACGGTATTCTGAAAGCCGGCGACGCCCTGCCCTCGGTCCGCCAGATCGCGGCCGAATATCAACTGAATCCGATCACCGTGTCCAAGGCTTACCAGGAACTGGTCGACGAAAACTTGGTGGAAAAACGAAGGGGGATTGGCATGTACGTTACCGAAGGAGCTAGCGAGAAACTCTTGGCCACCGAACGCGAGCGCTTCATTCGCGAGGAATGGCCCGCCATGGTCGAACGCATCCGCCGCCTCGGCCTCAACGTCGAGCAACTGCTGCAAGCCTCGGCAGGCAATGCCCCGGGAGGTTCAGCATGAATGCCGTGCTCTCCGCACGCGGCTTAGCCAAGCGCTACGGCAAGCGCAGCGCCGTCGACGGTATCGATTTCGAGGTCCCGGCCGGACGCATCGTCGGCCTGATCGGCCCCAACGGCTCGGGCAAGACCACCACGCTCAAGGCCGCCCTCGGCCTCATCGACTTCGACGGCCAGCTCTCGGTGCTGGGCTTCGACCCGCGCACACAGCGCGACGACCTCATGAAGGAAGTCTGCTTCATCGCCGACGTCGCCATCCTGCCGCGCTGGATGCGCGTGAAGGACGCGGTCGACTTCGTGGAAGGCGTGCATCCGCGCTTCAACCGCGCCAAGGCCGAGCGCTACATCGCGAATACCAAGCTGAAGCCGACCATGAAGGTCAAGGAAATGTCGAAGGGGATGATCGTCCAGCTGCACCTGGCGCTGGTGATGGCCATCGACGCCAAGCTGCTGGTGCTCGATGAGCCGACCCTGGGCCTGGACATCCTCTACCGCAAGCAGTTCTACCAGAACCTGCTGGAAGACTACTTCGACGAGCAGAAGACCATCGTCATCACCACCCATCAGGTGGAAGAAGTCGAGCACATCCTGACCGACCTGATGTTCATCCGCGACGGCAAGATCGTGCTGGCCGCGTCGATGGAAGAGATCGGCGAGCGCTATACCGAAGTGATGGTCCCGCCCGACAAGGTCGGCGCGGCGAATGCGCTGGCACCGATCGACCAGCGCAGCGTGTTCGGCAAGTCCGTGATGCTGTTCGACGGCGTGTCGCGCACCCAGCTGGCCCAGCTCGGCGAGACCCGCAATCCCAGCGTTGCCGACCTGTTCGTGGCAACCATGAAAGGAACCTACGCATGAAAACAATGAAATGGCTGCTCCGGCGCGAGTTCTGGGAGCACAAGGGCGCCTTCTTCTGGACGCCGGTCGCGGTGGCGGCGGCGATGGTCCTGCTGGTCGGCGTCGGCTTCATGTACGCCATGACCTTCGGCGGCCACGAGAACATCCAGATCGACGGCCAGACCGTGGTCTCGATCCAGGGCGTGCCGTCGGCGCTGCGCTACAAGATCGCCCACGTCGCCGCCTCGAGCTACATGGGCCTGGCCGCGCCGCTGTTCCTGGTGCTGACCGTCGTGGTGTTTTTCTACTGCCTGGGGGCCCTGCATGACGACCGCCGCGACCGCAGCATCCTGTTCTGGAAGTCGCTGCCGCTGTCGGACCGCGACACCGTGCTGTCGAAAGTCGTCACCGCCCTGGTCGTCGCCCCCGTGATCACGATCGCGATCGGTACCGCGACCGCGCTGGTGCTGCTGGTGCTCGGCATGATCAGCGCCACCGGCAAGGGCATGAACCTGTTCGCGCCCGTGCTGATGGAGCCGAACCTCTACCTGAGCCCCCTGTACCTGCTGGCCTTCCTGCCGCTGTACATCATCTGGGCGCTGCCGACCGTCGGCTGGCTCCTGATGGTGTCGAGCTGGGCGCGCTCCAAGGTCTTCCTGTGGGCGGTCGGTACGCCGCTGGTCGTGGCCCTGATGCTGAAGTGGTTCAACTTCATCGTCGGCCACGTGTCGGACACGGTGTTCGACGTCGACTGGTTCGTCAGCGAAGTGGTGATGCGCGGCCTGGCCGGCCTGGTGCCGGGGATCTGGCTGTCGCAGCCGGACATCGAGCTCATCAACCAGCAGTACGGCCTGGATCCGATGACCCTGCTGGGCGTGTCCTACTCCACGCTGGCCAGCTCGGGCGTCTGGATCGCCGCCGCCATCGGCGTCGCCATGATCGCCGTCGCAGTGCGCCTGCGCCGCTGGCGCGACGAGGGCTGAGCCGAATGCGCGCCCTCCCCACCCTGTTTCTCGGGAGCGTGTTCCTCTGCGGCGCGGCCGGCGCCGCGGAGGAACAAGCGACACGTCAACTCGAGCCCGTGCATGTCAATGCCATGCGCAATCCGGAAGTCCGCAAGTACAAGGTGATCCTGGCCGGCCTGGACGCCTTCGACAAGTACCACAGCCTGGCGCCCGCGGCCGAACGCCTGCAGTTCCGGCTGACGGGACGCGGGAAGGACGAGTCGGCGGAGCCGCTGGCGCTGCGCCTCGTCGGCGAGGGCGGCTTCAAGCTGCCGGTCGCCATCGATGCCGACCGGCGCTTCGTGGTGCCGCGCAGCGAGGCGGCCGAGGATGCGGACAGCGAGCTGGAACTGAACCGCAAAAAGCGCGTCTACCGTACCGAGCCCGACATCCGCACGCCGGGCCTGGCGGCCAACCAGCGGCGCCTCGGCGACCTGCGCCTGGAATGCAAGGTGACGGTGGCGATGGCCAAGGCGGAGATTCCGACTTTCTGGGTCCTGACCATCAACACCATCCTGCTGCGGACCGACTGGTGCGGCTTCTTCGGCGACCAGGACGACATGCGCTGGGAGGGCGCCAGCAAGCGGGCCCACTTCGGCTACCGGGCCGAGCGGCCGCTCGCCCGGGCGATCCTGGCCGAAGGGAATCGCTCGGCGCAATTGAAGGTCAAGGGGGAACAGTTCGACGTACCGATCGGCAACTCCACCTGGAGCGACGACGCGATCATCGAGCTGACGTATGCGGACCCTGCCGAAACGCCTACTGGAACTGCTGCCGAAACGCCTCGAACTGCGCCTTGAGTTCCTCGAGTTCGCCGCGCAGGGCGGCGACTTCCTGTTCCAGCTGGCCGACGCGGCTGGCACCTCCCCCACCGAGGCCGGCGCCGGCGGCGGGCGCCTCGAAGACAGGGAGTTCGCCGCCCAGCAGGTGGCCGTAGCGCGCCTCCTTGGTGCCGGGGGCGCGGTCGAGGCGCGCCACCAGCGGCGGATATTTATCGCTCAGGAACTGCAACACGGTCTCGACTTCCGGCACGCTCCGGAACTCGTGCAGGCGCCCGGTGCGGGTACGGATCTCGCCGGCCGTCTGCAGGCCGCGCAGCATCAGGATGCTGAGGACGGCCACCTTGTCCTGCTCCAGGGTCCATTTGATGCGCATACGGTGCTCGTACTTCACGACCCGGGCGCCGGCCTGCGAGATCGCATTCACCAGCTTCTTCTCGATCAGGCGCTGCAGGGTGTCCTGGACCATTTCGTCGGTCATCTGCATGATCGGGTCGCGGCTCGACAGCTGGTTGCAGCCGTTGACGACCGCGTTCACCGACATCGGGTAGTTATCGGGTGTCAGCGCCTCTTTCTCGGCCAGCACCGCGAGCACGCGGATTTCCATCGGGTCCAATACGGCGCCGTCGGGCGTGCCCGTCACTTCATTCGTCATGCGATTCCTCAGTCGACCAGTCGGTTCAGTTGTTCCGAATCGAGTTTATCACCCTCGGCCACCTTCGGACAGCACAGGCCGGCCTCGCGCATGGTGTTGGTGAGGCGTTCGATCTGCTCGTCCTGGCGCGCGACGTGGTCGATCAGGCCGCGCAGGGCTTTCGACAGCGGATCGTCGCCGTTGGGCGTGACGCCGTAGGCGGCGAACAGGTGGGCGCTGCGCGACTGGTCTTCCTTGCGGATGATGTGGGCCGGATTGCCGACCGCGGTGGCGCCCGACGGCACCGGCTTGATGACCACGGCGTTGGAGCCGACCTTGGCATACTCGCCCACCGTGAACGCGCCCAGCACCTGGGCGCCGGCGCCGACGATCACGCCGCGCTCCAGCGTCGGATGGCGCTTGGTGCCGGCCACCAGGGTAGTGCCGCCCAGGGTGACGCCCTGGTAGATGGTGCAGTCGTCGCCGACCACGGCGGTTTCACCGATGACGACGCCGAAGCCGTGGTCGATGAAGACCCGGCGGCCGATGGTGGCGCCGGGGTGGATCTCGATGCCGGTGATGATCCGGGCGAGGTAGGAGATGAAGCGGCCGACCCACTTCAGCCCAAGCGTCCAGCAGGCGTGCGCCCAGCGGTGCATGATCACGGCGTGCAGGCCGGGATAGCAGGTGAGGACTTCCCAGCCGTTGCGGGCGGCGGGGTCGCGCTGGATGATGCTCTGGATATCGCCGCGCAGATTGGCAAATAAGTTGGAAAACATAATAAGTAAGATCGCAAACCAAGGATGATGGTAGCGTATGTTTACGGGGTTTGCTTGGGAGGCCGCAAGATGGGAGAAACGGCTTCCCCAAATGCACTGAAGGGAGCGATGCCGGCGGCATGCTCCCTTCAGCCAGGCGTGAAACGGATCAGCCTTCGCGCGCGATCCGCTGGCGCCGTGCCTCATACAGGCATACGCCCGAGGCCACCGACACGTTCAGGCTCTCGACCGCGCCGAACATCGGAATGTTGACCAGCAAGTCGCAGGTCTCGCGGGTCAGGCGGCGCATGCCCTCGCCTTCCGAACCCATCACCAGCGCGGCCGGACCCGTGAAGTCGGCTTCGTACAGGCCCTTGTCGGCATCGTCGGAGGTGCCGATCAGCCAGATACCGCGGTCTTTCAGGTCGCGCATGGTGCGCGCCAGGTTGGTCACGGTGATATAAGGGACGCTCTCGGCCGCGCCGCTCGCGACCTTGGCGGCGGTGGCGTTCAGGCCCACCGCGCGGTCTTTCGGGACGATCACGGCATGCGCACCGACGCCGTCGGCCACGCGCAGGCAGGCGCCCAGGTTGTGCGGGTCGGTGATGCCGTCGAGGATCAGCAGCAGCGGCGGACCTTCGACGGCGTCCAGCAGCTCGTCCAGGTTGCGCGCCAGCGCCAGCTGGCTGGCGAAGGCGATCACGCCCTGGTGGCGGCGGGTGCCGGTGATCTTGTCGAGGCGCGATGCATCGACCGGCATCACGCGTACGCCGGCCGCCTTGGCGTTGGCGATCAGGTCCTGCATGCGGCGGTCCTGGCGTGCGGCGTCGACGAAGATCTCTTCCACCGATTGGGCCTCGTGGCGCAGCCGCGAGGTCACCGCGTGGAACCCGAATAACATTTTATTTTTCATGTATTACTGTTTCTTCCTGCTGGTTTTGGACGCGGGGGTCTTGGCCACCGCTTTGGTTGCTGGTGCGCTCTTGGACGCACGCTTGGTTGGTGTTTTACTGGCGGTCTTGCCGGCGCTCTTGGCCTCGGTCTTGGCTTCGGTCTTGGCGGCAGGCTTGCGGGCGCTGCGCGGCACGCGCGGCGGCGGCACGAAGACGACATCCTGATCTTCCTCGCTAGCCTCTTTTTCGGTGCTGGTGAAGCGCGAAGCCTGCACCGGCGCAGGAGCGGCCGCGCCCTTGCCCTTGCGGCCCTTGGGCGCCTTGCCTTCCATCGCATCGATCGCGGCCTTGCGGGCACGCTCCATCGGCGCCGGGACGCTCTCCGTACGTTCGGCCAGCATCAGGTCGATCTTGCGCGACTCGAGGTCGACCTTCGCGACCTTGACGTTGACCTTGCTGGTCAGCTTGTAGATCTGGCCGCTGCGCTCGCCGCGCAGTTCGTGGCGCGCTTCGTCGTACTGGAAGTAGTCGGTACCCAATGCGCTGATGTGCACCAGGCCTTCGACGTAGAGCTGGTCGAGGGTCACGAAGATGCCGAACGGGGTCACGCCGGACACGGTGCCGGTGAAGTCCTCGCCCAGCTTGTCCTGCATGAAGTAGCACTTCAGCCAGTTCTCGACGTCGCGCGAGGCTTCGTCGGCGCGGCGCTCGTTGGCCGAGCAGTGCACGCCCAGCGCGTCCCAGATGGTCAGGTCCTTCTCGTTCTTCCGGGTGCCGGCCGCCTTGTCCTTGGCCGCCTGCTTGCGCGCCGAATTCGACACCGTCGTGTTCAGCTTGCCCAGTTCGATGCCCTTGGGCTCGTACTTCTTGCCTTGCAGGATGGCCTTGATCGCGCGGTGGGTCAACAGGTCGGGATAGCGGCGGATCGGGCTGGTGAAGTGCGCATAGGCTTCGTATGCCAGGCCGAAGTGGCCGACGTTGTCCGGGCTGTAGACCGCCTGCTGCATCGAGCGCAGCAGCATGGTCTGCAGCAGGGCCGCATCGGGACGCTCCTTGATCTTCTGCATCACCTCGGCATAGTCGCGCGCGCTCGGCTTGGCGCCGCCGCCCAGGTTCAGGCCGACCAGCTTCAGGAAGGTGCGCAGTTGCAGCAGCTTCTCTTCGGTCGGGGTCGCGTGGATGCGGAAGGTGCCCGGATGCTTGTGACGGATCAGCAGGTCGGCCGCGCACACGTTTGCGGCCAGCATGCATTCTTCGATCAGGCGGTGCGCATCGTTGCGGGTGCGCGGAATGATCTTTTCGATCTTGCCCACGGCATTGCAGACGATATAGGTCTCGGTGGTCTCGAAGTCGATCGCACCGCGTTCCTGGCGCGCCTTCAGCAGCGCGCGGAACACCTCGTTCAGGTGCAGCAGGTGCGGCACGATGCCGGGGCGGCGCTGCGCTTCCGGACCGCCCGTGTTGCCGAGGATGTCGGCGACCTCGTTATAGGTCAGGCGCGCGGCCGAGTGCATCACGGCCGGGTAGAACTGGTAGGCCGTCACTTCGCCGTCCTGGGTCACGACCATGTCGCACACCAGGGTGCAGCGGTCGACCGCCGGGTTCAGCGAACACAGGCCGTTGGACAGCTTCTCGGGCAGCATCGGGATCACGCGGCGCGGGAAGTAGACCGAGGTGCTGCGCTCGATCGCGTCGACGTCCAGCGCATCGTTCGGCTTCACGTAATGGCTGACGTCGGCGATCGCCACCAGCAGGCGGTAGCCGCGGGTAGCGCCGATCTTGACCGGCTCGCAGTAGACCGCGTCGTCGAAATCGCGCGCGTCTTCGCCGTCGATGGTCACCAGCGGCACGTCGCGCAGGTCGACACGGTCGGCCAGGTCGGCCTCGACCACTTCGTTCGGCAGGCGGTTGGCCTGCTTCAGCGCGGCGGCGGAGAAGACGTGCGGCACCCCGAATTTGCGCACCGCGATCTCGATTTCCATGCCGGGGTCGTCCAGCTCGCCGAGCACCTCGACGATCTTGCCGGTGGGCTGCTGGAAGCGCGAAGGCTGCTCGATCAGCTCGACGCTGACCACCTGCCCTGCCTTGGCCTTGCCGGGGCCGCCCGCCACCAGCACGTCCTGGCTCATGCGGACGTCTTCCGGCGACACGATCCAGACGCCGCCTTCGTTCATCAGGCGGCCGATCAGGTGGGTGTTGGCGCGCGCGATGACTTCGACGATCGTGCCTTCCGGGCGGCCGCGGCGGTCGGTGCCGGTGACGCGTGCGCGCACGCGGTCGCCGTTGAGCACCTTGTTCATTTCCTTGTCGTTCAGGAAGAGATCGTCGCCGCCCTCGTCCGGAATGACGAAGCCGAAGCCGTCGCGGTGCGCGTTGACGCGGCCGGTGATGAAACCGGACTGGTCGGCCAGCAGATAGGTGCCGCTGACGTCGGCGCGAATCTGGCCGTCGCGTTCCATGGCGTTCAGGCGGCGGCCGAGTACTTCCTGCGCGGCGGGCTTGACCTTGAGGGCGCGCGCCAGTTCGGCCGCGCCGATCGGACCTTTGGCACTGCGAAAGACGGCGAGGATTTCCTCGCGGCTAGGAATGGTATGAGTAGGTTGCTTCAAATCGTTTTCTTATTTCTCTTAGTGATGGCGTTGAGGTCAGCGCCGGCCTCGGCGGCTGCCGATTGATTGACACCTTGACAGGCGTAGTGTAACGGAGAGCGATGCGATTCGCCTAACATATGCAGCGAAGCGTGCTCGGTGAATTCAGTTGGAAACCCCAGCGCGGGGTCTTTGACTTTTGAAATCCTTCCGCTATAATCTCGGTCTCTTCAGCAACGGCCGCAAGCCGAAGCGAGAGAGAAAGCAGTAGCAGGAGGTACGTTCTACGCTGCGATCCGACGAAAGTTGATCTAGCGAAAAATGACAAACCCTGCTATTGTAGCAGAGTTAGCAGTTCAGTGCCCACGTGGCGGAATTGGTAGACGCGCATGGTTCAGGTCCATGTGCCGCGAGGTGTGGGGGTTCGAGTCCCTCCGTGGGCACCACTCTACCGGAGCAGTTTTCCGCAAGCAGTTCGTTGTACCGTTGTGAGATGTAAGCAGTATCAGTGCCCACGTGGCGGAATTGGTAGACGCGCATGGTTCAGGTCCATGTGCCGCGAGGTGTGGGGGTTCGAGTCCCTCCGTGGGCACCATCTACTGGATGTATCTCCGCAAGCAGTTTTGTTGTAGCAGTATCAGTGCCCACGTGGCGGAATTGGTAGACGCGCATGGTTCAGGTCCATGTGCCGCGAGGTGTGGGGGTTCGAGTCCCTCCGTGGGCACCAAACTCTACCTAGGACTACGGTCCCGCAAAACGCCGTAAGCTTTGAAAAAGGCTTACGGCGTTTTGCGTTGTCCGCCTCCCCTTATTGCGCGGCCAGGTCGTCCAGGATCGGACAGCTCGAGCGTGCATCGCCATGGCAGGACGAGGCCAGTGCCTCCAGGGTACGGCGCATCGCTTCCATCTCGGCGATCTTGCGGTTGAGCTCATCGATATGCGTGCGCGCCAGCGCCCGCACGTCGGCGCTGGCGCGGTCCTGGGCCTGCCACAGGTCCAGCAGCTTGCCGATCTGCTCGAGCGAAAAGCCGAGCGCGCGCGCGCGATGGACGAACTGCAGCACGCGCACGTCTTCGCCGCTGTAGACGCGGTAACCGGACTCGGTACGCTTCGCCTCCCTGAGCAGGCCGATCGATTCGTAGTGGCGGATCATCTTGGCCGACACCCCGGAAGCCTTGGCGGCGTCGCCGATGTTGAGAAGCGTTTGCTGCATTGTCATCTCCTGTTGTACCACGCGCAGAATACACCTTCCCACGATAGGAGGGTCAAGCAGTGCTTGACTTGGCGCGGCAAGGGGGTAAGCTCGACCGCACATGAAAGCTCTTTCTCTCCTCCTCGCGCTGGGCCTGGCCGCCCACGCCGCCCTGGCCGCACCGGCGCCCTGGTTCCAGTGGCGCAGCAAGCTCAACGGCGCCCTCGCCTGTTCGCAGACGCCCTTGGGAGCGGGTTGGGAAAAATCTGCCGGCCCCTACCGAGACGCGCGTTGCGAAAAACTCATTGTTGCTAAATAATGGGGTAGCAAGACTCATCCGATCTATTCCAATACTGAGGAGACACCGATGTTCACGAGTCCGGAGCAGTTTGCCAACGCCACCAAGACCCTGTTCGACCTGCAGATGCAGACCTTCAACACCCTGGCCGACAAGACGGTCAAGGGCGTGGAACAGGTGATGGCGCTGAACATGAACGCAGCGAAAAGCTCGATGGAAGGGTCGATCGCTGCCGGCCAGGAGATGGCCAAGGGGATGGCTGGGGGGATGGCCGAGGGTATGGCCAAGTTTGGCGACCCGAAAGCGGCTATCGCGGCCCTGCATGCGCGCATGCAGCCGGGCGCCGCCGGCGCCGCGGAATACCACGAGCAGCTCAAGTCCATCATCGACGAGATGCACCAGGAATTCCGCCAGGCCGCCGATACCCACGTGGCCGAAGCCAAGAGCACCCTGTCGGCCCTGATCTACGATGTGACCCAGAACGTCAAGCCAGGATCGGAGAACGCGGTCGAGATCATCAAGACCGCGATCGACAATGCCTTCAAGGGTTACGAGCAAGTCACCCAGGCCACGCGCCAGGCGGTGCAGACGGTCGAAGCGCAGATCGCGAAAGCGACTTCGCTGGTACAGCCGGGCACGCAAAAACCAGCCGAGTAATAAATGACATAAGAAATGACATAAGATTTCATCCTGGGCTCCAGGATGAAATCTTCTTTCAGCTTCCTTCCGTTTCAATCCCCAGCAATTCCTCCAGCCGTCCCAGCGAAGCCTCGTCCTTGATGACCGAGCGCAGCCACGCGTGCAGCGGCTGCTCACCCCAGCGCGCCGCCTTCTCGGCCAGGTAGGCGACCGGGCTGTGCGGCTCGGTGCGCCGGAAGAACTCGGCCACGCAGCGCAACTGCGCCAGCGCCTGCTCGCGGCTCTGCAGCGGGCCGTCGCTTGCCATTCCCTGCCCGCGCAGCGGCGCGCCGGAAGCCACCACCACGGGCATGGCCTGCGCCGGCTTGGACTGCGGCGTATCCGGCACCGCCAGGTCCTCGACGTCGCGCAGCGCCGCACGGGCGGCGCCGAAACTCGGACCGTCGGCGCCCAGCCGCTCGTCGACGACCCGCTCCAGCTCCGCCAGCGCGGCCAGGCAGTCGTGCGCCGCCTCGGCCAGCGCCTGGCGCGCTGCCGGCGCCACCTTGGCACGCGCCGCTTCCAGTTCCGCCACGCTGTCCGGCCCGCGCGCCCGCGCCGCTTCCCAGGCCATCAAGGTCACGCCCGCGGCCAGCGGCACCTCCTTCACCAGGGGCGCGATGCGCGCCGCGATCCAGGCCAGATTGCCGATGCGGCGCTCGTCGCCGTCTTCGTCCGGCAGCGGATGCACGTCCGCCCAGTAGCGTTCGCACAGGGCGGCGAGCAGGCGCAGGCTGCCTGCCAGGCCGGGCAGCCCGCCGGACCTGGTCTCGGCTTCGGCCAGCCAGACCGCCAGCTGCAAGTCCTTGCTGCGCGTCTCGATCAGCTCGATGCAGCGCTTCGACACGAACTTCCAGTCGGCTTCCTTCAGCGTCGTCACCCAGGCGCCCTGCTCGATCGACGGATCGTCGGCCTGGCGCGCACGGTTGATGGCGTCGAACTCGGGCGAGAACGCGAGGTCCTCGCCGCAGGGCCGGTCGGCAGTGACCGGCGCCAGCAATTTGTCCAGATCCAGCATGGCGGCTCCCTATTCGATCGCGTACTTGAACTTGCCGGCCTTGGTCGCGCCGACCTTGACCCGGGTGATCGCGCCGCCCTCCGCCATCCGCGCCAGCACGCTGTCGGCAATCTCGGGCAGCAGCGTGCCGTTCAGGATGTTGTCGACGTTGCGCGCGCCCGAATCGACCTCGGTGCAGCGGCTCAGGACCGCCGACACCAGGGCGTCGTCGTACTCGAAGCGCGCGCGGTGGTTGTCCAGCACGCGCGCCTTGATGCGCTCGAGCTTGAGGCGAATGATATTGGTGAGCACCTCGTCGCGGATCGGGTAGAACGGCACCACCGCCAGGCGGCCGAGGAAGGCCGGCTTGAAGTGCTTCATCAGCTGCGGGCGGATCAGCTCAGCCAGTTGGTCGGGCGCCGGCACTTCGCTGGCCGGCTTGTTCAGGCAAGCGCCCATTATCTGGCTCGAGCCCACGTTCGAGGTCAGGATGATGATGGTATTGCGGAAGTCGATCTGGCGGCCTTCGGCGTCGTCCAGCACCCCCTTGTCGAAGACCTGGAAGAACAGCTCGAGCACGTCGGGATGCGCCTTTTCGACTTCGTCGAGCAGCACCACGCTGTAGGGATTGCGGCGCACCGCCTCGGTCAGCACGCCGCCCTCGCCATAGCCGACATAGCCCGGCGGCGAACCTTTCAGGCCGGAGACGCTGTGCGCCTCCTGGTATTCGCTCATGTTGATGGTGACCAGCTTGCGCTCGCCGCCGTACAGGATGTCGGCCAGGGCCAGCGCGGTCTCGGTCTTGCCCACGCCCGAGGTACCGACGAACAGGAACACGCCCTTCGGCTTGTTCGGATCGTCCAGGTTGGCGCGCGCCGTGCGCACCCGCTGGGCGACGGCCTGGCTCGCATGCGACTGGCCCAGGATGCGCTCGTCCAGCAGGGACTGCAGCTTCATCACCGTAGTCAGCTCGTCCTTGACCATGCGGCCCAGCGGGATGCCGGTCCAGCTGGCGACGATCGCGGCCACCGTGTGGCCGTCCACCTGCACCGGCACCAGCGGCATCTCGCCCTGCAGGCTGCGCAGGCGGTCCACGCGGACGCGCAGTTCGCCCGCGTCCTGGGTCCTTCCTTCTTCGAGCGCCGTGCGCATCTCGCCGATCTCGGCGGCGATCTTCTGCTCCTCGTCCCAGCGCCGCTGCAGGCCGATGCGTTCGTCGTCGAGGGCGCCGCGGCGCTGGCGCAGCTGGAGCAGCTGGTCCTCGTGGCTGGCGCCGGCGTTCGCCTCGCGCTGCAGGGCCGCCATCCGGGCGTCGATGCGCTCGATGCTGCGGCTGCAGTCTTCCAGCGCCGCCGGGGTCGAGCTCTGGCCCAGCGCGACCTTGGCGCAGGCGGTATCGAGCACGCTGATCGCCTTGTCCGGCAGCTGGCGGCCGCTGATGTAGCGGTGCGACAGGCGTACCGCCTCGGTGACGGCATCGTCGTAGATGCGCACGTTGAAATGGCTCTCCATCAGCGGCGCCATCGCGCGCAGCATGGCGCAGGCGGTGGGTTCGTCCGGCTCCTCGACCTTGATCACCTGGAAGCGACGCGCCAGCGCCGCATCCTTTTCGAAGTACTTCTTGTATTCACCCCAGGTGGTGGCCGCGATGGTGCGCAGCTCGCCGCGCGCCAGGGCCGGTTTCAGCAGGTTGGCGGCGTCGTTCTGTCCGGCCGTGCCGCCGGCGCCGATCATGGTATGGGCCTCGTCGATGAACAGGATGATCGCGTGCGGGCTCTTCTTCACTTCGTCGATCACGTTCTTCAGGCGGTTCTCGAACTCGCCCTTGACGCTGGCCCCGGCCTGCAGCAGGCCCATGTCGAGGGTATGGATCTCGACGCCGCTCAAGACCTCCGGCACGTCGCCCTGGGCGATGCGCAGGGCCAGGCCTTCGACCACGGCGGTCTTGCCGACGCCGGCCTCGCCGGTGAGGATCGGGTTGTTCTGGCGCCGCCGCATCAGGATGTCGATCGCCTGGCGGATCTCGGGATCGCGCCCGATCACCGGATCCACCCGGCCGTCGCGCGCGCGCTGGGTCAGGCAGGTGGTGTACTGGTCGAGGGCGGGCGTCGCGCGCGCTGGGCCGGCCGCGATCTCGTCGGCGGCGTCGCCCGGCGAATCCGGCTGTTCCAGCGCCGCCGGCTGCGCTTCCTGCGAGCCGCGCGTGATCTTCTGGAATTCGTGCTTCAGGCGGTCGATCGGGAATTTCCTGAACAGCGGTGAGGCGCGCATCGCCAGCTGCGACAAAGACGGCTCGGTGAGCAGCGCCAATAGTAAATGGCCGCTGCGGATCTGGTTCGGTTGCCCCGCAGTTGGCGCGGCCAGGGAAGCAATCAGCCAGGCATGCTCGAACAGCAGCGGCAGGTGGCGCGAGAACACCGGCGTGCGTGCGCTGCCGGTGGCGAAGCGCGCGATCTCATTGCGCAGATCGGTCTCCAGGCCCGTCAGGCTGATGTCGCATCCCTGCGCGACCACGGACAGGTCGCTGCCCGGCTGCTCGATCAGGCCCAGGAACAGGTGCTCGATCTCGACCTCGTACTGCCCGAGGCCGACGCAGATCGAGGCGGCGCGGGTGGCGGCGGCGCGGGTGGTGTCGTTCAGCTTGCCGATCAGGGTCTTGAGATTGATGTCCATCGTGTCGGGTCCTTGTGGTGGTTGGCCGGCCGCGGATTCATGCCCGCCGGCCGCTGCGCTTGACGGCGTAATGCAGCGACGAGGGCTGCAGCACCGCATTGAAGTTCACCGGCTCGCCGATGTCGCAGGAGGCCAGCCGGGCGTGGATGACGAAGTTGAGGCGGTTGACGCTGCCCGGCGCCAGCTCGAGCGTGGCGCTGACCTCGCGCAGGCGCGGTTCGTGGGCTTCGATGGCGTCCTGGATGCTGGCGCAGACGGCGGCGCGGTCGATGCTGCTGGTCAGGCAATAGCCGGCGAAGTCCTGGAGGCCGTAGTGGAGGAAGGAGCCGCGCGCTTCCGGGTAGGCGTTCAGGATGGCCGGGTCGAAGGCCAGGCGCGTGTTGAGCAGCGCTTCCAGGTCGCGCGCCACGCTGTCCTTGAACTGCTCGGCGCTCAGCGGTGTGCCGGCGCTGCCCTCGGGGCCTTCGTCCATGAGGCGGTCCAGCAGGCCCGGCTTGAAGCCCTTCATGCTCCCTCCGGTGTCCGGAAACTTCGAAAAAAATGCGCGCGGCGCCGCGATCCAGCCGCGAGCGCCGCGCGCAGGAGTCAGACGTTAGACGACCTTGTTGGCCGCCAGGTCCCAGCCGCCCGAGGTGTTGCCGCCCGAGCCGCCGCCGATCTTCTGCTGGGTGTACTTCCACTTGATCTTCGAGAACTTCAGGCCGACCTTCTCCTGAATGATGCTGCCCTCCTTCACGTTCGGCTCGACGGCGCCGATCAGCACGTTCTCCAGCTCGATCTCGAAGTACTTGACCCGCTCGCCCTGGCCGTCGGCGCGCATGAATTCCAGCTTGGCTTTGGGGATGGTCTTGCCTGCGGAGCAGGTCTGCAGCAGGATCGGCGAGGACAGGTCGGCCAGCTTCATGAACTTGATTTCCTCATGCTCGCAACGTTCTGCGGTATGGCCGCCGCCGGTCGAAGCGGTCGCGGAACGCGGCTGCTTCACGCCCCAGTCCACCGACAGGCACTCGATCCAGTCCTTGTGCTTGTCGTCCATCGATTCGCCCTTGATGCCGTCGATCTGCAGGTACACGTCAATTGCCATGTTCTACTCCATTCAGGTTTAAGAAAAATGCTTAGCCATTGGTCGATTGGGGCAACTCCGCGACCAGTCGGAGCGAAACGGACAGCTCGTCGAGCTGGAAGTGCGGGCGCAGGAAGGAGACCGCGCGGTAGACGCCCGGGCGGCCCGGGACTTCGGACACCTGCACGCTGGCCTCGCGCAGCGGAAACTGGGCCTTCTGGTCCTGGCTTGCGTTGTCGTCGAGGAGCACGTACTGGGTCAGCCAGCGGTTCAGGTAGTCCTCGACGTTGGATGCGGCGGCGAAGCTGCCGATCTTGTCGCGCATCATGGCCTTCATGTAGTGGGCGATGCGCGAGACTGCGAAGATGTACTGCAGCTGCGATGACAGCACGGCGTTGGCGTTGGCCGCCTCATTGTTGTACTTCTTCGCCTTCTGCGCCGACTGGGCGCCGAAGAAGGCCGCGTACGAGGTGTTCTTGCAGTGGACCAGCGAGATGAAGCCGAGGTCCGACAGCTCCTTCTCGCGGCGGTCGGTGATCGCCACCTCGGTCGGGCACTTCAATGCGACCTCGCCTTCGTCGGTCTTGAAGGTGTGGGTCGGCAGGTCTTCCACGCAGCCGCCGCCCTCCATGCCGCGGATCGCCGCGCACCAGCCGTAGGACTCGAAGGCCTTGGTCAGCTTGCTCGCGAAGGCGTAGGCGGCGTTGCACCACAGGTATTTCGAATGGTCGCTGCCGTCCACGTCCTCGACGTAGTTGAAGCCTTCGGTCGTCATGCCGTCCATCGGGTTGTACGGCAGGCGGCCCAGGAAGCGCGGCAGGGTCAGGCCGACGTAGCGCGAATCTTCGGATTCGCGGAAGGCCTTCCACTTGGCGTATTCGACTGTGTCGAAGACCTTGGCCAGGTCGCGCGGCTTGCCCAGGTCGCCGAAGCTCTCGATGCCGAACAGCCCGGGGTCGCTCGATGTGATGAAGGGCGCGTGGCTGGCGGCGGCGACGTGCGACATCTGCTCGAGGAAGTAGATGTCCTCTGGCTGGCGCGAGATCTCGAAGTCGCCGATCAGGGTGCCGTAGGGGGCGCCGCCGAAGGTGCCGAATTCTTCTTCGTAGACCTTCTTGAACATGGTGCTCTGGTCGAACTCCAGGGCCGACTGGAAGTCCTTCACCAGTTCGCGCTTGCTGGCGTTGAGCATGCGGATCTGCAGGTTGGCGCCCGTGGTGCTGTTCCTGACCAGGTAGTTCAGACCTGTCCAGCTGCGTTCCAGCTTCTGGAATTCGGGCGCGTGCATCACGGCGGAGAGCTGCTCGGAGATCATGCGGTCCAGCTCCGCCAGGCGCGCGTCGATCATGGCCGACAGGTTGTTCGACATGACCATCGTGCCCTGCATGACCTGGGTCACGAGTTCCGAGATGATGTCGCGGGCGCGTTCGTGTTCGCTGCTGGATTTCGCCACCCGGCTCTGCTCGACGATCTGGTCGAGCAGCGAGCTATCCAGTTCCACCGTGGATGCTGACTTGCTTGCGGTATCGAGGACTGCCGCCATCATGCCTCCCCTCCAGGTTTGCCCTGTTTCTTCAGGCTTGCCAGCTTCTCGGTATTGCCCAGCACTTCGCTGAGGATGTCTTCGAGCTTGTCGTTGCCGGCCAGCTTGTTGCGCAGGTCGGCCAGCTTGGTGCGCGCTTCCAGCAGGCCGTTCAGCGGCGCCACCTGGCGCACCACCGACTCGGGACGGAAGTCATTCATCTCCTTGAACTGCAGCTGCACCGCGAACTGCCCGCCCTCCGGCGACAGGTGGTTGTCCACCCGGAAGCTCGCCACCGGCGCCACCGCCCCCAGCACCTCGTCGAAATTGCTGGCATCGACGTTGACGAACTTCTTGTCCTTCAGGCGCTTCTTCTCGGCCGAGGGATCGTTGCCGAAGTCGCCCACCACGCCGACGACGAAGGGCAGTTCCTTGTTTTCGATGGCGTCGCCGATCTCGACGTCGTAAGTCATCTGCACGCGCGGCGCGCGCACCTTCTGCAAGCGTTTCTGCACGCTTTCATTCTTGGCCATGTCGACTCCAGGTTGCGGGGGATGGGACAGCCGGCGGGGCCGGCCGCGCGGATTACTTCAGGCCGGAGAACGGGTCCTTGTCGTTGCCGGCCTGTTTGGCCGGGGCAGCGGAGGCGGTGTTCGTCGGCCTCGCCCTCACCGGGGTCACCTTGGCCGGCTCTCCCTTCTTGAACAGGTCGGTCTCGCCCAGGCTGGTGCGCAGCAGCTTGGCCAGGTCCTGGGCCTCGCTCTTGACGTCGCCCACCAGGTTGTTCTTGCGGGTCAGGTCGGCCAGCGCCTTGCTGGCCACGCGCAGGCCGCTGACGGCGACGATGCTGTGCGCCACCGTGTCCTCCGGATCGCGCTCCAGCGCCTCGTGCGCATTGGTGATCGCCTCGCCGTAGACCCCGCCGTTGAAGCGGATCTGCGCCATCTTGACCCACGGCCGCTTGTCGACCGGATGCGCCTCGCCCGCCGCCTTGAGCATGGCGTAGGCCTTCTCCTCCTGTTTCGCCGCAATCGCGGCATCGGCCTCGGTGAAGACCTGCTCGCCCACGGCGGCGGTCGACTTGCTCGCCATGGCTTGCTGTGGGCCGCTGGCGCACCCGGCCAGGGCGACGACTCCCACGATCAAAGGCATCAAGCGTTTGTACATCATGCTGTTTTTCTCCACGACAGTTGAACCAGCCACCATTATTCGCAAGCGCTTCCGGGTGAAGTTGCGCACTGTCAACCAAAGCAGAGTTCGCCTTCTTTCGGCTGCGGAAGGCTTGCGCTTGCGCGTGATCACAAGCTTTGCCCACCACTGCGGTTCAATCCCCCCTTGACCCGCAAACTGTGAGTAAAGGAAATGGCAATGAGGAACGGTTCACTCCTAGGCATCCTGCTGGCGACCTGCGCGCTGTCCGGCTGCGGCAGCAACGGGATCGCGAGCGCAGCCCTCGAAGCCACCGGGCTTCGCAAGCCGCCCGAGATTCCCGATGCGCAGAAGCCGCCGCGCAGCGTGGCGCTGCGCCTGCATGCTTCTCCCAAGCTCAACCTCGACAAACGCGGCCAGCCGCTCGCGCTCTCGGTACGCCTGTACGCGCTGCGCCAAAAGGAGGCCTTCGAGCAGGCGCCCTATGCCGCCTTCCTGAGCCCGGAGGCCGAGCGCGCGGCCCTGGGCAGCGACCTGGTCGGGGTGCGCGAGATCATGCTGGTCCCGGGCCAGCGCTACGAGGCGACGGAAAAAGTCAGCCGCGAAGCCAGCCACCTGGCGCTGGTCGCCCTGTTCCAGCGTCCGGCGGAGGGGCGCTGGCGGACGACGGTGGCGGCAGCCGACGCCGAACGCAGCGGCCTGACGTTGGGCCTTCATGCCTGCGCCCTGACCAGCGCCGCCGGGGGGAGTTCCAAATCCTCGATGCTTTCTTCTGTGCGCTGTCAATGAAGCCCTTGTTGTTTCCGCCAAGCTAGGAATTTCTGAGCCGGAGGCGCTTGATGACCATGCCAGCGAAGCTACTGTGGGGCGAGGGACTGTTCCTCCGGCCCCAGCATTTCCAGCAGCAGGACCGCTACCACGAGGCGCGCCTGAACCAGACGGCCTGCGCGCTCCACCCCTATGCCTGGGGCGTGCGCAAGCTGGTGGTCGACTACGACGCCCTGCGCCACGACATCCTGCGGGTCGAGGAGCTGTCGGTCCTGTTCCCGGACGGCGAGGTCTACCGCGCACCCGACGGCGATCCGCTGCCGCTGCAGGTGCGCCTGGGCGAACTCCCGGCCGGCCTGCAGTCGGTGACCTTCCATGCCGCCCTGCCGGCGCTCAAGGCCTGGGGCGACAACGCCGCGCCCGAGGGCGACGTCCAGCCCGACGCCCGTTTCAGCAGCCACGAACGCGAGACCCAGGACCTGTACACGCGCGCCGCCGAGGCCCCGGTCACCTACCTGCGCAAGGCGCTGCGGCTGGTGGCCGACACCGACGCGCTGGAAGCCTACGACAGCTTCCCGCTGGTGCGGCTGCGGCGCGTGCCGACCGGCGGTTTCGAGGCCGACCCCTCTTTCGTCCCGCCCAGCCTGTCGATCGACGCCGCGCCCGGCCTGCACCTGAACCTGGCGCGCCTGATGGAAAAGCTGCTGGCCAAGGTGAACGCCCTGTACGGCCACATGCGCGAACCGAGCAAGAACGTGATCGAGATCCGCGGCGGCGACGTGTCGGCCTTCTGGCTGCTGCACACGGCCAGCACCGGCTACGCGGCGCTGTCGCATTACCTCGGCCACCGCGACCTGCACCCGGAACGCCTGTTCGGCGAGCTGCTGGCCCTGGCGGGGGGGCTGATGACCTATTCGCGCAGTTACCGGCTGGAAGACCTGCCGGCCTACGTGCATGCCGACCCGGGGCCGCAATTCGCGCGTCTGGACGGCATCATCCGCGACCTGCTCGACACCGTGATCTCGTCGCGCTACTTCACGATCGTCCTGAACCGCGAGCGTCCCTCCTACTACCTGGGCGCCCTCGATTCGGGACGCATCAATCTGCAGACCACGCTCTACCTGGCGGTAGCGGGCGACATGCCGGCGCTGCAGCTGGTGGACGCGGTGCCCCTGCAGTTCAAGGTGGGCGCGCCGGAAGACGTCGACAAGTTCGTGCTGTCGGCCCTGCCCGGCGTGAAGCTGGTGCACGCCCCCCAGGTGCCGGCGGCGGTGCCGGTGCGGCCCGATACCTATTATTTCATCCTGGAGAACCGTGGCATGCTGTATGAAACGATGCTGAAATCGCAGGCGATCTCGATCTACGTCCCGAACGGGATCCGCGACCTGCGCCTCGAACTGATCGCGGTGGCGGCATGAGCGCCTTCGTCGAACGGCGCTTGGCGCCGCAACCCGGACTGCGAGCCGCCCGTCCGCCCCAGCGCCTGGTGGACATCATGTACGAGGGCTTCTACGCCCTGTTCCTGCTGAAGAACGGCTGCGGGCCGCAGGACAAGGTGGCCTTCTCCGACAACATGACCGGCTTCCTGGCCGACGTCGACCGCAACGCCAAGGCCCTCGGCATCTCGGCCGACGACGTGACCGCCGCCAAGTACGCGTTCTGCTCGGCCGTGGACGAGATCATCCTGCGCTCGACCTACGAGGTGCGCGAGGCCTGGGAGACCCGGCCGCTGCAGCTGCGCGTGTTCGGCGACCAGCTCGCCGGCGAACACTTCTTCCACCGGCTGGAGGACCTGCGCGCCAAGGGCCAGGTTCACGTGGAGGCGCTCGAAGTCTTCCACATGTGCCTGCTGCTCGGCTTCCAGGGCCGCTACGCCCTCGACGGCCGCGACAAGCTGGATTACCTGGTGGCGCGCCTGGGCGACGAGATCGCCCGCATGCGCGGCCGCACCCGCGGCTTCGCGCCCCACGCCGAGCGCCCCGACCAGGTGGTCAACCGGCTGCAGAGCGATCTGTCGCTGTGGGTGCTGGGTGCCGTGTTCATGGTGGCGGGGCTGGGGGCCTACCTGGGCTTCCGCACGGCGCTGTCGAACGAAACCGGGACCCAGATGGCCGCGTATAACGACCTGGTGAGGCTGCCGCCGAAGGCGGCGCATGTGACGATTACCCTGCCCTGAGCATGGCGCCGGGTCCCCGCCTGCCTGCCTACTGGATGACCTTGAACTCGATCCGGCGGTTGCGCGCCTTGCCCTCCGGCGTGCGGTTGTCGGCCACCGGCCGGTCCGGCCCCTCCCCCGACACCGCGATGCTGTCCGCCGCGATGCCCTTGCCGACGATATAGGCCTTGACCGCCTCCGCCCGCGCCTGGCTGAGGGAAAGGTTGCCGGCGCGCGAACCGGCGTTGTCGGTGTGCCCGATCACCTCCACCTTCACACCCTTCAGCTTCTGCATCGCCGCGCTCATCTGGTCCAGCACGGCCATCCCCGCTTCGGTCAGCGCCGCCTTGCCCGACTCGAATTCGATGATCCGGTCGGCCAGCGCGGCATCCAGCACGCCTTGTTCCGACACCGCCACCCGCAGCCCGTTGTTGACGGTGTAGGTCGGGTTCAGGCTGGCCGCGATGTCGCCGGCGATCTGCCGGCGCTGCTCCTCGTTGGCGACGTCGCCACGCAGGCTGACCTTGCTGCCCTCGACCTTGAGCTGGCCGCGGCTGACCAGCTTGAGGTTGGGGTTGATCAGCTTCGCGACGTACTCGTTCCAGTTGGCCGGCGCCGCCACGGTGCCGACCGACAGCTGGTCGACCACGCGCGCGGCCCCGTAGACGCTGCGCAGGCGCTCGAGCAGGGTCGCCCTGGTGGCTTCATCGGCGACGGTGCCGCTGACGACCACCGGCGCCTCCTGCTGGGCATGGGCGGCGCTGGAAAAAAGCACGAACAACATCAAGGCGGATAATTTCACGTCGCGGCTCCGATGAAGGTCTTCATGAACATGTCGCGCGCCAGCCCGAGCGGCAGGTCGGCCTGGCCCAGGTAGCTGGCCAGCGAACGGACGTCGAGGTCGATGTAGAGCTGCTCGTCGATCCAGCCGGTGTCGCTCAGGCGCACCTGCTGCTCGGCGCCGACCAGCGGATCGACCAGCGCGCGCAGGGTTTCGGCCAGGGCCGCGCAAAAGCCCACCACCAGCACCGGCCGGCCTTCCTGGCGGGTGATGAAGATCGCCAGGTCGAAGTTCGCGCGGCGTAGGAAAGGCGCCACCAGCTGCAGCCAGAAGGCGGCCACCGGGTAGCGCTGCTGGGGGTCGTTCGGCAGCGGCAGGACCAGGCTCTTGTGCAATTCGGCCGGCTGGCTGTGCATCACCGGCTGCAGCAGCAGGCCGAGCGCCAGTACCATGCGCGCGAACTGGCGCTCGCCCAAGAGCGCGCCGAGCGAGCCGACGGTGCCGTTGGCCAGCAGGTGCGACAGGGTCGGCTCGGCGTCGCCCAGGGTGACGGCGGCGTCGGCGATCGCCTGCAGGTGCGGGCCGGGATCGGCGTCGCACAGCACGCGCGGGCAGCGCGACTCGAGGAAGGTCCACAGCGGTGCGAAGGCCAGCGGGCAGCGGGTCACGAAGGCGGCCGGGTCGGGTACCGCATGGGTGCGCGCTGCCAGGAAGGGGAAGCGCCGGCCCGACTGGTCGTGGCTGGCCAGCAGGTGGCCGGCGATGGCGTGGCGGCGCGCCGGCCCGACCAGGGCGAAGCTGACCGGGGGCATGGCGTCGTAGTTGATGCGCCAGCGCGCATCCTCGGCCAGTTGCGTCATCACCTGCGCCAGCCAGCGGTCCAGCATGGCGATGGCGGCCGGGTCGTCGGCCAGCTTGACGAAATCCGCGCGCGCCGGGACCTTGCCGAAGTAGCCGATCCGTTCCGAAGCCGGGCCGCGCATCACTGGCCTCCGTTCACGCTGGCCAGCGCCGGCTGGCCCGCCGCGCCGTTCGGTGGACCTTCGGCCTGGCGGCCGACGATGGTGGCCGGCAGCTTCAGCCCGCGGTAACCCTGGCCCTGCTCGCCGCTGCCGTTGGCGGCCGCGCTGCTGACGATCTTCAGGTCGACCGTCACCGCCACGTTGCCCGCGCTCCAGCGCAGCTCGTGCACGCCGCCGTCCTTTTTCTTCTTCTGGGCCGCGTCGATCATGCGTTTCAGGCCGGCCTGCCCCGGCTCGTTGAGCAGCTCGACGGTTCGCCCGTCGAAGGTGACGGCGCTGATGCGGACCCCGGCCAGGCCCTGCGGTCCCGGGTGCACCATATTGGTCCAGGCGGGCTGGGTGTTCTTGTAGCGTAGCTGCTGGCCGTCGATGTCGAGCGTGTACTCGAGCGTGCCGGGTGCCGCCTGCGGCAGGATCTGGAACACGGTCTGCGGGCCGGCGCCGGTCGCCACGCCTTTCGAGGACAGCGGCGCGATCCAGCCCGGGAAACCGGACACCACCTGCGGCGCCAGGGTGATGCCGATGTCGGCCCAGGTGCGCGGCGCCAGCACCCCGCCGCGGTTCACCACCAGTGGGCCCATCGCCGTGTTGACGAACTTGGCCACCTCGCCTTCGGGGCCGAAGATCTGGCCGATCTCCGCGGCCGTGGCTTCGACGCTGCCGCCGGCGGCGAACGGGTACTTGGTGGCGAGCGTGCGCTGGAAGGGTTCGACCACCTGCAGCTGCCAGGTCTTGTTGATCTCGGCCTCGGACGGCAGCACGATCATGGCGAAGGTCTGCATCAGCGGGCGCACCAGCAGCGGACGCAGCGCCGCCTTCTGGCTGTCGCTCATCCCCGTCAGCATCTGCTCGTCGACGTAGCGCAGCGCGTCGGCCAGCTCGGAACCGCTGCCCTCGAGCGTCTGCTGCATGAACTGCTTGGCGCCGGGGCCGGGATCGCCCTGGTTCTTCAGCGCGTTCAGGCGGGTGCGCAGTTTCGACAGGGCGTCGAGGTAGCCCGTCATCAGCGAGGCGTCCTTTTCCTTGACCCCGACCAGGCGCGCCACGCCGGCGAACTCGCGCCCGATCGGGCCCGCTCCTTGCGCGCCCGGCAGCGAGGCCGGGTCGACCGCATTCGCCAGCGTGCGCGCGTCGGCCGGTGCGCGGCGCAGGATCTTTTCCTTGAACCAGTCGGCAAAGCCGCGCTCGGTCTTGCTCAGGCCGGCGCCGGCGGCGCCCGGATTGTCCCACACGGTCTCGTCGTGGATCGTCCTGAGCAGCCTGGCGATCGGCGAGGCCTGCGGGTCGCCCAGCCGGTTCATGGCCTGCACGCTGCCGTCGAAGCCGTTCAGGTCGGCGATCGCCACGCCCTGCACGAACTTCAGCCACTCACGCGCATACTCGGCCTTGTACAGGTCGATCAGGGCCTTCTGGATCTGTTCGGGGCTGCCTTCCAGGGTCAGGTCGTCCTTGGACACCGTCTTGAGCACCCAGTCGGCGCTCTGCGCCTCACTGCTGGAAGCGTCGCGGATCGCACCCAGCACGTACTCCTTCCAGGCCTGGCGGGTGAAGGCGCCCGAGACCGCATGGCTGCCGGCCACCAGGCCCTGGTCCTGCTCGCCCACGATGCGCGCCACCGTCACCGCCGGGAAGCGGGTCGCGGCGCGGGTCTTGATGTCGTTGTAGACGCGCTCGCGCGCCGGGGTGCCGCGCACCACGCGGCGCAGGTGTTCGCGGGTGCTGTCCAGCAGGCTCAGTTTGAGCGTCATCTGCGGCCAGGCCGGGTCCTGCACCTGCGACAGGTGGAAGGTCAGCAGGCGCTCGGCGCTGCGGATCATCTGCTCGCGCGGCATGTTGCCGCGGTTGGCTTCGAGCCAGGTGCGCCAGTAGCGGGTCAGCTGGTCGTTCAGGTGGCCCGGCTCGGCGTGGGTCTTGTCGCCCATCATGAGGTAGGTCTTGAGCGCGTTGTAGGCGTCGGCCACGCTGGTGGCGGAGACGCTCTGGTACTGACCCGCGCCCGGCGCCGCCGCGGGCGCGGACACCAGGTGTGCGGCGGCATCCGGCGCCGCGGCAGGCGGCAGCTGGGCGGCATTCGCATTTACCTCGGCCAGCATGGTCTCCAGCGCCGCGGTGACCGGCTCGACCATCACCGCCCGCACGCCGGCGAAGTATTCGTCGCGCAGCTTGCGTTCCAGCGCCTCGCCCTGGTACAGGCCGAAGCCCAGTGCCCACGGCGTCTCCTGGCGGTACTTGTCGAGCTGCTCGATGCGGTCCTGCAGGATGTCGAGCGCTTCCAGGCGCGACTGCAGGTCGATGCCGCCGGCCTGCAGCTTCGCGACCTTGTCGAGGTCGGACCGGACGTTGGCCACCAGCTGGCGGTTGCCCATGTAAGACCAGCTCCAGCCGCCCAACGCGCAGCCCAGCAGGATGGTGGCGCCAAAGAAGGCCGCCACCTTCCAGCGCGCCGCCGAAGGATTGGTATAGCGCTTGACCAGCTCCCTGTCGGCGAAGATCACCTTGCGGAACAGGTCGAGCAGGAAGTAGCCGGACTGCTCGGCGACTTCCTCTCCCTTCTGCTCGCGCAAGGCCAGGTCGAAGCGGCTGGCCACGCGCTTGCTCGACAGGTCCTGCACGCTGCCTTCCTGCAGCGCGCTGGTGAAGTAGAAACCGCGGAACACCGGCTTGAACTGGTAAGTGTTCTCTTCGAACAGCGTGGACAGGAAGGCGCGCAGCGGCGTCTTGATCGCCGCGAACTCGAGCGGGAAGGTGAATACCCCGGGACGCATCTGGGTGCTGCGGTTGGCGCCCATGTTCGCCAGGCTCATCTCCTTGAGGCCGTCGTACAGTTCGTCGAAGTGCTCGTCGAAGAACCCCAGCACGTCCTGCGGCGCACTGCGCCGGTTGTAGCGCAGCGTGGCGCCCCAGATGCGGTCGCGCTCCGCCCGTTCGGTATCGGCGAAAAAGTCGGTGAAGCCGGCCACCAGGTCGGCCTTGGTGAAGACCACGTAGACCGGCGCGTGCACCCCGAGGCGCTCGGTCAGCTCCTGCACGCGGGTGCGCAGGCTCTTGGCCAGTTCGTGCGAGGCGCTGGTCGGCCCGGCTACCAGTTCGGCCACGCTGACGGCGATCAGGATGCCGTTGATCGGGGCCTTGTGACGGTGCTTCTTCAGCAGGTCGAGGAAACTGAACCACTCGGCGCGGTCGGTTTCCTGGACCTGGTCCTGCACCGAATAGCGGCCGGCGGTATCGAGCAGGATGCCGTCGGTGGTGAAGAACCAGTCGCAGTTGCGGGTCCCGCCCACGCCCTGCAATGCCTTGTTGCCGGGGATCGGGAAAGTCAGGCCGGAGCGTGCGATGGCGCTGCTCTTTCCTGCCGCCGGGTTCCCGATGATCATGTACCAGGGCAGCTCGTAGAGCGCCGAGGCGCCGCGCGTCAGGCCCAGCTTGGAGGTCTTGATGGTGGCGATCGCCTCCAGCATGTTCTTGCGCAGGACCGCCATGTCGCCGGTGGCGCCGGCGCCGGCCGCATGTGTGAGCGCTTCGTCGCCCGGGATGATGGCCTCGCCCAGCCGCTTCGCCGCACGCCCGCGAAAGGTGCGCCGCACTGCCCACCAGATACCCCAGCAGGCAAGCAGCAGCAGCCCCGCGATGAGGGCCCATATCGGGTCGATGCCGATCAGGTCGGCGCCGATGAAGAGGCAAGCCGCAAGCGCGGCGATGCCGATCGCGGCCAGCACTCGGCTGTCGGTCAGTAACTGCCAGATTCGTGCCATAGCGGGAGCAAGGTGGGTAGGTTGGGGGGATGTTCTATAGGAAATGCTCGCACGCCCTCGCTGGGCGGCACTTGCGACGGCTCAAGGGTTGCCCGGCAAGGTAGGCCGGGCCGCCTTTCTGCTCAGCGCTGCATTACGCCGCGCATCCGCAGTTCGGTGTGGCCGAAATCCATCATCCTCCAGCGCCCGCCCCAGGTCAGGCCCAGCGATTCGGCCACCTCGCCGTACAGCTGGTAGCCGCGCATGGCCCAGGGGTCTTTTTCGGAAATCACCAGCTTGCCGTCGCGCCAGAATGCGCAATCGGCGGCCAGGCCGTACTGGTGCCAGCTCTGGAAGGCGCGCGCATTGGTGACGTGGCCGCCGGCCCGGGCCAGCTCGTCCTGGCGCGCCGGGCTGCGGTAGCCTTCGAGCAGCGCCATGTCGTAGCCGTGCTTTTCCTTCATGATCTTGAAGGCCAGCAGCAGGCGCTGGCTGAAGTCCGGGTGCAGCAGGCCCCAGTTGCGGCTCGCGTTGACCAGCATTGGCCGCACCAGCTCGACTTCCGCGGTCGTGAAGGCCATCGGCGGCAGGGCCACCGGCGGCACCAGGCGCTCGCCCTGCAGCAGGGCTGCGACCTGGACGTCCGGCGCGGCGCCCTCGCCTTCGTAGACCGGCAGCATGGCCGGACTACTCAGGGCCAGCGCCAGCAGCGACGGGATCAGCACGGCCGGCACCCCGATCGCGCAGGCGATGCGGTGGCGCCGCACGAAACCGGCGATGCTGCCCAGGAGATCGCGCGGAATATTCCCCCGCAGCGCACCGGCGTACTGGCTGCCCGCGATCTGCCAGCCGACGGCGCGCTGCGACAGGCGATGCCTCAGCGCGGACAGCCCGCGGGCAAGAACAGCGCGTCCGCCCGGGAACAAGGCAAGCCAGATCGCGGCCGTCGCCAGACAAAAGTACAGAAGGGCGAGAAAAATCAGCATCGCTACCTCCAAGATTGTTTCTAATCAGAATTGGAAGAACCAATCTTAGGAGGGTTGCCGTGCGGCCTACAGACGAAAATCAATCCACGTCCACGCGTCCGAACCTGATGTCGCCCCGCCGCGTCGCTACCTCCGGTGAGGACAGCATCCTGGCCCTGCTCGAGCGCGAGCCTGCGCGCAAGCGCGGCAGCAAGGCATCGGGCACGCGGCTGGCCTGGTACGGCGCCGGCACCTCGCTGGCGGTGGTACTGACCGGTGCGCTGGTCTGGCTGGCTGCCAACAACGACGGCGCGCGGCTGGACGCGCAGGACACGGTGCTGGCCGAAGCGCGGCAAGCGCCGCTGCCCGCGGCCGGCCCGGTGCTGCGGCAAGTGGCCATGGCGCCGGCGGCTGAAGCGGCCCTGATCGTCGACCAGGTGGAGCAGGCATCCCCGGCAGACGCGGTTCCGCCCTTGCGCCTCTTGCGACCGGCGCCGGAAAAGGCGACCGCCCGCGTCCCTGCCCCCGCTCCCGTTCCCGCGGCAAGCGTGCCGGCGCCGCGGGTGGCCCGGGCAGTTCCGACGCCCCGTGCGGCGCCCGCCACGCCGGCCAAACCCAAAGCCGCCATGGCGGCGAAAGGCGCCGTTCGCCCGGTGACGCCCAAGGCCCAGCGCGGTGTCACCCCGGCCAGGACAACCGATGGGCCGGTGGATGCGGACGTGGCACTGATCTCGGCCGTCATCGTGCATGCCAACGGCCACGCCCCCGAGGGCTCGCAGATGACCGAGCTGCTGTGCCCGAACGACGCTTGCCAGGCCCGTCCACCACGCCCATGACGTGGCGAAAAGCCCGCAATGACCGAGAAAATCGGCGAAATATAGGGATACTGCTGGGCTATTGATTCTTCGTGGAGTTATACTGTACATAAGCACAGTACGGCGGCACGAGATGATCAGGGTTCTGGAAAACGAGTTTTATTATCTGGACAATTTCCAGCGCGTCCTTGACTGGATCGGCGAGCGGTATCGCGATTTGCTGGACACCGACGAGCTCGCCTTCCTTGCCGCCTTCCCCGCCCTGCCGCAGAATGCGCGCGCCCTGTTCGTGCGCATGGTCATGCGCAAGGGGAATCTGTTCCGCGCCAGTAAGCTGGTCTATGCCGAGATCGGCTGCCCGCTCGAGGCCGCACGCCTCCTGCTCGACACCGGCTGGATCGACACCGATCCGCTGCTCTCCCTCGACGACTTGTTCGAGCTGCTGTCCAAGCCCGAGATCGCCGACGCCTTCGGGGCCCGGCTGCCGCAGAAGAACGCGCGCAAGGCCGAGCAGCTGGAAGCCTTGCGCGCCGCTTGCGGCGACAGCCGGCCTTTCTCCGGCTGGTACCCCGGCTGCACCGATGTCGCCCTGCGCATCCTGGCCAAGCCCCTGTGCGACCGCCTGCGCCTGATCTTCTTCGGCAACCTGCACCAGGACTGGACCGAATTCGTGCTGTCCGACCTCGGCATGTTCCGCTTCGAACAGGTCGAGATTTCGCAGGCCTCGCGCGGCTTCCGCTCGCGCGCGGACGTCGAGCATTACCTGCGCCTGCACCACTGCAAGGAACGCTTCTACGCCGGCGAAGCGCTGGACGAAGTGCTGCGCGACCTGCCCTCGCACGACTTCGACAACGACTGGCTGGTCAGCCGGCGCGAGAAGCTGCTGTTCCAGATCGGTCAGGGCTACGAAAACCTCAAGGACTGGGACAATGCCCATGCCGTCTATGCGCAATGCCGTTACCTGGGCGCGCGTGGGCGCGCCATCCGGGTGCTGGAAAAGCATGAGCGCTTCGACGAGGCTTACGCCCTGTTCCAGCTGGCCCAGGCCGCGCCCGAAAGCGAGGCCGAACGCCAGCACCTGCTGCGCATCGGCCCGCGTCTGGCGCGCCGCCTCGGCCACGCCAGGCTGCCGGCGCGCCGCAGCGCCGCGGTCGAGCGGCTGGACCTGCGCCTGCCGATGCCGAGTGGAGAATGGTGGGTCGAAGGCGTGGTGCGCGAGCACCTGGCGAGCGCCGAGGCGCCGGTGTTCTACGTCGAGAACGCGCTGGCCAATTCCCTGTTCGGCCTGCTGTGCTGGCGCGCCGTGTTCGCGCCGCTTCCCGGCGCCTTCTTCCACCCCTTCCACCGCGGACCGGCCGACTTGTACAGCCCGGACTTCCACCAGCGCCGCGCAGCCGAATTCGCAGCCTGCCTGGCCGAACTGGAGGACGGCGCCTACCGCGACACCATCCGCGCCACCTACTGCGACAAGGCGGGCATCGCCTCGCCCTTCGTGTATTGGGGAGCGCTGAGCGAGGAACTGCTGGAGCTGGCGCTGGCCTGCATCCCGCCGCAGCACTTGCGCAAGTGGTGCGAGCGCATCCTGGCCGACGTCCAGGCCAACCATACCGGCTTCCCCGACCTGATCCAGTTCTGGCCGGCCGAGGGACGCTACACCATGATCGAGGTGAAGGGCCCGGGCGACCGCCTGCAGGACAACCAGCTGCGCTGGATCGATTACTGCGCGACGCATGGGATGCCGGTATCGGTGTGCTACCTGCAGTGGGAGCAGGCCGCTTGACGGTGGACGCGAGCTACAGCGTCGCCGTACGCGCCTTGTGCGAGTTCACCGCCAAGCAGGGCGACCTCGACCTGCGCTTCACACCCTCGCCCACCGCCCAGGAAGGCATCGCCGGCCATGCGGTGGTGACGGGCCGGCGCGGCCCCAACTACCGCACCGAGGTGGCGCTCGCAGGCGGCTGGGGCAATCTGCAGGTGCGCGGGCGCGCCGACGGCTACGACCCGGACCAGAACCTGATCGAAGAGATCAAGACCCACCGCGGCAAATTCTCCTCCATCCCCGACAACCACCGCCACCTGCACTGGGCGCAGGTGCGGGTCTACGGCCACCTGCTGTGCCGGCAGCTGGGCCTGGAGCAGGTCGACCTGGCCCTGGTCTACTACGACATCGGCAGCGGCCAGGAAACGGTCCTGCGTGAAAGCCGGGATGCGGCGGAGCTGGCCGCGCTGTTCGCTGCGCTGTGCGAACGTTTCTCGAACTGGGCCGCCCAGGAAGCCGCGCACCGCGCCGCACGCAATGCGGCCCTGGGCACGCTGCGCTTCCCGCACCCGGACTTCCGGCCCGGCCAGCGCCAGCTGGCGGAGAACATCTACCTCGCCAACACCAGCGGGCGCTGCCTGTTGGCCCAGGCGCCGACCGGCATCGGCAAGACGGTCGGCAGCCTGTTCCCGGTCCTGAAGGCGATGCCCTCGCAAAGCCTCGACAAGGTCTTCTTCCTGGCCGCCAAGACGCCGGGCCGGCGGCTGGCGCTGGACGCCGCCGCCAGCCTGGGCGCCGGCACCAATATCCCGCTGCGCGTGCTCGAACTCACCGCGCGCGACAAGGCCTGCGAGCATCCGGACAAGGCTTGCCAGGGCGATGCCTGTCCGCTGGCGAAGGGCTTCTACGACCGCCTGCCTGCCGCACGCGCGGCCGCGGCGCAGGTCGCGCTGCTGGACCGCGATGCCCTGCGCGAAGCCGGGCTGGCCCACGACGTCTGTCCCTATTACCTGGGCAGCGAGATGGCGCGCTGGGCCGACATGGTGGTGGGCGACTACAACTATTATTTCGACGGCAGCGCCATGCTTTACGCGCTGGCGCTCGAACGGGGCTGGAAGGCCAGCGTGCTGGTCGACGAGGCTCACAACATGGTGTCGCGCGCCCGCTCGATGTACAGCGCGGAGCTGGACCGCGCCAATCTGCGCGCGGCACGCGCCAATGCGCCGGAGCCGGTCAGGAAGGCCCTGGAACGCGTCGGCCGCGCCTGGACCGGGGTCGACAAGGAAGCCCCGGCGCCCTACCAGGTGCTGCCGGAAGTGCCCGGCAAGCTGCTCGACGCGCTGCAGAACGCCACCGGTACCGTCAACGACTTCCTGGCCGAGCACCCCGGACCGCTCGATCCGGACCTGCAGCGCTTCCATTTCGACGCCCTGGGCTTCATCCGCCTGGCCGAATCCTTTGGCGAGCATTCCCTGTGCGACCTGACCCGCGCGGGCGTGCGCGACTCGACGATCAGCATCCGCAACGTGGTGCCGGCCCCCTTTCTGGCGCCGCGCTTCGCGCTGGCGCACTCGGTGACCCTGTTCTCGGCCACGCTCGGCCCCTGGCATTATTTTTGCGACCTGCTCGGCATGCCGCTTGATACCGCCTGGGCCGACGTCGCCTCGCCTTTCAGCGCCAGCCAGCTCGAGGTCCACATCGCCGGCGGCATCTCGACCCGCTACCAGCACCGCAGCGCCTCACTGGGTCCGATCGCGGACCTGATCGCGCGCCAATACCTCCAGCGGCCCGGCAACTACCTGGCCTTCTTCAGCAGCTTCGACTACCTCGAACAGGTGCTGGAGCAGCTGGCGCAGCGCCATCCGGAGGTCCCGGCCTGGCGCCAGGAACGGCGCATGAGCGAACCGGAGCGCGCCGCCTTCCTCGATCGCTTCACGGCGGGAGGGCGCGGCGTCGGCTTCGCGGTGCTGGGCGGCTCCTTCGGCGAAGGCATCGACCTGCCGGGCGAGCGCCTGATCGGCGCCTTCGTGGCCACGCTCGGCCTGCCGCAGGTGAACCCGGTGAACGAACAGCTGCGCGAGCGGATGCAGGCGATGTTCGGCGCGGGCTACGACTACACCTACCTCTACCCGGGCATGCAGAAGGTGGTGCAGGCGGCCGGCCGCGTGATCCGCACGGAGACGGACCGCGGCGTGGTCTGGCTGATCGACGACCGCTTCGGACGCCAGGACGTGCGCGCCCTGCTGCCAGCCTGGTGGGACGTCGATGGCCGCGTTTAATTCAGCATGTCGCGGACTTTCTGGTAGCCGCTGCGGCTGATCGGCAGTGTCGTCCCGTCTTTCAGCACGGCGCAGTAATTGTCCTTGCTGGCCGGCTCGATGCGCGCGATCGCGCCGACGTTCACGATGTAGGAGCGGTGGATGCGGATGAACACCTGCGGATCGAGCTGGGCCTCGAGCTCGGACATGCGCTGGTTCTTGAGGTGGGCCTTGCCCCCGGCCGTCACCTGCACGTAGTCGTCCTGGGCCTCGATGTAGTCGATAGTGGCGCTCGGGACCACGTGCACGCGCGCTCCGTCCTTGATCAGGACACGCTCCAGGTAGCCGCGCCGCTGCGCCGCCTCCTGCACCACCGCTTCCAGCCGCGGCGCCTGCGGACGGCGGTTGCGCGCATGGTCCAGCGCCTGCGCCAGCCGTTCGCGGCTGAAGGGCTTGAGCAGGTAATCGATCGCATGCACCTCGAAGGCTTTCAGCGCGAACTGGTCGTAGGCGGTGGCGAAGACATAATGCGGCGAATTTTTCTGATTCGCCCCGGCCAGCTCGACCACTTCGAAGCCATCCAGCTTGGGCATCTGGATGTCGAGGAAGACCAGCTCCGGATCGAGCTCGCCGATCGCCTTCACCGCCTCGAAACCGTTCGCGCATTCGCCCACGATCTCGATGTCGGCATGGCCGGCCAGGTACTCGCGCAGCAGCGCGCGCGCCAGGTGTTCGTCGTCGACGATCAGAACTCGCATGATCTACTTCTCCTCCGTCTCCGCGGGCAGCGCCAGGTCCACCCGGAATGTATTGTCTACGCGTGCCCAGTGCACGCTGGCTTCCCTGCCGTAGGCCGCCGCCAGCCGCTGGCGCACGTTCACCAGCCCGATGCCGTTGCCGGCCGGCGCGCGTCCCGCTTCCTCCGGATCGACATCGTTCTCGACATGGATGCGCAGCAGCGAGCCCGCACGTTCCGCGCCGAGGCGGATGGTACCGCCTTCGAGCATGCCGCCGATGCCGTGCTTGACCGCGTTCTCCACCAGCGGCTGCAGGATCATCGGCGGCAGCAAACATGCTCCGGCGCCCTCGCCGACGCTGTGTTCGAACACCAGGCGCGGACCGAAGCGCACCTGTTCGATCGACAGGAAGCGCTCGACCAGCGCCAGCTCGTCCTTCAAGCATACCTTACGGTGTGCTTCCAAGCCGAGCGTCTGGCGGAAGAAGCCGGCCAGCTGCAGGGCCATGGCACGCGCCCGGCCGGGGTCGATCGCGGTGAGCGCGCTGATCGAATTCAGGCTGTTGAACAGGAAGTGCGGATCGATCTGGGTACGCAGCATGCGCAGTTCCGCGTCCCGGGCCAGCAGGCGCGACTCCAGTTCGCGCGTCTCGGCGCGGCGTGCCCGGTCGAACTCCAGCGCCAGGTAGTGCGCCACCGCCGTCATCCAGTACAGCAGCATTCCGATGCCGAACATCAGCGCCGCGAAGGGCCGGTTGACCGCCACCGCCGCTTCCGGCGCCAGCAGCCGGCACAGGGCGGCCCAGGCGCTGCCGGCCGCGCACCACAGCAGCGCCGCACTCAGCCCGCTGAAGAAGAACACCGTCAGTACCGCGCCCAGCCTGCGTTGCGCCAGCGGATAGGCGCGGCACAGGTAGTAGGCGGAAAAACCGCAGGCAAAGGCGTAGCACAGCGTCAGCGGCAGCGCGAACAGCAGGCTGGCGGCAGGTCCGGCGTCGGTGGCCGTGACGACCAGCCCCGCCAGCAGCACGCCCAGCATCAGCCAGGCCAGCAGGTAGAGCGCGACGCTGCGCCGCGCCCAGAAGGCCCCCGTCATCAGTTACGGATTTCCACGCCGCCCATGATGGCGTAGCCACGCACGATCAGGCGCTTGCTGTTGTCGGGCGGCGCGATGGTCTTCTCCTCGAAGCCGCCCATGATCGGCGTGCCGTTCAGGACCACCGTCCAGTCGGTCGGAACCTTCAGGGTGACCCCGCCCCAGAAGGCGAACACGGTGACCACCGCCTCGCCCTGGATCGAGGAATTGCGCAGGTCGAGGGCGCAGCCGCCCATCACCGCCGTGATCTCGCCGCCGCGGAAGTTGGGGGTGACGACGCGCCGGTCGAAGCCGCCGAGGATCGCGGTGACGTCCACCACGCCCTCGCCGCCAAGGTCGTTCTCGCCCTTGACGCCGTCGATCGAGATCAGGCGGCGTCCGGTTCGTGCCTTGTACAAGGTGTAGACGCCGAAGCCGATGAAGAACAGCGGCCACAGGGTGCGCCAGTTGAAATCGATGACGTCCATCCGGTCGAGGCTCAACAGCACGCCGACGCCGATGAAGACCGCGCCGAGGATCTGGCCGCCGCGGGTCTGCGTGTCGCACAGCTTGACGATGCCGAGGATGATGAACACCATCGGCCAGAACGAGATGAAGCTGCGGATCGCGATGATATCGAGGTTATCGAGCAGGAACAGCAGTCCCATGAGGATCACGAGCAGGCCGAGCACGACCTGGCTGGTGACGCCCTTCATCTGGAGTTTATCCTTCATGCTTGTTCTCCATGTGCTTGAGGTCAGGCTGTTGCGCAAGGCGGCGCGCGACCAGCGGCTGGAACACCAGCTTGACGCCCCAGGCCAGGATGAACAGCGGCCAGCTGTTACGGAAAGTCAGGCCGAAGATGTGTTCGAAGCAGGCGAACAGCCACAGGCCGATGAAGACGGTCCACAGGCCGTTGCCGAACTCGCGCGGGCTCGGGTAGCCGATGGTCTGGTTGATGCCGACCACGACCAGCAGCAGCGGCCAGTAGTGCCAGTAGGACCCCAGGTCGAGATAATCGAGGCGGTCGAGCAGGACGACCGTGCCGACGGCGATCAGGAGCAGGCCCCAGACCACCTGTTTGCGCCAGCGGTAAGCTTCTTCGGTATGCATGTTGCGTGACTCCGTCTGTGATTGGAATGGACACACGATACCGAAGACCCGGCAACCGGCAAAGCGCCTTTCGGTGAATGGCGGCGCGCGGGCGGTGAACGGCGAAATTTTCGGCGGACGCCGGCGACGAACGAAAAAAAGCCCGCCTTGAGGGCGGGCCAGGTGGGCAGCGTAATCTGGTCGATTCGCGAATCGAAGGGCGCTCAGGCCGTTGCCGACAGATCCATGTCTGGTCGGCCCTTGACCTGGTTGCGGTACTTGGCGCGGGCTTCGGCCATCTTCACGGCTTCGCGCGCGATGTTGGTGCGGCGGATCTCGAGCCGCTCTTTCTTGCCGCGGTGTTGTGCTTCGTGTTTGTTGCCAATAGCTTTGGTCATGAACGTCTCCTGGGTGGACACCGATTGCACGGTGATGGCCCGCGCCGTCCTGGCGCGGGAAGAATTAGGAGCGGTTGGTCCCCATCTTCAGATCGGACGGCATCAGCATGCCCCAGCCGAGCTGGCGGCGGATTTCCTCCGGCGTCGGCGGCGGCGCGCTATCCCGCGCACGGCGCTCGAGGTATTCGCGTACCAGGTGCTTGGGTGGCTGCTTCATCTCGGACATGGCGACCTCCACTTCCGTTGTGAGCCGCCGCCTGCGCGCCGGCCCGAATTGGTGCCGGTCCTCGAGGCGACCGGCTAACCTGTTGAGCTGTTGGCTACCGCGCGTTGGCCGCACAGGTTCCTCACTCAGACGGTTCCCATGGTAACGATGGGCTCTCATATCCACCGTTAGGTGCCGCACATTTTTCGATAGGCCGTCTCCTACAAGGCGGCGGGACCTGACGGAAGCGGCACCGCGGCGGCATCGGGATAGGGGCAGTCGGCATGCTGACCGGCCCCTCCCACACCACCCGGCATGCGGGTCCGCACCGGGCGGGTCGAGTAGTTGAGGTTAAGTGAGGCGAGGCATGCCAAGACGGTCAAAGTAGGCAATCGTCAGCACTTTGTTCAGGTCAAGCCTGCTGTTATGCCACCAGCGGCAGCTATTGCATGCCACCTGTAGCGCAACGTCGGGCCTTGCTCCGAGTTTCAGCATTTCCCGGTAGATCGTTGCCCCATGCTTCCAGTGTTTCAGATGGAGCGCACGCATTCGGCGGCGCATCCACTCGTCCAGTTTATTCAGGACGGCTGTGGTTTGCGCCAGACCAAAGTAGCCTTTCCACCCCAGTACATAAGAGCGCAGGCCTTCAATCACCTGGGTGATACTGCGTCCGCCGGATCGACGAGTGAGTTGTCTGATCCGCTGCCGAAAAGCCTTCTGTGCCTTGTACGACACAGCCCGTTTGACTTCGCCTTTCCCGGTTGTGTACAGCTCGTAACCAAGAAATTTTCGGCCAAACGCACTAGTTACGGCACTTTTCGATTCGTTGATCTTCAAGTGCAGCTTGTCGTACTGGCGCTTGAGCAGGGCCATCACCCCCTGCACGTACTGCTGTGCTGCGAGCACGGCATCACGCGCACGCCGGCCGGGACGGAACCCGTGGCTGTGCTCACTAAAAGTGGGGATCGATTAGCGGTTGCAGCACCTGCAATAGTGCCTGCTGAATCAGACGGTCGGTCACGGTGGGTATCCCCAACTCACGTTCGCTTCCATCCGGCTTCGGAATGCCCACGCGCCGTACCGGCATGGGCCGGTACGTGCCTGCCATTAGTTGCTGTCTGATGGTCGGCCAAGCGTGCTTCAGGTGTTGTCCGGTCCGGGCAATGTCCAGACCATCGACACCTGCGGCTCCCTTGTTCGCCTTCACGCGTTTCCACGCGCGTTGCATGTTCTCCCTCGCGAGCGCTTGCATGAGTAAGTCTCGCCCTGTGCCTTCCAGTTCCTGTCGCGGGGACCGTGTTTCATCGCTGATCGCTTTGGACGAGGCTTCACCCCGCCCTGCCGCGACCCGCCCCGCTGATGCGGGCATCTGATGCCGTACACGATTCATCGACAAGTTGTTCGACACTCCTACTCGTTCGGCCCTTCGCTGAAAAAAAACTCAGCTACTACTGCCTCTGCTGACTTCTCGCTCCGATTTTTTTTCGTCGCCCTTTCAGGCGCAAGGCGAGATCTCCCCAGGTAAGAACGCACTCCTTCCCTGCACAACCGCCGGATTTACGCCACTTCGCCTTGACCACAAGAGCTTCGCGGTTCATGCCCGCTCGTCCTGCTCGGCAGCGCCTTGTATCCGATTCTTGTTCATCGGCTCGCAGTTTCGCTCCACGCTTCCTCTCCACGCTCGGTCGCCCTCACGCAGTTGCGCTTCACTTCGCTCGCTGTGGTCAGCTCACGGCGGGACTTGCACCCGCAAGAGTGCGCCCATGCTGGGCGCACATAGAAAAAGGGGAGCCGGAGCTCCCCTTCAGACGGATCTACACGTGAATCAGAAGCGGTACTTCAGGTTCAGGTAGTAGATGCGGCCAGACACGTCCAGCTTCTGCTGCTCTTCTTCGCTGTAGCGGTAGTAGGCGCGCTTCACGTTGGTCAGGTTGGTCGCATTGAACGACAGCTGCAGGTTCGGCATCAGGTTGTAGCTGGCATTGAAGGCCAGCGTAGTCACCGGAGCCGCGTAGGTCGGCGCGACCGGCATCAGGATGCCGTTGATGGTCGACAGGCCCTGGCTGTTGGCGTTCGGCGCCGGCGCGGTCGAGGTGTTGATGTACTCGCTGCGGTAGTTGGCAACCAGGCGCGCCGACAGCTTGTCGTTCTCGAAGTACACGCCCAGGTTGGCCGCGTATTCCGAGGCGCCGACCATTGGACGGCCGTCGTCGACCTTGGTCTTCGACTTGCTGACGTTCGACGTGAAGCCGAACGGGCTGTTGCCGAACGGCTGTTCGTACATCAGCTCGATGCCGCGGATACGGGCACCCTGCTGCGACGCCGAATTCACCGCGAATTGCTTGATCTGCGAGTCACGTGGGTCGAGCAGCTCCACCGTGTCCTGGCCGGCGATGCCGGTCTTCGGATAGCCGGTAATGTTCGAGGCAAACAGGTTCACCCCCACCATCGAGCGGCGTGCGAAGTACCAGGCATAGGACAGGTCGATGTTCTTGGCGAACAGCGGTTCCAGGTTCGGGTTCGGGCCGGTGACCTGGCAGATGCCGTCGGTACAGGCCGGCGATCCGTAGCCCGCGCCGAGCAGGTTGTAGTTCTGGCGCGAGATGGTCTTGCTGGCGCCGAAGCGCAGGATCTGGTCCTTGGCGAGCTCGTAGCGGATATTCAGGCTCGGCAGCAGGTTGTTGAAAGTGCTTTCCTTCGCCTGTTTAAAGTACATCACGCCGGCCAGCGGATTGAACGGCACGCCGTCGTAGTATTGGACGCCATCGCTCGCGGTGGTGATGGCACCCGGCACGGCGGCACAGGTGGTGGCAGGCTTGCCCGGCTCGGTACGCGGGCAGGTGCCGACCGGGATTGGCGACGGCACTGCGGCGTTGATCTTGGTGCGCACGTAGCGCAGACCAAGGTTGCCCGACCAGCGTTCGCCTTCCAGGTTGCCCATGATGTAGGCCGAGCTCTGGCGCTCACGCATGTCCAGTTCGGTCGACACGCGGCGTTCCCACTCCGCGTTGGTCGGCTTGTAGTTGGCCGCGAAGTAGGCTTTCAGCGCCTCCGGGGTCAGGGTCCAGCTGGTGTTGTCCCAGCCGGCCGGGCCGTCCAGTTCAGCGCCGAAGTCGGACGGATAAGGAATGAAGTTCGACGCGGCGGTCGGCTCGTTCGCCGACAGGGCGGCGGTGCGCAGCTGCGGGAAGCGGCGCGCGCTGTCGCGGCGGTGGTCGGCATGGCGTGCACCGAACTCCAGGGATTTGACCATGGCATGCTCGAGGCGGTACTCGGCATCGAGGTTGAGGCTGTTCTCCTTGTCGGTAGTCTTCACGCCCGAAGCGGCGCGGCCGCTCAGCACGAAGCCGCTGCCGTCGGCGTTGCGGCCCGGGACGTTGGGGCCGGTGCCGAGGTACTGGACGAAGGGCGCATCACGCAGGTCGCCCAGCGCATAGCGCACGCCGGTGCCGTAGCGGGTGTAGGTCAGGCCTTGGTCGAGGCCGGTCTGGCCGACGCCCTTGGTGGTCGAGAACAGGCCCTTGACGGTCAGGTCCGGGCTGAGGCGGTACTTGACGTCGAGGTCGAGGAAGGCGCTGGTTGCCTTGGCGCCGTCGCGGTAAGCGCCTTCGGTCTCGCCAATGTACTGCGGCGTGGTGCCGGCCGGGTAGACGATGTCGGCCGACTTCAGCACCTTCAGGTCGTGACCGTAGATGGTGCGCTCGTTGACGATGACAGGGTTCTTGATCTGCGCATAGACGCGCTGGCCGTTCGAGCTGGTGGGCGTGGTGGCGCCCTGCACGCCGCCGAAGCCGCGCAGCATGCTGAACATGGCGCCCGCGTTTAGGCGACCGAAGTTATTAGCTTTCATTTCCGAATGGAAGCCGGTCATGGTCATGTCGAGGTCGGCGTTCGGCTTGAACTGGGCCGAGAACATGCCGCCCTTGCGGTCACGCACGCCTTCGACGAATTCGGTGCTCATCGAGCCTGGAATACGCACGCCGTTCAGATCCGAGGCCTTGTAGCCGGTGCCGGCCAGCGAGGCGTCGGTGATGCCCAGCATGGTCGAGGTATTGATCACGTCCCAGCCGCTACCGCCCGAGTAGGCGAAGCGCGACGCCGAATCGCGGCGCACGAAGCGCTTTTCGGCAAAGCCCTGCAGGATGAAGCCGAAGGTGTTCGACTCGTTCTTCCAGTTTATCGAGGCGTTGACGTCGTGCGCCGCCTTGCCTGGCAGTTCGGAGTACACGCCGCCGAGATTGACGATGCCCGTCAGGCGTTCTTTTTGCGCCAGCGGCTTGCGGGTGCTCACGTTGATGGTGCCGGCCATGCCGCCGTCGACGATGTTGGCCTGCGAGGTCTTGTAGATGACGGCCTGGTTCAGGACCGAGGACGGCATCAGCGACAGGCTGGTCGAGCGGCTGCTCGAGAGCTGGTCGGCGACGTACCAGTCGCCGCCCGAGACGGTGTGGCCGTTGAACAGGATGAGAGTGTGGTCCGGGTTGGTGCCGCGCATGGCGACCTTCTCGGCTTCGTCGTAGTCGGTACGCACGGCCACGCCGGCGAGGCGCTGCAGCGAATCGGCCAGGTTCTTGTCCGGCATCTTGCCCACGTCTTCGGCGGTGATCACCTCGACGTTGGCGGTAGCATCCCGCTTGACAGCCAGCGACTTGGCCATCGAGGCTCGGATACCGGTCACCTCCACGGTCGGGATCACATCCTGCGCCATGGCCGGCACGGCTGCCAGTCCCAGTACCGCCATCGATACGGCCGCTGCGAGCGGCTTCTGCTTGAACATAGAGTCTCTCCTGAGTTTTATAGCTATTGGTCTGCAATGGCAGGCGCCATCGCTGCCATTCTCGGGAGTATTGATGAAGTGCACCTTGCTGAATAATCACTTGTTTTCGCGGCTATATAACTTTGAGGAATGTACATATGCGAGCATTGCAAAAGTTATACCGAATAAACATAATTTCATTACCCATGCGCGGGCACGCAAGAGTAGCGTGGCCGCACCTTCAACTGACACCGGTAACTTCCCATGTCCATTGCCGTACGCCTCAGCTGCCTGCTGCTCGCCGGCGCCGCCCTCGGCGGCTGCGCCAGCACGCCTGCCCCGACGACTGCCACCCCGGCCGCGGAAATCCCGCTTGCGGCCCTGCTGCAGAAACCGATCTACCAGATGACGCCGCAGGAGGCGGGCCGCTACATCGCCCACGTCCACACGGCCGAGCCCGACCTGCGCAAGCGGATCGCGGCAATCGGCCGCAAGAACCTCGGCCAGCCTTACTCGCTGCACTTGCTGGGCGAATTTCCGTATGAAATACACGACAGTTTGCCGCTGTTCAGCCTGAAGGAAAGCGACTGCGTCGTGTTTGCCGAACACACCTACGCAATGGCCCTGTCCCAGTCCTGGGAAGAATTCTTCTGGATGCTGCAGCGGATCCGCTACCGCGACGGCGTGATCGGCGTGGCCAGCCGCAACCACTACACCGAGATGGACTGGAACGTGGCCAACCGCTGGCTGGTGACGGACGTCAGCGCCGAATTGGCCGGCCCGGATGGGCCCGCGTACGGGATGACGGTGGACCGCGCGCGCTTCCTGCGCACCCGCCACAACACCGTGCGCGACATCCCGGTCGAGACCAGCCGCCAGGCCTATGTGCCGAAGGAAGGGGTGGCGGCGATCGCCGGGCGCCTGCAGGAAGGCGATTTCGTGAACGTGATCTCGACCCGCAATGGCGAATACTGGGCTTCGCACGTGGGCCTGGTGGTGCTGGGCCCGGACGGCGAGCGCCGCTTCCTGCACTCGCAGGCGCCGCAGGTGCGCGAAGAGAGCTTCGACTCCTTCATCGCGCGCGCGGCCGAGCGCGAAGCGCGCAATGCCCGCGAGGGCAAGCCCGGCCAGGTGCTGGCCGGCTTCAAGTTCCTGCGCCTGAACGAACAGA
Organism: Telluria sp. ZB4P36; assembly: GCF_059685865.1. NCBI lineage: Bacteria > Pseudomonadati > Pseudomonadota > Betaproteobacteria > Burkholderiales > Oxalobacteraceae > Telluria > Telluria sp. ZB4P36. Next base: position 80,347 of record NZ_JCASIE010000018.1, read on the forward strand.
TCACGGTGCCGCCGATGGCGCCGCAGCCGCGTCCGGGCCGCCCCGGCGCCTGACCTTCCCTGCCGGCATGCCGGCAAGCTCCCTGCTTCTTCATGACGCGCCGCGCCGCCGGCGCGTCATCCTGCCTTCCCCTCCCTTTTACCCCATGAGCACGGCCGCGCCCTGCTCATCAGTTCCGCTCATCAATTAAATAAACAATGGAAATTAAATAGGCGATTTATTTCCTATTTTCATTTCCCATTATTATTTTTAGGCGCTTTCTATTTAATTCACTTGCCGCCGTTGAGTCAGGTCAAACGCCGTAAGCAGTGGTCGCCAGATAATAAATTTACAAAACCTCCTTCCCATCTTCTGGATATATGTTCCAGATGATTTCTGGATAAGGACAGGATTATCTCGCCTTCTCGCTTTTCAATGGATTATTAACCCGCAGCGGATTGCCATGTCCAATTTGAGCGCCGATCTTTTCAGCCAGCTTTGCGTACGGATGGTGTCGATGAACCGGACCAGCAAAATCGCCCTGATGGTGGGGGTCGACCTGCTTGCATTGCCGGCATGCTTCCTGATCGCGATGATATTGCGGGGTGGCGATTTACAGCTTGCGAAGAATTTCGGGCCGGCTTCTTATGCCCTGGTAGCCATCGTCACGATCGCCGCATTTTCCATTTCCGATTTATACCGGGCCGTCATCCGCTTTATCGACCAGCGCTTATTGAGTTTTACCGGTGCCGCACTTGCATTTGCCATCCTGTGCGTCTATGTCATATTAATCATCATGAACGAGCCGCGTTTTCCACGCAGCGCGCTCGCCATTTACTGGTTCGTGGTTTTCTCGTATGTCGTCATTTCCCGCATCGGCTTGCGCAACCTGTTGCGCGCCTATTGCGGACGGCGTGCCGGCAGTTTCGACGCGGTCGCCGTCTACGGCGCCGGCGATGCCGGGGCGCGCCTGGTGCAGGCCATGCGGCACGGCGACGAATACCGCCCGCTCTGCTTCTTCGACGACAAGCGCGCCCTGAACGAGCGCACCATCGCCGGCCTGCGCGTGTTCAATACCACGCGCCTTTCCGAACTGGTCGCCTCCCAGGGCATCCGCACCATCGTGATCGCCCTGCCCTCGGTGTCGCCGGAGCGTCTGCGCGACATCATGCAGCGACTGGGCCAGGCCGGCGTGCCGGTCAAGATCCTGAGCCGCCTGGTCGACCTGGCCGACGACCGCCCGCCGGCGCGCGATTCGATCCGCGAACTCAAGTTCGAAGACCTGCTCGGACGCCCGCCGGTGCCGCCGCGGCTCGACCTGTTCGCCCGCTGCGTGCGCGGCAAGAGCGTGCTCGTCACCGGCGCCGGCGGCTCGATCGGCAGCGAGCTGTGCCGCCAAATCGTCACCCTCACCCCGGCGCAGCTGCACCTGATCGACCACTCCGAATACGCGCTCTACACAGTGCGCCAGGAACTGACCGCGCGCTTCCCCGGCCTGGCCATCCACGCCCACCTGGGCTCGGTTTGCAACAACGACCTGATCGACCGCGTCCTGCGCGACGGCAAAATCGACACGATCTACCACGCGGCCGCCTACAAGCACGTTCCCCTGGTCGAGGCCAACATCGTCGAGGGCCTGCGCAACAACGTGCTGGGCGCCCAGGTGGTGGCAAGCGCCGCCGCCCGCCTCCAGGTCGAGACCTGCGTGCTGATCTCGAGCGACAAGGCGGTACGCCCGACCAACATCATGGGCGCCAGCAAGCGCATCGCCGAGCTGATCTTCCAGGCGGCCGCGGTGCGCCACGGCGCCCACACGACCTTCTGCATGGTCCGCTTCGGCAACGTGCTCGGCTCGTCGGGCTCGGTGATTCCGCTGTTCCAGCGCCAGATCGCGCGCGGCGGTCCGATGACCATCACCCATCCTGAAGTGTCGCGCTATTTCATGCTGATCGCTGAAGCGGCCCAGCTGGTGATCCAGGCCGGCGCCATGGCCAAGGGCGGCGACGTGTTCGTGCTCGACATGGGCGAGCCGGTCAAGATCGTCGACCTCGCGCGCACCATGATCGCCATGTCCGGCCTGACCGAACGCACGCCGCAGAACCCGCGCGGCGACATCGAGATCCAGTTCGTCGGCCTGTTCCCCGGCGAGAAGCTGCACGAGGAATTGCTGACCGAAGGCACCGTCTTCCCGAGCGAGCACCCGCGCATCATGCGGATGAAGGAAAGCGCACTGCGTCCCAGCGTGCTGGAGACCTGCATCACCTGCCTGATGATGGCCTGCGAGACCCACGAGCGCGGCACCATCGAATCGATGGTCAAGGCCATCGTCGCCGAGTACGTGCCGACCTCGCCGCTGGCGCCGCCGCCCCTGGTGGCCGATACCCAGGGCCCGAGCCTGATCAAGAAATTCGTGCCGTTCCGGATCTAGATCCGCGCAGCGCGGTATTCAAACCCTTCACCACTGCCACTGACCGACGAGGAAACACATGCGCGACGAGAACACCTCCCCTCACCTGGAGCAGCTGCTGGACAAGCTGCAGGACCGCACCGCCGTGATCGGCATCGTCGGCCTGGGCTACGTCGGCCTGCCGCTGACCCTTTGCTATGCGGCGCAAGGCTTCAAGGTGCTCGGCATCGACATCGATACCGACAAGGTCGAGCGCTTGAACCGCGGGGAGAGCTACATCAAGCACATCGACGCCAAGGCAATCGGCTCGGCGCGCGAACTCGGCTTCGAAGCCACCGCCGACTTCACCCGCGCCGGCGAGGCGGACGCCCTGATCATCTGCGTGCCGACACCGCTGAACGCCTTCCGCGAGCCCGACCTGTCCTATGTGCTGGGCACCGTCAGCGCCCTGCTGCCCTACGTGCGCGAAGGCCAGGTGGTGTCGCTGGAAAGCACCACCTACCCCGGCACCACCGAAGAAGAACTGCGCCCGCGCCTGGAGTCGCGCGGCTTCACCGTGGGGCGCGACCTGTTCCTGGTATTCTCGCCCGAGCGCGAAGACCCGGGCAACCCGCACTTCCAGACCCGCACCATCCCCAAGGTGTGCGGCGGCAGCACGCCTGCCTGCCTCGAGGCCGGCCTGGCCCTGTACCGGGCGGCGGTGGACCGCGTGGTGCCGGTCAGCTCCACGCGCGCCGCCGAACTCACCAAGCTGCTCGAAAACATCCACCGCGCCGTCAACATCGGCCTGGTCAACGAGATGAAGATCATCGCCGACCGCATGGGCATCGACATCCACGAGGTGATCCGGGCGGCCGCCACCAAGCCCTTCGGTTTCACCCCCTACTACCCGGGCCCGGGCCTGGGCGGCCACTGCATCCCGATCGACCCCTTCTACCTCACCTGGAAGGCGCGCGAGTACGGCGTGCATACCCGCTTCATCGAGCTGGCCGGCGAGATCAACAGCGACATGCCGCACTGGGTGATCGGCAAGGTGGCCGATGCGCTCAACGAGCGCGGCCGGTCGATCATGGGCAGCCGCGTGCTGGTGCTCGGGATCGCCTACAAGAAAGATGTCGAGGACATGCGCGAATCGCCCTCGGTGGCCCTGATGGAGATCCTGCGCCGCAAGGGCGCCACCGTCGACTACTCCGACCCGCACGTGCCGGTCTTCCCGCGCATGCGCGAACACCGCTTCGAGCTGTCCAGCGTGCCGCTCACCCCGAACCTCATCGCGTCCTACGACGTGGTGCTGCTCGCCACCGCACACAGCGCCTTCGACTACGAACTGGTGCGGCAGTACGCCAACCTGATCGTCGACACCCGCGGCGTCTACACCGAACGCCTGCCGAATGTCGTGAAGGCCTGAGCCCGACCTACCGAATGACACCCGGAGAACAAGATGCGTTCCTACCCCCCTGCCATCATCGACCGCAAGATCCGCTTCGCCCTGGTCGGCTGCGGCCGCATTGCGAAGAACCACTTGAATGCCATCCGCGAACACCACGACCGCTGCGAACTGGTCGGTGTCTGCGACGTCGATCCGCGCGCACTCGACAGCGCTGCCTGCGCCACCGGGGCGCGCACCTGGCGCAGCCTGGAGCGCATGCTGGCCGAGTGCGAGGCCGACGCCTTCGTGCTGTGCACGCCGTCCGGGCTGCATCCGCACCAGGCGATCCAGGTGGCGCGCGCCGGGCGCCACGTCCTCACCGAAAAACCGATGGCCACGCGCTGGGAAGACGGCAAGGCCATGGTGGCGGCGGCCGACGCCGCCGGGGTGCACCTGTTCGTCGTCAAGCAGAACCGCCGCAACGCCACCCTGCAACTGCTCAAGAGCGCGGTCGACAAGAAGCGTTTCGGCCGCATCTACATGGTCAACCTGAACGTGTTCTGGACCCGCCCCGACGAGTACTACAACAGCGCCAAGTGGCGCGGCACCTGGGAATTCGACGGCGGCGCCTTCATGAACCAGGCCAGCCACTACGTCGACCTGATCGACTGGATCGTCGGCCCGGTGGAAAGCCTGCAGGCCTATACCGCCACCCTGGCGCGCGACATCGAGGTCGAGGATACCGGCGTCATCAGCCTGCGCTGGCGCAACGGCGCGCTGGGCTCCATGAACGTCACCATGCTGACCTACCCGCGCAACATGGAAGGCTCGATCACCATCCTGGGCGAGCACGGCACCGCGCGTATCGGCGGCGTCGCCGTCAACGAAGTGCAGCAGTGGGAATTCGCCAGGCCCGATCCGGACGACGAGCGCGTCAAGGACGCCAGCTACCAGACCGCCTCGGTCTACGGCTTCGGCCACCCGCTCTACTACGACAACGTGATCAAGGTGCTGCGCGGCGAGGCCGAGCCGGAAACCGACGGGCGCGAAGGCCTGAAATCGCTCGAGGTACTGGTTGCCGCCTACCGTTCGGCACGCGACGGCAAGCGCATCGCCCTGCCGCTGGAGTACTGACATGGCCATCGTCATCCACTCCAGCGCCATCGTCGACCACGGCGCCGCCCTCGGTGACGGCACCCGGGTCTGGCACTTCGCCCACGTCAGCGCCGGCGCCCGCATCGGCGAAGACTGCTCGCTGGGCCAGAACGTCTACGTCGGCAACGATGTCGTGCTCGGCAACCAGGTCAAGGTCCAGAACAATGTCTCGATCTATGACGCGGTCACGCTCGAAGACGAGGTGTTCTGCGGTCCGAGCATGGTGTTTACCAACGTCTACAACCCGCGCGCGGCGGTGACGCGCAAACACGAATACCGGCGCACCCTGGTGCGGCGCGGCGCCACCATCGGCGCCAACGCCACCATCGTGTGCGGCGTCACCGTCGGCGAGTACGCCTTCGTGGCCGCGGGCGCCGTCGTCAACCGCGACGTGCCGCCCTTTGCCCTGGTGGCCGGGGTGCCGGCACGCCAGATCGGCTGGATCGGCCGCTTTGGCGAACGCCTGGCGCTTCCTCTGCCGGGCGCTGCGAGCGAGGACAAGCTCGAGGGTGAGGCGCGCTGCCCCCACACCGGCGACCTGTACGTGCTGCACGACGGTGCCTGCCACCTCGAGCGCGCCGCTTCCCAACCCTGACGAGGACCCCATGGATTTCATCGACCTCAAGTCGCAATATCTCGCGTCCCGCGAGCTGATCAACGCCCGGATCCAGACGGTCCTCGACCACGGCCAGTACATCATGGGGCGCGAGGTGGCCGAGCTGGAAAACAGGCTGGCCGCCTTCACCGGCGCGCGCAACTGCATCACGGTCTCGTCCGGCACCGAGGCGCTGATCATCGCGCTGATGGCGCTCGGCGTGCAGCCCGGCGACGAAGTCATCACGACGCCCTTCTCCTTCATTGCGACCGCCGAAGCGATCGTGCTGCTGGGCGCCACGCCGGTGTTCGTCGACGTCGAGGCCGGCACCTGCAACATCGACCACCGCCTGGTCGAGGCGCGCATTACGCCGCGCACCCGCGCCATCATCCCGGTGTCGCTGTATGGGCAGCCGGCCGACATGGACGAGATCAACGCCATCGCCGAACGCCACGGCCTGGCCGTGATCGAAGATGCCGCCCAGAGCTTCGGCGCCACCTACCGCGGCCGCAAGAGCTGCAACCTGTCCACCATCGGCTGCACCAGCTTCTTTCCCAGCAAACCGCTCGGCTGCTATGGCGACGGCGGCGCCCTCTTCACCAGCGACGACGGCCTGGCCAGGGCCATGCGCGAGATCCGCGTGCACGGCCAGTCGCGCCGCTACGTGCACACACGCATCGGCGTGGGCGGACGCATGGATACCCTGCAATGCGCGGTCGTGCTGGCCAAGCTCGACCGCTTCGAATGGGAGATCGGGCAGCGCCAGCGCGCCGCGGCCTGCTACGACGACCTGCTCGGCAGCATGCCTGGCGACCTGGTCGAGCCGGTCGGCTGCCGGCCGGACCGCAGCAGCGTCTACGCCCAGTACACGGTGCGGGTTCCGCAGCGCGAACGGCTGCAGGAAGCCCTGCAGGCGGCCGGCATCCCGACCGCGGTCCACTATCCGGTGCCGATCGACCAGCAACCCGCCTACGCGCACTGGGCCATCCCCGGGGGCTGCCCGGTGGCCGCCAGCCTGGCCCACGAGGTGCTGAGCCTGCCGATGGGTCCCTTCCTCGACCGTCCAAGCGCGCACCGTGTGGTGCAGGCCCTCGGCCAGGCGCTCCGCGCGGCGGTCCAGCCGGGCAAAGCGGCATGAGCTTGGCGCCATGAGGCTGCGCTCGATGCCGGTGCCGCCGTTCTGGCGCAACGTGGCCACCGTGCTGGGCGGGGCCATCGGCGCCCAGGCCCTGCCGCTGCTGGCCGCACCGCTCCTGACCCGGATGTGCACCCCCGGCGAGCTGGGCGCCTACAGCGTCTGGCTCGGCATCGTCGCGGTCGCGGCAATCGGCGCTACCCTGCGCATGGAAGCGGCGATGATCCTCGACCACGAGCCGGAGCGGCAGCGCGCCTGCTTCCGTGTCGTGTTCTACAGCACCAGCGCCACCGCCCTGGCGCTGACCCTGCTGGCCGCCGCGGCGCGGCTGGCCGGCATCGATGCCGCTGCGCGCCTGCCCTGGACCGCCCTGCTGACCATCGGCGCCGCCACCTGGCTCACCGCCTGCATGCAGACCACGCTGGCCTTCGCCACCTCGCACAATGCCTTCGGCAAGGCGGCGCGCGCCAAGGTCACCACCGCCGCCATCATCGTCGCCACCCAACTGGCCTTGCTGCATGCGGGACTGGGCGGCGTCGGCCTGGTGCTCGGGCATCTGTTCGGGACAGCCGCCGGCTTCGCCACCGCACGCATGCTGCTGCTGCCGCCCAGCGCGCCGATCGGCTGGCGCCTCGACGCCGAACAGCGCGCCCACCTGCTGCGGCACCACAAATTCTGGCGCTACTCGCTGCCATCCAACCTGCTCAACGGCATGGTCAGCCAGCTGCCGCTGTTCCTGATCGGCATGCGCCATGGCGCGCTGGCCGCCGGCCTGTTCGCGCTGACCCAGCGCGTGCTGTCGGCGCCGGTCTCGCTGCTCGCCGCTTCCGTGCTGGAAGTGTTCAAGCGCGAATCCGTGCGCGAATTCGAGGAACTCGGCAACTGCGCCCGCGCCTATCGCCATACGTTCAAGGCCTTGATGGTGCTCGGCGCCGGCCCGGCCCTGCTCCTGCTGCTGTTCGCCCCGCAGCTGTTCGCCTGGGTATTCGGTGCCAACTGGTGCGCCTCCGGCGAGCTGGCCCAACTGATGGCGCCGCTGTTCCTGCTGAACTTCGTCGCCAGCCCGCTCAGCTACGTGTTCTTCGTCGCCGGGCGCCAGAAGGCCGACCTGTGGTGGCAGGTCGCGCTGTTCGCCATGACCTTCGCTGCCTTCCTGGCCCAGGGGAGCATGGCGCAGAACGTGCTGTGCTACGTGATCGGGTATTGCTGCCTCTACCTGGTCTACCTGCACATGTCCTGGCAGTGCTCGCGCAACGTGCCGGCGGCGGCATGAAGACGCTGCGCGAGGATGGACGCGAACTGCGCGGACGAGATCTGCGCGGATGGGAGCGGCGCGACCAGCTGGTCCTGATCGGCTGCTTCTTCGCGCTCTTCCCCGGCTTCTTCTTCTACCACACCCTGCTCGGCACCGGGATAACCGGAGCCTTCCTGGGTGGCTATTTCGCGCCGGTTGCGGTGCTGTTCGCCCTTCCGATGTGCATGATCTACTTGTCACGCATGCGGCGCGACCGGCGCCGGATGTCGATGGTCGACCTCCACTACGGCCTGTTCTTCGCCTACTTCCTGACCGTCGTCGTGGTCAACGGCGCTGCGGGCGCCAACCGCGTCATCGTAACCAATCACATGCTTGGCGTGCTGTTCATGGTGCTCGTCTTCATCCAGTTCAGCTTCATCGACTTCGAAAGCCGCCGCTTCCGGATCGTCGGGCTGCTCAGCCTGGCTGCCATGTCCTCGATCGCCTTCGCGAACTCGGTCGACGGCGTGTTCTACCTGGGCGCGCTGGGCATCGCCAAGGACGCCGACGCGCTCGCCACCTACCAGGGCTTTTCGCGCTCCTACCTGTTTACTTACCTGGCGGTGGTCTGCTTTACCCGTCGTCTGCCGCTGCGCCTGGTCCTGCATGCGCTGGGGGCGGCGACCCTGTTCGTCAACACGGCGCGCAGCGAGTTCGCGGCCCTGATGTTCGCGATTCCGCTGGTCGAGTTCTACTATTCGCGCCACAAGCTCTACTTCCTGCTGGCCGCGGTCATGCTGGCGGCGCTGCTGGCCATGTACTTCGACCAGATCCTGGCGTCCCTGCCCTCCAACCGCATCCTCGAGCTGCTCGACCTGTCGCATTCGACCTCGGCCAACAAGCGCCAGCAACTGACCGTGCATGCCTGGCAGACCGTGGCCGCGCATCCGCTGTTCGGCGACTATGCCAGCTACAAACCGGGCTACTACTCGCACAACGTGCTGTCGGCCTGGGTCGACCTCGGCCTGTTCGGGATGGCCTACCTGGCGGCGCTGGCGATCGTGCCGATCGCGCCGATGTTCTTCCACGAGTATTTCGCCGCCCGCGCACGCGGCCTGTTCATGTGCGCTTTCGCCTTTGCCTGCGTCACCGTCCTGCTGCTGCTGACGTCCCACTATTTCACCGACATGCTGCTCAGCGCCACCCTCGGCGCCTGTGCGCGTTACTCCTACGAGAGGAAACATGGCCCGCATCGCGCACCTGAGCTCGGCACATCCGCGCTTCGATACACGGATCTTCGTGAAGCAGTGCCGCAGCCTCGCCAGCCACGGGCATGAGCTCGCCCTCGTGGTGGCGGACGGTCTCGGCGCAGCGTGCCGCGACGGCATCCGGATCCTCGACGTCGGCCGCCCGTCAGGCCGGCGTGAACGCATGCTGCGCACGACCTGGCGGGTCGGGCGCGCGGCCCTGGCGCTCGATGCCGACGCCTACCACCTGCACGACCCGGAGCTGATCCCGGTCGGGCTCCGGCTCGCCTGTGGCGGCCGCAAGGTGGTGTTCGACGCCCACGAAGACGTGCCTTCCCAGCTGCTGGACAAGCCCTACCTGTCGCCGCGCAGCGCGCGCCTGCTGGCGCGCGCCTTCGTACAGCTCGAGCGCGCCGCCTTGCGCCGCTTCGACGGCGTCCTGGCGGCCACGCCGCTGATCCGCGACCGGCTGTCCGCCCACAATCCCCTCACCGTGGACGTCAACAACTATCCGCGCGCAGAGGAATTCGCGGCGGCGGCGACGCCGGTGTCCACGGAAGCACGCGACAGTTTCTGCTACGTGGGCGGCATCTCGGCGATCCGCGGAGTGCGCGAACTGGTGCAGGCATGTGCGCTGCTGCGCACGCCGGCGCGGCTGGCGCTGGCCGGCAGCTTCGCCGAGGCCGAACTGGATGCGGAAGTCCGGTGCCTTCCAGGCTGGCGCCGCGTCGATGCGCTCGGCCACCTCGACCGCGCGGGCGTGGCCGGCGTGATGGCGCGCGCGTTCGCGGGCCTGGTCACGCTGCACCCGACCGCCAGCTACCGCGAAGCCCTGCCGGTCAAGATGTTCGAGTACATGGCTGCGGGCATCCCCGTGATCGCGTCCGACTTTCCACTCTGGCGCGACATCGTCGAAGGCAGCCGTTGCGGCCTGTGCGTCGACCCGCGCGACCCGGCCGCGATCGCCGCCGCCATCGACCGCTTGGCCAGCCATCCGCTGCAGGCGCGCGCGATGGGCGCCAATGGCCGCCGTGCCGTCCTCGAACGCTTTAATTGGGAAAACGAAGCCGATAAATTAATTGCGTTTTATGCCGATCTGCTGGCGCCCACGGCGCATCGCAAAAAGCTTGTCGGCAAACCCGGTTTGCCCGCGCATTCAATCCGTTCGACTGATTGATTTCGAGGCCCGGGATTTACGTTAGTTCAATAAGAACCGCAGCCATCGGCCGTATTGTTTAGTTATCAAAGAAATATGAGACCAAGTATGTTCTTGCAACATTACAATACGTTTCTCGAGGTAATTAAATTGCCCCGAGCCCGGCTTAATTTCTCGCAACAAATCGATCCGGTCGATATCAAGGCGACCTATCGCGCCTACACGAAACCACATCCCCGGTTCAAGATCATCCGGCACAAGACCCTCGGTGCTGCCCTGATCGACCTGTCGGAATATCCGACACGCGACGCCTACCTCGACCACATCAAGGGCAAGAACCATGGCGGCTACCACGCCAAACGGGCACGCAGCCGGGGTTATGTCGTGCGCGAAATCGACCGGAACGCCTATGTCGAAGATATCCACGAAATCAATACCAGCCTCGATGTCCGCCAGGGCCGGAAAATGGACGAGAAATACCTGGCGAAGCAAGAGAGTTTCGACGACCAAAAACATTTCCGCTATTGGGGAGTCTTAAATCCGCAAGGCAAGCTCGTTGCGTATGCAACGCTGGGCATTTACGGAAATTTCGCCGCGTTTTCTCAAATGATGGGAATTCGCAATAACGACGGCATCATGCATCTGCTGCTGAGCGAGGCGGTTTGCCAGCTGATCGATGCCGGCGACGTCCGCTACATCATGTACGACACCTTTTTCGGTGCCCAGCCGGGCCTCCGGCATTTCAAGACCATCCTGGGTTTCCGTCCCTATCGCGCCAGCTACAGCCTGCAATGAACGCCATGCTCAACCGTGTGTATGCCGATTACCTGATGCCGAGCCGGCTAGGCGAATACGAGGCCCTGGTGCGCGAAGTCGCCGCGGCCGGCTATGCCCAGCTGTCGGTGCGCGAGTTTTTCCGCCAGGTCCATGGCGCGGGCAGCCCGACCGGGCGCAGCTTCGTGCACCGGCACGACATCGACAGCGACCTGCGCACCGCCAAGAAAATGTTCGCCATCGAGTCGCGCCATGGTGTACACGCAAGCTATTACTTCCGCCTGTGCACCCTCGACTACGGCTTCATGCGCGACATCGAAGCCGCCGGCAGCGAAGCCAGCTACCACTACGAAGAAGTGGCCGATTTCGCCAAGCGCCACCGGCTGCGCTGCGCCGAGGCCGTGCGCCAGCGCTTTCCCGAAATCCGCGAACTGTTTGCCCGCAACGTCGGCCAGATCGTCGGGCGCCTGGGCTTGCCGATCACGACGGTTGCAAGCCACGGCGACTTCGCCAACCGCCGCCTGAAAGTCATCAACCACGAGCTGCTGCGCGACGAGGCCCTGCGCAAGCGCTGCGGAATCGAATGCGAATCCTACGACGCCGAACTGCTGCGCTGCTTCGACGTCTACATCAGCGACCGCAAGCACCCGGTCTACTACTACCCGGTGTCGCCCTTCGAGGCGCTGGGAAAGTACCAGCACATCTGCCTGCTCACCCATCCGGTGCAGTGGGAAACCAACTGGGTCGAAAGCACGCGCTTCAACGTGCGCCGCCTGGTCGAAGAAGTCGCATGGCGCGCCTGAGGCAGACCGGCGCGCACAAGACAGGGACGACGCGAACACGCCCATGAACATCCTCCTGATCAACCATTATGCCGGCTCGGTCCACCACGGCATGGAATACCGGCCCTACTACCTGGCGCGTGAATGGGTGCGGCACGGGCACCGGGTAAGGATCGTGGCTGCCAGCCATGCCCACGTGCGTGCCCGTGCGCCCGAGATGGCGGGACGCAAGCGGCACGACGAGACTATCGACGGCATCGACTACACCTGGTTCGCCACGCCGCCCTACCGCGGCAACGGCCTGGCCAGGGTGCGCAACATGGCGGCTTTCGTGCTGCGCCTGTGGCGCGAAGCGCGCACGCTGGCGCGCGAGGTCGCGCCGCAGGTCGTCATCGCCTCCAGCACCTACCCGCTCGACATCTGGCCGGCGCACCGGATCGCCGGCCTGGCCGGGGCCCGCCTGCTGCACGAGGTGCACGACCTGTGGCCGCTGTCGCCGATCGAACTGGGCGGCTTCTCGCGCCACCATCCCTTCATCCGCCTGCTGCAGTCGGCCGAAGACTACGCCTGTCGCCACGCCGACAGCATCGTGTCGATCCTGCCCAAGGTGCGCGAACACCTCGAGGCGCGCGGCATGGCGCCGCACAAGCTGCACCTGATCCCGAACGGGACCGATCCGGGCGAATGGCTGGCGCCGCCGCCGGCGCTGCCGGAGGCGCTCGGCGCCCTGCTCGCCGGCCTGCGCGCCCAGGCACGCACGGTGGTCGGCTATGCCGGCAGCCACGGCCTGGCCAACGCGCTCGACACCCTGCTCGACGCGGCCGCGCTCATGCACGACCAGCCGCTGGCCTTCGTGCTGGTGGGCGACGGTCCCGAGAAAGCGCGGCTCGAGCGGCGCGCCCGCGACCTGGGGCTCGCGCACATGCATTTCGCGCCACCCATCCCGAAAACGCAGATCCCGGCCCTGATGGCGCAACTCGACATCGCTTACCTCGGCTGGCAGCGCCAGCCGCTGTACCGCTTCGGCATCGCGCCGAACAAGCTGATCGATTACATGATGGGAGGCTGCCCCGTGCTGCACGCGGTGGAAGCCGGCAACGACCCGGTGCGCGAGGCCGCTTGCGGCCTGACCGTGACACCCGAAGACCCGACGGCCGTTGCCCGCGGGCTGGCCGCACTGCTGGCCATGTCCGGGAGCGAACGGCGCGCGCTGGGCGAGCGCGGGCGCGCCTATGCGCTGGCAAAGCTCACCTATCCCGTCCTCGGACAACGTTTCCTGACCACTTTCGCACACGAGGTTTCCCATGGCTGAACAGGCACTAACCGCAGCAAAGTCGAGCGCTGACCCGATTGACGACATCCCACCGCGCTTCCTGCCCTTCGCGCTGCCGGACATCGGCGACGAGGAGATCCGTGCCGTGTCGGCCTGCCTGCGGTCGGGCTGGGTCACCACCGGGCCGGTTACGCGCAGTTTTGAACAGGAGTTCCGCGCCTACCTGGGCGGCGACGTGGAAGCAATCTCGGTCAATTCCGCCACCGCCGGCCTGCACCTGGCGCTGGAAAGCGTCGGCATCGGTCCGGGCGACGAAGTCATCGTCCCCACCATGACCTTCACCGCCACCGCCGAAGTCGTGCGCTACCTCGGCGCCCGGCCGGTATTCGTCGACGTCGACCCGGTCACCCTGAACGTCTCGCCCGCCGCCATTGCCGCCGCGATCACCCCGCGCACCCGGGCCGTGATGCCGGTGCACTACGCCGGCCTGGCCTGCGACATGGACGCCATCCTGGCGCTGGCCGCGCGCCACGGCCTGCGCGTCATCGACGACGCGGCGCACGCCTTCCCTACCCGGCTGGACGGCAAACTGGTGGGCACGCTCGGCAGCGACATCACCGTCTTCAGCTTCTATGCGAACAAGACCATGACCACCGGCGAAGGCGGCATGGTCGTCACCCGCGACGCCGAACTGGCCGCGCGCATGCGCACCATGCGCCTGCACGGCATCAGCCGGGACGCGTTCGACCGCTATACCTCGCGCGTGCCATCCTGGTTCTACGAGGTGGTCGCGGCCGGCTTCAAGTACAACCTGACCGACATCGCGTCCGCCATCGGCATCGAGCAACTGCGCAAGATCGACCGCTTCCAGCAACGCCGCACCTGGCTCGCCCAGCGCTACGACGAGGCCCTGGCCGAATTGCCCCTGCAATTGCCGGTCCATCCCGAACTGGGCAGTACCCATGCCTGGCACCTGTACGTGGTCCGCCTGCAGGAAGGCGCCGGCATCGGCCGCGACGAACTGATCGGCGAGCTCGCCGAACGCGGCATCGGCACCAGCGTGCACTTCATTCCGCTGCACCGCCAGCCCTACTGGCGCGACAGCTACGGGCTGGATCCGGATGCCTTCCCGGTCGCCGAAGCCAGCTTCGAGGCCATGCTCACGCTGCCGCTGTACACCCGGATGCTCGATTCCGACCAGGACCGCGTGATCGCGGCGCTGCACGAGCTGCTGTCATGAGCAAGCGTGCCTTCGACCTGCTCGGCGCCGCCGCGGGCCTGCTCGTGCTGGCGCCCGTGCTGCTGCTGATCGCTCTCTGGATCAGGCTCGATTCGCGCGGCCCGGTGTTGTACCGCCAGCAACGCGTCGGACGCGGCGGCCGCCTGTTCACAATCTATAAATTCCGCACCATGCAGCAGCGCAAGGTAGATGGGCCCCAGCTGACCGTCGGCGCCGACCCGCGCGTCACCCGTGCCGGCCGCTTCCTGCGCCACTACAAGCTCGACGAGTTGCCCCAGCTCTGGAACGTCCTTCAAGGCAGCATGAGCCTGGTCGGGCCGCGCCCCGAGGTACCGCGCTACGTCGACTGCTATCCGCCCGAACAGCGGCGCCTGGTGCTGTCGGTCGCGCCCGGCATCACCGACTGGGCGGCGATCCGCTACAAGGACGAGAACGCGATCCTGGCGCGCGCCGCGGATCCGGAGCGGGCCTATGTCGACGCCGTACTGCCGGTCAAGCTGGACTATTACGTGCGCTATGTGAAGGAACGCAGTTTCTGGGGCGATGTACGCATCCTGGCGCACACGCTGCTTGCCGTCGTGCGCTGAACGGCGAACCGCGATGCAGCTGCTGCACCTCGGCGACCTCGAGCTGACCCTGCCGCTGGCCGCGGCGGCCGGCGCCTGGCTGCTGGCCGCCCGTGCCCGGCGTGCTGCGATTGCCTGGGCCCTGTTCTACCTCGGGGCCATGGCCCTGGTCGGCGGCAGCAAGGTCGCCTACCTGGGCTGGGGCCTCGATATCGCCATGCTCGATTTCAAGGCCTTCAGCGGTCATGCCGCCGGTGTGACGGCGGTGTACCCGGTGCTGGGCTACCTGCTGTGCCGCCCGGCCGGACGCGGGCTCGCGCTGACCGCTGCGGGCGCCGGGCTCGGGCTGGGACTGGCGATGGCCGTCGTGCTGGTGGGACAAGACGAACATGCGGTCGCGGAAGCGGCGACCGGCTGGCTGCTCGGCGCCTGCGCCAGCGTCGGCACCCTGTATCAAGCGGAGCATCAAGCCGAACATCAAGCCGGGGGCCGGTTGGGGCCGCACAGCGTCGCGGCCGGCCTGGCCCCGGCGGTTTGCGCAGTAGCGGTTTTCCTCGCATCGGCCTCGCTGATGCAGTCTGCGCATGTCGGTTACTGGATGATCCGGCTCGCGCTGGCGCTGTCCGGCAATACGCAACCCTATTCCTGGGACACATGCGGCTAGCAGTTTTCTACCAATGGAGAGACACATGATTTCCTTCCCCTCGATGCATTGGCAAGCACGAGCCCCGCTGGGCGAGAACGCGGTGCAGTCGCTGTCGATCTCCGCGCTGCGCGGCCTGGCCGCCCTGCAGGTCGCGGCTTCGCACCTGCGTGCCGAGATCTACCCTGGTCTGCGCACGCTTGAAGACCCGAGCCCCGCCTACCTTGGACTGGCCTTCTTCACCGGTTTCGCGCACCAGGCGGTGGTCGTGTTCTTCCTCATCAGCGGCTGGCTGGTGGGCGGCAGCCTGATGAACCGTTTCGGCAAGCCGCGAGCCTTGGCCCACTATGCGATCGACCGTTTCACCCGGCTCTGGACCGTCCTGCTTCCCACCCTGCTGCTGACCCTGGCCGTCAGCCTGGTGATTGGCGCCGCCGCGCCCGGAGCGATGGACTTCGACCCGGCCAACGAGTTCTCGGCGACCTCGTTTGCCGGCAACCTGCTCGGCCTGCAGACGGTCACCGTGCCTGACTTCGGCGGGAATTATCCGCTGTGGAGCCTAGCGCACGAAACCTGGTACTACATCCAGTTCCCCCTGCTGCTGTTGGTGATCGCCGGTGGCGGTGTGCTGCGCCGGGTTGCCGCCGGCGCAGCCCTGGTCCTGCTGCTGTCGACGCTGCGCGACATGATCTCGCTGTATTTCGCGATCTGGCTGCTCGGCGCCGCGTTCTCGCGTATTCGCATCGATTGCGGCCAGGTCTGCCGCGGCTTGCTGCTGCTGCTGACCCTGGCGCTGTTCGTGTATTACCGGCTGCGCGGGACCAACGACGACCTGGTGCCAGGGTCCTTCGTGCAGGACATCATCTGCAGCATCCCCTTCCTGTTCCTGCTTGCCTCGCTCCAGCAGGCAGTCGACACGGCCGCGCCGGCCTATGTCCGGACCAACCGGGTGGCGGTGTTCTTCTCGGAGTTTTCGTTCTCGCTCTACGTGCTCCACATCCCGGTCATCGACCTGATGCGCTACCTGGGAGGGCAATACCTCGGCCGTGACCGCCTCAACCCGAACGTGGCAACGGATTTCCTGTGGTATTTCCTGGTACTCGGCACAGTCGTGCTGGCGGCCTACGTGTTCTACCTGCTGTTCGAGCGACATACCGTGCGGATCCGCAAGGCCATGAAGAACTGGCTGCTGACGCCGCGTACCAAGCCGGTCCGGGCCGCGCTGTCGCCGGACTGAAGCGGCATCATGCGGGCGGTCGTTGCGGACGGTCGCTCCCATCATATGGGCGGCGTAGAATTTCGGGCCTTCAACTCGTCAAAGGACACTACCGCACCGTCATCCATCGTCCAACGCAGGTTCCCGACCGGCATCCCAACGCGCTGGCTGGCATAGATCACTGTACCGATCCCGCGGTAGTGTCCAGTCGGCGTTGACTCGATGACGAGAGTGAAGTTCGGATCGTTCTCCAGCGCTGACCTGAGTGCGTCGGCAACCTCATCCATTCCAACGAGCTTGCGCCCGCCGAGCAAAATAGTTTCGTCGTCCACGACGATAGCCGTGATTTCATTGTTCATCGTATCGTCGCGTAAGGTGAGATGAGGTCCGCACTTGGCCGGACTTGGCCGTTGGGCTCAGCATAACATCGGGGCGGTGTGAAAAAGTAGCAGACTGTCACGAAGCAGGAGCCGACCCGACACGGACCTTCTCAACCAGTCAGTGATGCTTGGGAAGGCTTGTGCCTTCGCTTTATCGCCTGTGTCATGGGACGCAGACCATGTAGACGGTAACAAGTGTTTTGGGTGCGAATCTGCGTCGCGGTCTGCTCGGATACCGGCGCGAATACCTATCAAGCCACATAAGCCAGCTGCGGCCCGCCCCCATACTGCGAGCGGTAGTCTCCCAGCCGCAGCGCCATGTCGTTGAACAGAACCCCGCGCGGCGAGATCCCGGCATGGTTCAGGCGCTTGATCGACTCGTTGATCTGCCCTTCGGTGGTCACCGCGGAGCGGGTCACCAGGAACACGGCGCCCGCATGGGCTCCGATGATGAGGGCGTCGGCCACCGCCAGCAGCGGAGGCGGATCGATCAGCACCAGATCGTATTGCGGGCTGACCGTCTCCAGCAGCGTGCCGAAGTTGAGGTGCAGGAGGAACTCGGCCCGGTTGGTCGGCAATTCTCCGGTCGGGATGAAGTCGAGCCGGTCCAGCACGTTGCGGTGGATGACTTCGTCCACGCTGGCGCCGCCGACGATCGCGCGCGACAATCCCTTGCCCCGCTCCAGGCCAAAGTAACGGTGCAGGTGGCCGTTGCGCATGTCGGCGTCGATCAGCAGCACGCGCTTGCCGCTGGCAGCCATCACGGCGGCGAAATTCGCGGCGATGAAGGACTTGCCGAGGTCGCGGGTGGGGCCGGCCATCATGACCACGTTATTCTTGAAGTGCGGCATCGAGAACTGCAGGGCCGCGCGGAAGCTGCGCAGGCTCTCGACGGCGGGGTCTTCCGGCAGGATTTGGGCCAGCAGCGGCAGCACGCCGTCGGGCTTGGACTTGCGCATCAGCTTGTCCTGGTTGCCGCTGTGGGGGATCGACGCGTACACGACCCGCGCGCGCAGCATGCGTTCGATCTTTTGCGGGTCGTCGATCCCGCCGCGCATGGCCTTGCGGGTGAAGGCGATCAGGGTGCCCAGGAACAGCCCGGTCACGACTGCCATCGCGACGATCAGCGGCCGGTTCGGCTTGATCGGCTTTTCCGGCGCGATCGGGGCGTCCACCAGGCGTACGTTGCTGACTCGTCCGACCGAGATCAGGCGCAGTTGCTGGGCGGTGTTCGACAGCGCCGTGTAGAGGTCGGTGTTGACCTTGATGTCGCGCGTCAGGCGCGCTTCGTCCTGTTCCATGACCGGCAGGGTCCGGATGCGGCCGGCGATGGCTTCGATCTCGGCATCGACTTCCTTGCGCTGGCGGTTGATCGCCACCACCACCGGGTGGTCTTCGGTGAAGCGTGCCAGCAGTTCGGTCTTCTTCTGGATCAGTTCCATGCGCCGCGTGCGGGCCGCCGCCGCCTGCGTCAGGCTCATGCGCGCTTCCTCGCGCAGGTCGACGGTGCCATGGGCATTGCGGAACTGGTTGTAGCGGTCTTCGGACTGCTCCAGCTGGCGCTTGAGGATGGGCAGCTGCTGGTTCAGGAAGGCCAGCGACTTCTCGGCTTCCTCGGTCTTGCGGGCCAGGTTCTGGCGCATGTACTCGCGTCCGATCTCGCTCAGCAGGTTGTTGATGCGCGCCGAGCTCTCGCCCTGCAGCTTGACCTCGATGACGCCCGACTGCTTGCCCTGCTCGGTGATCACCATCGAACTCTGGATGGCCTGGATGGTCCCCAGGCGCGACTTGCGCTTGATGCGGAAGCGCGCGCCGGGATTCGCATGCAGGCGGTCCACCTTGATCTCGAGCAGGCCGTCGGGGAGCGGCACCCGGTAGCGCTGGCCCACGGTGCCGTCGAAGGCCAGGCGCTGCCCGCCGCCGGAAAAACGGTAACGGTTGCCGGCGCGCGCGGTCAGCACGAACTCGCGGTTGAGCCAGGACTCGGGCACCTCGAACACCGAGACGTCGGCCTTCTCGCCGCCCCACACGTAGCCGCCATAGCCGAACAGGCCGGGGTTGGACAAGTTGCCCGCGTTCTGGGTGGCGAACCAGAAGCCGGCCACGGGGAAGTACTTCGGCTGGACTTCGATGTAGAGCTGGAGGTTGTCGACCGCACGCGACACCACCATGCGCGAACGCAGCAGCTCCATCTCGGCGATGGCCGCCTTCTTGGTCTCGAACAGGGACGAAGCCTCGCTCAGGATGTTCTTGGACGCGTTCGGACTTTCCTCTTCGACGTGGATCATGAGGTTGGCCTCGTACACCGGCTTGGCGACCAGCGCATACAGCACCGCCACCACCGTGATGAAGGCCGTGATGCTGCCGATCAGCCAGCGGCTGTCGTACAGCGTGTTGAAATAGCCCTTCAGGTCGACGGTCGGTTCTTCCGGCAAGGGCTCGGGCGGCCGCGGGTCGAAGGGCACCGACAGCACGGGCGGGCTGTGGGAAATGTGGGTCAGCGGATGGGCGTCGGCAGGATTGCTCATGGTAGCGGACCTCGCTCGGTAACGGTGCTCGGAATCGGGTGCTCGGAATCGGGTGCCCGGAGACCGGTGCTCAGGGCCGGGTCGTGACGCCGACCGCGGACGTCAACGCTCCCGGGAACAGCAGGCTCAGGTGGCGGTTCCAGTTGGCCAGCGGCGACGCGGCGACGTAGACCACGTCCTTCGGCCGCAGCTCGAAGGATTCGGCCATCGCCAGGGCGCCGCTCACGCGCGCGTCGAGCTGGAACACGCGGGTGCGCTCGGGCGTCTTGCGCACCACATAGATCTGGCGCGCGTCGCCGCTCAGCGGGCTGACACCGCCGCTTTCGCCGAGCGCCTCGTTCAGGGTGAGGCGGCCGTTGTGCATGGTGAGGGCCTTCGGCGTGACCACCTCGCCTGAGACGAAGACCTTGCTTTCGTCGCGCGAGTGGACGCGCACCACGTCGCCGTGTTTCAGCAGCACGGTGCCCGGGTTGACGCCCTTCTGCACCAGGTCGCGCAGGTTGATCATGTAGCGGCGCGAACCGCGTTCGACCATGATGCGGCTCTGGTCCGCGCCGGCCAGCATGCCGCCGGCGCGGTTCAGCGCTTCGACCAGGGTCATGGGAATATCGTTGATCGGCTGCAGGCCGGGCGCCTTGACTTCGCCGTCGATGTAGACCCGCTTGCTGCGGTAGGACTGGACGCGCAGGGTCAGGCTCGGTTGGGCGATGTAGCGCGCCAGCTTTTTGGTCAGCAGCGCCCTGGCCTGCTCTTCGGTCTGCCCCTCGAGGTGCAGCAGTCCGATCAGGGGAAACTGGATGCGGCCCATATGGTCGACCGCGAAGCCCGGCGGGACCACGTTGGGCGCTGCGGTGCCGCTGTCGGTGGCGGCGGTGGCGGCGGTCATGCCGCCGCCGGCAAGCTCGGGGTGGTCCCACACGACGATCGACAGGATGTCGCCCTGGCCGATGGTGTACGGCGCCGGATCGGGCACGATCAGCGGCGACAGGTCTTGCCGGGACTGCTCGGCCAGCGCGCGCCGCTCACTGTCGATCAGCTTCTCTGTGATCAGTTCCGTCGGCGGCGCATCGCCCCCGCCGCCATCCTTCCCGCCGCCGGCGAAACCGATGCCGGTGCTACAGCCCGGCAGGACGAGGGAAAGGACACATGCCAGCACGAGCAGCCGGCAACCCGATATTGCAACTGAACAAATCGCAGCCATGATTGTTGCCTGTCAAAAATAGACGTCTTACTTGAACGGTTCAGTTCAGCGTACGGCGTCCATCAGGCTTGGCTTTGTAGTTGATCAAACTGCGGCTGCGGCGCGGTTCAGCGTATTTCCTCGAGTAACTTCAGGCCGTCGGCAAAACGCCAGATGCGGCGGATTTCGATGATGTCGAAGCGCGCGGCGACGTTCGGCGGGAAGGCGGAGTAGCGGGCGTTGAGGCGGACGAAGCGGCGGACCGCATCGTCCATGTCGGCCCGGCCGCTCGAGCGCACGATGGTGACCTCGTCGACGCTGCCGTCGCTGCGCAGCGACAGGCTGACCAGGGGATCGATCCTGACCTCGCTCCTTGCAAACTGGGCGCCGCCGAGGACCGCCGTGCGTTCCAGTTTCTGGCGCACGCTGTCGACGTAGAGGCGCAGCGGCACGTCGCGCTCGGCGCCGTCGGCGAGCGCGCGGCGCGCTCCGGCGGCGTCGCCGAAAGGCCGCGCCGGGGGCGGCGCCACGTTCGGGATCGTGATGCCGCGCAGCAGTTCGCGCGCCCGGCTGGCCGTGGCACTGCCCGGGCCGCCGCCTGCAGAGCGGTCTCCCGCGCCGTCGCCGGGTGCACTTCCATGACCGTCACCACCAGACCCGGGTATGCCGTTGCCGGCCATGGCCGGCCCCGCAGCAGCCTGCAGCCGCTCGGCGGCGGCACGCCGCCCCGCTTCTTCGGCACGTTCGTGCGCCAATCGTTCCGATTCCAGGCGCTCCTCGGCCAGGCGGCGCGCCTCCGCCTGGGCCTGGGCCTGGCGGCGTGCGATTTCCTCGGACGCAAGGCGTTCTGCTGCCAGCCGTTCGGCCGCGGTGCGCTCGGCCGCACGCTGCTGCTCGGCTTCGGCGCGCTGGCGCACTTCCAGCTGCTGGCGGGCGATGCGTGCCCCCTCGGCCGCCTGCTGTTCGGCCGCCAGACGCTCAGCGGCCAGCTGCGTCGCCTGACGCTGCTCGGCAGCGCGCTGCTCCGCTTGCTCGCGCTCGACCTGCTGCTGCTGCGCAAGCTGGCGTGCCGCCAATTCCTGTTCGGCGAATTTCTGCTCCGCCTGCTGCCGTTCCAGCCGCTGCCGCTCTTCCGCCTGCAAGGCGGCTTCGCGCTGGGCCAGCGCTTCGCGTTCGCGCCGGGTCACGAGTTCCTGCTCTTCGCGCAGCAGGCGCGCGGTGTCCGCCTCGCGGCGCTGGCGTGCTTCGGCCGCGGCGATCCGGTCCGCTTCTTCCTGGCGCTGGCGCTCGGCCTCGCTGGCCTGCTCGTCCTCGCGCGCCGCGACGGCCACCTCCTCGGCTGCGGGCTGGGCATCGGCGTCGCTGCTGACGGTACTCGGCACGCTGTCGGGTTCGATTTCGGCCGGGGGTGGCGCCACGGCGAAGGGCGCATCGGGCTGCGCCAGCGATGCGATCACCGGCGCCGCCAGCGGGGCGCGGCGCTTCGGCTTCTGGCGCCGCACCGGCCGGGCGGCAGGCTTGGGCTGCAGCGCTTGCGCCAGCTCGACCCGCTGGGGACGCGGGTCGACCAGGCGCAAGCCCCTTGCGGGCGCGGCCGACGGCGCCGGCACGGGCGGCAGCGGCGGCAGCGCAGATGCGGGAAGGTCCACGGGAGCCGGCAAAGGTGGAGGCGCCGGCGGGGCCAGCCTGACCTGGATCGGCCCGCCCGAGCCGGCATCGAAGCCGGGAACCCCGAACTGCAGCGACAGCAGCAAGCAATGCAGCAGAGCCGATACCGCAATGCCGGTGACGAGCCGCCGGTCGCGCTGGGCCAGGGAATCGTTCGGGCTGGGATCGTGCGCTCGGGGCATGCCGTGGCTTGGAAGCAATTATTGTCAGGCTAGCATCATAGCGTTTACTCGGCAGTATGGCGAGTGCGCACGATTGAGCAGATCCGACACCCGGCCCGGCCGGCTAAGGCGGTACCCGGCCGAAGGAATAGGTTTCGCCGTGGCCGAGGTAGACCACGTCCTTCTCCAGCCCCGCCGCCTTCACTTCGCGGGCAAAGTCCTCGAGCGGCGACTTGAACACGTCATAATCGTTGTAGTGGATCGGCACGGTCTTCTTCGGCCGCACCACCTGCATCATGCGCACGCCGTCCTTGCCGTCCATCGTGACCTTGACCACGCCGAGGATGCGGGTGCCGCCCAGGTGCAGCAGCGCCAGGTCGATGTTCGGGAAACGCTGCGGAATCGCGCGGATGTCGTCGTAGACCAGGGTATCGCCGCTGATGTACATGCGGTAGTCGGGTGCGGCCGGGTCGGCGCCGAAATCCAGCACCGAACCCATCACCTTGGGCAGCAGCACCGCCACGCCCGCCGGCCCGTGGCGGCCCGGAGTCGCGGTCACGCGCAGGCGCGCGGCGCCCTTGCTCACCTCGAGCCGGTCCCAACTGCTCAGTCCGAACGTATGCGTGAAGCCGTGGCGCTTGAGCCGCTCGCCGCCTTCCTTGGTGGTGACGATCGGGGTGGAACGCTTGAGCCGCTCCTGCACCAGCTGGTCGAAATGGTCGCCATGGAAGTGCGACAGCACGACCAGGTCGACCGGCGGCAAGTCCTCGAATCGGATGGCCGGGTTGGTCTTGCGTTCCGAGGTCAGGCCATAGCCGAGGTGCACGTGCTCGCCCTTATGCAGGAAATTCGGATCGGTCAGGATCGTGAAGCCCTGGAAGCGGATGATGACCGTAGCCGTGCCGATGAACTGCACCGTGCCGGTATCGGCGGCCTGCGCCGGAGCAGTGTCCGCCGCCAGCTGCAGCGTGAAGGTTTCGCCCTGGGCCGGCGTGGCGGTCGCGTCGGCGCGGGCAACGCAAACCGTGGCGCACAGCGCTGCAAACAGGATCGGCGTTGGAACGCAAACACGAATACAACGCTGGAACAGTCGTGCGAACGACATGGTCGACCTCCGGAAACGCGCAGCCCGGGACGGCCTGCGCTGCCGGAACGTTAACACGGCAGCGTAGCGGACGGCGTTCGCTTGCTTATGCGATTCTCAAGGGCGGCTAGAGTTTGGCGACCAGCCCGGCCAGGTGTAGACGCGCCTTCTGCCATTCGGTATCGGCCAGCGCCGCGGCGCATTGCGCGCAGGGCGCGAAAGGATTGCAGTCGTGGTCGAGCGCGACGTAGTTCGTGCCGGTCACGGTCTTGCCCTGGTAGCTGTCGACGCGCTTTCCGGCCCCTGCCGTGGTCGCCGGGGAGGCGCTATCGCCGCCCTGCCCGGCCCACTTCGCGAAGGCATCAGTGGCGACGCCGTCCGGGACATACCAGCGGCGTTTGGTGGGATTCCAGCGGGCGCCGAGCGCTTTCGCTTCATCCTTCTCGGCATAGGGAACAGTCAGGAAAAGCATGGGGGTCCGAAAGTAATGGTCGGGAACGGCGATACGGCACCGGGACCGTGATCTTACTGCAAGGGGCCGCCATCGTGAAAGTGCCGCGACAGCCATGTGCGTGCGCGCGTGATCGGGGATGGCCTGCCCAGCTGGGTTCGAACCAGCGACCCTCAGCTTAGAGGAGCGATGCTCGTTCACCAAAATCCTTATTTAAATCATATGCTTGCTTAGCGATCGCTGCGCTATAGAAATTGGTTTCGTCGCTTTGCAAGTGCTTGATTTGCTTGACTTCACTTTAGTTGAATAGCGCAGATTTAAGGCGATTTACGTTGCTGGCCTATCTGAGCCGGAGGCGGAGAGATCGCCTGAGGTAGGGACCAGTAGTGACTCTTCCCAAGCACGTTGGACTATCCAGCGTTGGCCATAAGCGGAAGGCCACATGTCAGTTATTGAGTATGGCGCTGCCTTGCTGATTCGAGCGCCACGCAACTTTTTTAGAGGAGGCATATTGCAGCTACAAGCCTCCTCTGGATTCGCCCTAGGTAGTCGAGCTAGCGGATGTGCGCCCCCCCAGCGCCTACCTATACTGGCCAAAATTCCGATGGCAAATAGAGCGATGGAGGTCGGCTCCGGAAGGTCTACCCCTGCCAACGACAACAGTTCTAAGTCAGACTGCGATGCGAAAACCCGCTCCGCTAAAGGATCTGTACCATTTGTTACCCAACCATCCGAATTTGTCGGAATAAGATTTAGGATTGAAATCGGGGAAGCAAAACTTGCTGTGACAAAAAACGATGCTGATTCGCCTTCTTTTACCCAGAGACTCTTGTTTGCAGTGGGGAAAAATGCACCGTCACTGTCGCCTACTGGATCGCCAGTGTTAGATGTCAAGTTTAAAGTGAAAGGAACCTGGTCCGTAATAGTTCCCGGAAGGAGGCGCCTTCCCTTCTCAACTGTACAGGACAGGAAGGGCGCACACGCTATTGGATCATTGATTACCTCCAATATAGACTCCCAAAAATAGAGATTTATATTGAGCGAACCATTCAGCGTCGTGGGACCACCCGTACAAACCTGATTTTGATAGGTAATAAGCCCGAGCAATAGATGCGCTCCGTTTCCGACTCTACGAAATTTTGATTGCTCCCAACCGGAAAAAGTTACGCTCGCACATCCAGCGAAGTTCCCCGTAGCAACGCTGCCAGACGTATCGTAATAATCAGCGTCGGACGGTATTGGTCCGGCGTGAGCAGGAATTTCCAAAAGCAAACTACCCAATACGAGAAGCCCGAGAAATAATTTTTTCATTACCGCCTCCGAATTTGATTAAATTGAGGACTGAGCTGCTTTCCCTATACGGATTCACCTTCCGCATGCGACGTACAGCAATATCCATACCAACTTATACAAGTCAAAGACTTAGGCGGCTTGATTCGCCAGATGTAAATCCTGCCGACAAATGAGGTACTTCCTTAAAGCCAAGGGGCATTATTTGCAGAAACGTTGCCAAACCCGGATTAAAGAATTAAGTAAATGCTTTGGGAAAACAGATTTCATTACCACAAAAGTTAGTAAGTATTTTGTGGTCTTCCTTAATCCATTTCGTTTTGAAAACTTGGCAGCGTTCCATCGCATCGTACCAGTCAATTCGGCTGGTTGTACGGCGAGGGTACTGGCACACGAGGTTGCGAAAGTAGGCTTGCCACTCGAGCTCGCTTCCCCTCAATTGCTTCAACACCTATGCACCGCTTACCTGGACGGCCCACTCCTGCGCCCACTCAGCTCCATCCGCCCCGCGCTCCAGGCCTTTGAACAGCATTCGGCTGGAGCCAAGGGTCGGCAACTTGACGTCGCACAGGACCGGCAGGATCGGCTGCATAGTTGAGTCGTTACGGTCGGACAGCTTCAACTCGTAGATTCCACCCACGCAAACGAGCGACAGAATGCCACTTGTGCTTGCATCGGCCTGGATATCCCTGTCGTGCTTTCGCCTGCCGCGCTCACGCATCTTTTTACGGTACTGTACATTTGTACAGTATATTAACCTAAACTAGGGGCTCCTGTGTCGAAGAACTTTACATTCTGACATCGGCATGTTTAAGTGGCTAACGTAAATTAATGATTCAAAAGAATATTTCTCACAGGCGTACATCTTGCTTCACTGAACGCTTTCAGTGGAGCCCGTTATGAGCAAAAAAGCTGCCCTATTGTTCAGCCTAGCCCTGTGCAACCTGACAGCCAGCGCTGCCCCCATCAAAATTGTATTCGAGGCTGTAGTAAATTTTAATCATCATCTGTTGGTCGGAAACGAAAATTTATATAAGAACACTCTGATAACTGGAAGTATGATTGTTGACGTCAATGCGGCGCCGACCATATCGAGAACATTTGAAAACACCGAACACTTTCTGGTAGAAGCTGGCTGGGGCAAAGCACCGGTAATCCTTAGTACTCAGTTTTCTGCGGCCTTCGGAAACTTCTCTGTGAACTACGATCCACCGACAAGGACGTTCAGCAATATAGTCCACGAAAGATCGACCGGTGCACAAAATGGTTACCGTAAATCCTACTACGTTGGTAGTGGTGGTCAGTCATTAGATAGTCTCGGAAATGGTCACCAGATCGCGCAGAATTTCATAATGCTTCTGGATGGATCCGACTTCTCTGCGCCTGAATTCGGAATAGGCGGCTACGGTACTATCTTCAACAACTTCTATGACCTTTCCGAGGTAGTCGATCTTGGTAAGGTGCGCTGGTAATCCTCCCACAAAAAGAGCACGATCAGAAGTAGAATTTTCTACTTAATACACAGAAAGCTCTACATGAAGACGTCCCGCTTTACCGACAGCCAGATCATCGCCATCCTCAAGCAGGCCGAAGCCGGCAGCCCAGTACCAGAGCTGTGCCGCGAGCACGGCATCAG
>NZ_JCASIE010000019.1:0-103167 GCF_059685865.1 Telluria sp. ZB4P36
GTAACCCATCGAGCCTTCAAGATATCGTTGCACGACAATTAGCTTGAAGGCAGGTGTGTACTTCCCCATGTGAAAAACCCCAGAAAGTTGATGTCCAACTTTCTGGGGTCAGTTCAACGCCGGCCACCTTTCACATCACCGTCACCACCAGGCGGCGTAGACGATCACCAGGATCAGGCAGACAACGGCCGAGCCGAAGGCGAAGCCCGGTTCGACCCGGAACAGGCTGCGGTCGACCTTGACGATCGTCGATGCCGGCTGGCGGCCCAGCAGGCTGATGACGGCCATGCCCAGGACAATCAGCAGGAACACGATCAGGGTGCGGTCGAGGAAAGGAATCTCGTACACGCCGCTGCCGTTATTGGCGGCGAAACCGATCGGCGCCAGGAAGGACAGGTCGACGAAGTCCGGCAGGAACTTGAGTACGACCGACAGGGCCACGCTGGCGATTGCCGCGAACATCGCGGCGGCACCGTTGGTGCGGCGCCAGAAGAAGCCGAGCAGGAACATGGCGAAGATACCCGGCGAGACGAAACCGGTGTATTCCTGGATGTACTGGAAGCCGCCTTTCTTGTCGATGCCCATCAGCGGCGCGATCGCCACCGCGATCGCCATCGCGACGACCACCGTGACGCGGCCGATCCAGACCATGTGGCGCTCGCTGGCCTCGGGACGGAACTTGGGACGGTAGATGTCGAGCGTGAAGATGGTGGCGATGCTGTTCGCCTTGCCGGCCAGCGAAGCCACCACGGCCGCGGTCAGGGCGGCAAAGGCGACGCCCTTCAGGCCTTCCGGCAGCAGGGTCAGCAGGGTCGGGTAGGCGCGGTCGGGATTCAGTTCGCCGCCCGGACGCAGCGAGTCGCCCAGCACGCCGCCCTGGTCGAGCGCATAGGCGGCGATGCCCGGCAGGACCACGATCACCGGCATCAGGAGTTTCAGGAAGGCCGCGAACAGCAGGCCCTTGCGTGCGACCGGCAGGCTGGCGCCCAGGGCGCGCTGGGTGATGTACTGGTTGCAGCCCCAGTAGCTCAGGTTGACGATCCACATGCCGCCGATCAGGGTGGACAGGCCGGGCAGGTCCATGTAGTTCGGGTTGTCACGCGAGAGCACCATGTCGAAGTGGCCGCCGGCACGCGTGAACAGCTCGCGCACGCCCACCATCGCGCCTTCGCCGCCGGCCAGGCGCGCCACCAGGTCGAGCGCGATCCAGGTGGTGACCAGGCCGCCGATCACCAGGCAGAACACCTGGATGACGTCGGTGTAGCCGATCACCTTCATGCCGCCCAGGGTGATGATGGTGGCGAACACCGCCAGGAACAGCATGCAGGGCAGCACGCCGATGCCGACCATGCTGTTGATCGCCAGCGCGCCCAGGTACAGGATCGCGGTCAGGTTGACGACGATGTACAGGGCCAGCCAGAACACGGCCATGACGGTGGCCACTCCGCGGCCGTAGCGCTGCTCGAGGAACTGGGGCATGGTGTAGATGCGGTTCTTCAGGTAGATCGGCATGAAGAACACCGCCACGATGATCAGGGTGGCGGCCGCCATCAGCTCATACACGGCGATCGCCATGCCGATCCGGAATCCGGAGCCGCTCATGCCGATGAACTGCTCGGCCGAGATGTTGGACGCGATCAGCGAGGCGCCGATGGCCCACCAGGTGAGCGAGCCTTCGGCCAGGAAGTAGTCGTGCGATTCCTTGCCGGAGCGGTTGTGGCGGCGCCGGTAGATCCATATGCCGTAGCCGGCGACGACGAAGAAGTAGAACAGGAAGACGGCTGTGTCGAGGGTGGAGAACGAATTCATTGGGTAGCGGTGTCTCGTCTTGGAACGATACGGCTCGTTCCTTGTTGTCCTGCCGGTGGTCCAGCGCCCCGGCGGGCGGCGCACCAGGCATGGGCTCCGCGGCCCAATCTTTGCATAGCCCGGCTGGTGTGCGCAACCTGGGACGAAATACTCATCCGTTTGATCGCTTTGAGCGCCCGCCGGTCACGGTGGGCGCCACCGATCAAGACCCTGATTCTTTCGCGGCCAGGCTGATCGATTCCCGGCGCAGCGCCTACAATGTCCGGGGAGCGCCGGACACCCGAGGATGGACCGCGCCACCGCATAATACAAAGGAGACAGCTTGCCGATCACTTTCCAAGCCAGGCCCTCGCTCCTGGCCATCGCACTTTCCGCCGCCACCCTGGCCGGTTCGGCCGCGGCCCAGGAGCTGGGCATTCCGCAAGGTTCCGGCCTGCAGGCCGGGTCCGCCGCCGCCAAGGCGGCATCCCGGTCCGGGCAAGTGGTCCTGATGCCCGCGCTCACCGCGGGCGCAGCCAATACGCTCAGCGTGCTGTCCTCCCAGGATGGCGCGAACTTCGTGTCGCTCGCGTCCGAGACCTGGACGCCGCCATCCGGCAAGCTGGGCGATCCCGCCCTTGCGCGCCATGCCGGCGGCCGCTACGTGCTGGCCTACGCCAGCGGCGCACCGGGTGCCATCGGCCTGGCCACGTCGCAGGACCTGCGCCGCTGGGAGTTCCAGCGCGAGATCAAGCTCGGCGCCGGCCAGGTGCGTGCACCGGCCTGGCTGCGCGGCGCCGACGGCCGCCTGCACCTGATCCTGACCCTGCCGGCAGCCCAGGGCGGGCAGGGCGCCTATGTCGTCACGCCGGATGACAAGCTGGCCGACTGGGGAGCGCCGGTGCCGCTGCGCGGGCTCGATGCGGGCTACCTGGATACCGTGGTTGTGGCCGACGGCGATGGCTTGGTCGCGGTCGCGCGCGAGGAGCGCAGCGGCCGTCTGGTGCTGGCGCGCGCGGCCGACCTTGGCGGACCGTGGCGCATCGAGCAGCAATCGACGCTGGGCAGCCTGGGCACGGGCCTCAAGGTGGCGGGGCTGGTCCGCCTGGGCGCCACGCTGCGGCTGTTTACCCGCAGCGAAGACGGCAAGCGCGCCTGGTTTGTGGACAGCCAGGACGGCGGCCGCAGCTGGGGCGAACAGGGACGTGTGAGCGGAACGGCCGCGATGGCGTCCTCGTTCGGCATCATGGGAGAAGAATCGAAGGCGCTGGCGGCGGTCACGGCGCCCAAGGGCCGTCCGAAGGCGGTCAGCTGGGACCAGTATTCGCTGAAGATCGACGGCAAGCGCGTGGTCGTCTGGTCGGGCGAGATCCACCCGTTCCGCCTGCCGAATCCCTCGCTGTGGCGCGACGTGATCCAGAAGATGAAGGCGCTCGGCTTCAACGGCGTGGCCTTCTATTTCGACTGGGGCTACCATTCGCCGGCCCCGGGCGTGTACGACTTCTCGGGGATCCGCAACGTCGAGCGTGCGCTGCAGATCGCGGAAGAAGAGGGCATGTACATCATCGCCCGCACCGGCCCCTACGTGAACGCCGAGCTGACCGGCGGCGGCTATCCCGGCTGGATGTTCCGCAGCCGCGCAGAAGCCCGTACCGACGATCCGGTCTACCTGTCGGCGGTCGACGAGTGGATGACCCAGATTAACGCCATCATCGCGCGCCATCAGGTGACCGACGGCGGCGGCAACGTGATCGCCTACCAGCTCGAGAACGAGCTGGGCAAGGTCGAACCCAAGCACGTGCGCCAGATGGAGCATCTGGCGCGCAAGGCGCGCGCCGACGGCATCAGCGTGCCGTTCTTCCATAACGCGGCCGGCCGCCTGCCCGACTGGGCACCGAAAGGCGCGAGCGCGCCCTGGGCCAACCAGGGGCCGACCGACATCTATGCCTTCGACGGCTACCCGGGCGGCAGCTGCGACGTGTTCGCCAACCCGGCGGGCGCCAACAAGGCGCCGGACTGGGGCATCTACGCGACCGGCACCGGCAAGGTCGGCGCGCTGACCTCGCCCGGCACCCCCGGCTTCGCGGCGGAACTGGGCGGCGGCTGGTTCGACTACTGGGGCTCGAACGGCACCTATGCCTGCACCGCCGAGCGCCAGGGCAAGGGCTACCAGCGGGTGTTCTACGGCACCAACCTGATCAACCGCATCACGATCCACAACATCTACATGACCTTCGGCGGCACGTCCTGGGGCTGGCTCGCCGGCCCGGTCGTGTACACCTCCTACGACTACGGCGCGCCGATCTCCGAAGACCGCGGCCTGCGCCCGAAAGCCCTGGCGCTCAAGCAGCAGGGCATGTTCGTGCAGGCGGCCGAAAGCGTGCTGGCCGAGATGGACAAGGGCCCGCCACTGGCACCCGCCGGCGCCAGCCTGAAGCTCTACCACAACGTCAACCGGCGCCTCGGCAGCCACGTGATCCTCGCGGCCCACAATCCCACCGACGGCAAGGGCGAGGAATCCTTCAGCGTCAAGCTGGCCACGCGCGACGGCGACTACACGATCGGCTCGACGCTGCGCGGCCAGGATGCGCGCACGCTGCTGGCCGCCTACGACATGGAACGCCAGCGCCTGGTGTATTCGACCTCGGAGCTGCAGACCCATTTCCGCAACGGCGAGCGCGACATCGCGCTGCTGCATGGCCGCGACGGCATCGCCGGCGAAACCGTGCTGCGCTACGGCAGCGCACCGACCGTGGAAGTGCTGGCGGGGCAGGTCAGCTCGCGCTGGGATGCCGCCAGGGGCGACCTGGTGCTGAATTACGTGCACGACGGGCTGGCGCGGGTACGCATCTCGGGCGGCGGCAGGGCGCCGATGCTGCTCCTGCTGGCCGACGAGCAGACCAGCCTGCGCTTGTGGACCCAGGAGACCGGCGCCGGCCGCGCGCTGCAGCTGACGCCCGCGCTGGTGCGCTCGGCCAGCCTGGCCGGCGGCAAGCTGGCCTTGAGCGGCGACGCGGGCGAGGACAGCCCCATCGAGATCTGGGGCCCGGCCTTCGAGGCCGCCAGCTTCAATGGCCAGCAACTGGCATTGAGCCGCCAGCCGGATGGCAGCGTCCGTGCCGGCACCGTGAAGGGAGCGGAGGCGGTGCGCCTGCCCGACCTCAAGCGCCTGGCCTGGACCCGCCGCGTGGACAGCCAGGAAGCCGCGCCGCGCTTCGACGACAGCGCCTGGGTGCAGGCCGACCGCCGCGCTTCGGCGGCCCAGACCTGGACCATGCCGGAACGCGGCCAGCCGACCCTGGCGATGAGCGACTACGGCTTCCACCACGGCGACGTCTGGTACCGCGGCCGCTTCACGGCAAGCGACCCGAAGGCCAACCAGCTTGAACTGTTCTATGGCGCCGGCGGCGCCGGACTGATCCAGGTCTGGATCGACGGCCGCTACGTCGGCCAGCATGAGCTGGATACCGGCCGCTCCTTCCCGGAAACCACCGACAGCATCAAACTGTCGCTGGGCGAGCTGCGTCCGGGAGAGCACGTGATCTCGGTCATGGTGCGCAACAATTCGCACAACTGGAACCTGATGGCGGACGATTACCACCGCGAGGCGCGTGGCCTGATATCGGCTTCGCTGACCAAGCGCGGCGGCCAGCGTTTCGCGGTGCCGATCGCCTGGCGCATCCAGGGCCGCCAGGGTGGCGAAGAGCTGGTGGACCGCCTGCGCGGACCGCTGAACAACGGCGGCCTGTATGGCGAGCGCCAGGGCTGGCACCTGCCTTCGGCGCCCGCGCAGGGCTGGCAGGCGGCGCGCACGACCGATGCACCGCCGGCGCCGGGCACCTATTGGCTGCGCACCAGCTTCAGGCTCGACCTGCCGCGCGGACATGACATCCAGCTCGGGCTGGCCTTCGGCGACACCAGCAAGCCGCGTTCGGAGCGCGAGAACCGCGCGCTGATCTTCGTGAACGGCTGGAACATGGGGCAGTTCATCGCCCACATCGGCCCGCAGCGGACCTTCGTGATCCCGCCGGGGATCCTGAACCCGAACGGCGAGAACACGGTAGCGCTGGCGGTGACGAGCGACGGGCGCAAGGAAAATGCGCTCGAGCAGGTGGAGCTGGTGAAGCTGCGCGCAGTGCGCGGGGGCGTCGATCTCGAGATCATGGAGTGACGTGCGTGCGCCACGCCTCGATCAGCTTCTCAGCGTTGCGCCATCCTCGATTCGAGTACGACGCGCTGGCCCAGGCGCAGGTCGGGCACATAGCTCATCCGCATGTCGTCGCCATCGCCACGGTTGAAATCCATGGTCACGTTGCCGTCGCCGGAAACGAAACGGTAGGGTGCGACCGCGGCCAGGCGGATCGGCCGTTCGTCGTCGATGATGGCGTCGATGTAGCGTGAGGAAGTCAGGACACGCAGGTTCCAGCCGTTCGACATGGCATACGCGCCGGAGATGATCCGCGCTTCAGTGGGGCGGATCCGCACGACCTTGGCAGGCGCGCTCACCTGCACCGAGGCGATCGGCGCGGTGTCGGGCGGCGGATAGGACATGGTCTGGGCATCCGCGCCGGTGGCGAACAGCAGCAGGGATGCGGGCAATAGGAGCAGGGGGCGCATGATCGTTCCTTCACGAAGGGAGAAAGGCCTTCGGAGCGGGCGTCGCGCCATGGCGGCGCGGTGTCGGGACCTGGGGGATGATTCAGTCTAGGCCGCCGGAGACGATCCGCAAGGACGAAGGCAGGCGCATCACGAAACAATCTCGTTCCCTGAAAAGCGAGACCGGCCCGATATGATTCGATATCGGCGCCGGGTGGCGCCTTTTGAATCGTGACCCGCGACTGCGCTCAGCCGGCGGCAGCCACCGGCGCGCCGGCCTGCTGCACGGCCTCGCGCCACCTGGCGCGGTAGGCTTCGAGCCCGGCGAGCGCGCGCGGCGCCTTGAACACGCTGGCGCCCGGCGGCGTCGCGTCGCGGTAGCGCAGCAGCCAGCCGCCGCAGGTGGTGCCGCTGGCGTCGTCCGAATAGCTCAGCGCCTGCTGCGGGCGCAGGCCGGCCAGCAGGGGGCCGAACCAGGGATTGGCGGTGAAGCTGCCTTCGACCGTGATCGGGCCGCGCGCGCCCAGGGCGTCGAGGCAGTAGTCGGTCATCAGGACGCAATACAGGGTGGCGAGCGCGAAGCGTTCGCCGGCATCGACCGGCGCCCGGCCCTCGATGCTGCCGGCGCGGCCGGCAAAGGGACCGCCGCTGTCGGCAAAGCAGGGGAGGGCCATGCTGCCGCGCGCCACCATCTGTTCGAGCTGCAGGTAGGAGCAGCTGGCCGGCTGGTCGCCAGCCAGCGCCGCGAATTCGCGTCCGCCCATGAAGCGCATGCAGGCCACCGGCTGGCCCAGCGCATTGGTATTGGCCAGCATGTCGGCGTCTTCGCGCAGGCCGTCCAGGCTGGTGCCGAAGGCGGCGGCGATCAGCCAGGTGCCGGTCGAGAGCACGGTGCGCGGCGTGGCGGCGCCGTCGCGGCCCAGGTAGCGCACCAGCGAGGCATTGCTGTCGTGGATGCCGCACAGGACTTCGCAGTGGGGCGACAGCCCGGTCGCTTCCGCGACCTCGGCGCGCAGGGTGCCGAGTGCCGCCCAGGGCGGCGCAATTGGGGGTAGCTTCGACTCCCAGCCCATGCGCTTTACGAGGGCGGAATAGTCCTGGCGGACCGGGTCCCACATGTCGGTGTGGCAGCCGAGCGAGGTCGCCTCGCCGGCCGCGACGCCGCACAGGCGCCAGGCCCAGTATTGCGGGTACATCAGCATATGGCGCGCACGCGCGAAGTCTTCCGGGTGGCGCTGCTGCAGCCAGGCCAGCTGGCGCCCCAGGTTCAGGCCGGCCGGCAGCAGCGGCGAATAGGTTTCCGCATACGGCGGGCGCAGGGCCGCGTAGTCGAGGCCGGGCAGCGCCGCTTCGTAGTCGAGCACCGGCAGCACCAGGCCCGCGTCGTCGACCAGGGCGGCGGTGGCGCCGTGGGTCACCGGCACGATCGCCGAGACCCGGGCCCGTTTGGCGAAGCCGCGGCAGGTCGCCAGCATCCACTGCCAGATGCCGTCGGTGTCATGGTGCGGGTAGGGACCGTCGCGCAGGATGGCGTTCGGGCGGCGCTCTTCGGCGATCATGCGCCCGCCGGCGTCCACCAGGGCCAGCTTGACGTTGGTCTTGCCGATGTCGAGAACGATGAGGGCGTCGCCCGTCCTAGCTTGCATTGATTCTGTTCCTGGTTCAGTGGCGGGTCGGTTTGCCGCGCAGCAGGCGCGACAGGGCGATGGTGGCCAGCAGCAGCACGCCGACCACGATGGTCATGTAGATGCCCGGGACATTGGCCAGGGCCAGGCCGTAGGTCACCGCGCCCATGGTCAGCACGGCCAGCATCACGCCGCCGATGGTGCCGGCGCCGCCCGAGATGCTGACGCCGCCCAGGATCACCATGGTGATGATCTCGAGTTCCCAGCCGGTGGCGATGTTCGGACGGGTGCTGTCGATGCGGCCGGTCAGCAGGAAGGCTGCCAGGCCGGCCATGGCGCCGGTGAGCATGAACAGGCCCAGGCGGTAGCGGTCGACCGCGATGCCGGAGAAGCGCGCCGCGTCAGGGTTGTTGCCGATCGCGTAGATGCGGCGGCCCGTCGAGGTCCAGTGCAGCACCAGCGCGAACAGCAGGGCGAAGCCGAGCAGGATCACGAAGGAGCGCGGCACCATGCCGAAGAACACGCCCTGGCCCCAGTCGGCCATCAGCTGCGGGTAATTGGTGAAGGCCTTGTCGCCCAGCACCACGCTGCCCAGGCCCCGGTAGAGCGAGAAGGTGCCGATGGTGACCACGATCGAGGGCAGCATGAAGCGGGTGACCAGGAAGCCGTTCAGCCAGCCGCACACCAAGCCGGTGCCCAGCGCCACGAACAGCAGGCTGCCCGCGGGCGCGCCGGCCTGGTGGGCCAGGCCCATCGCCACCGAGGACAGCGCCAGCGTGCCGGCCACCGAGATGTCGATCTCGCGGCAGATGATCAGCAAGGCCATCGGCAGGGCGATCAGGGCCTTCTCGCTGAAGTTGGCGGTGCCGTCCAGCAGGTTGTAGGGGTCGAGGAAGTGCGGCAGCGTCACGCCGCCGGCGACGAACACCGCCAGCAGGAGCAGGGCCAGCAGGCTTTCCCAGCGCTTGGCGAGATGGCGCAGGGCCGGCTTTTCGCGGTCCAGGATGGTGTAGCGCGAGGTGCTGGCTGCGGCTTCGCTGGCCGCCTCGGTCTGGGCAATGGTGGTCGCGTTCACGCGGCGCTCCTCAGGTTGTCAAGCTTGTGCAGCGGCAGGATCTGGCGGCTGCGGTTGCGGTTGCCGCGGGCATTCATCAGGACGGCCACCAGGATCACGGCGCCGGTCAGGGCGCTCTGCCAGAACGGCGACACCTGCAGCACAGGCAGGGCATTGCCGATCACGGACAGGAACAGCGCGCCCAGCATGGCGCCCAGTACCGATCCGACGCCGCCGGCGATGCTGACGCCGCCGATCACGCAGGCCGCGATCACGGTGAGTTCGAAGCCGTAGGCGATCTCGGTGTAGGCGACGGCATAGCGCGCCACCCACAGGTAGCCGCACAGGCCGGCGACCATGCCCGACAGGCCATAGGTCCAGCACAGGCGCCTGGCGGTCGGGATGCCGATGTAGGCGGCGCAATGCGGCGCATTGCCGATCGCGTAGAGGTCGCGGCCGAAGCGGGTGTGGCGCGCCACGAAGGCCATCGCCAGCAAGGCGGCCAGGGCGATCCACACCAGGTGCGGCAGGCCGAGCAGGCGCTCGAGAGGGAAGGCGACGAAGTTGGCCGGCATCTGGTGCGCCGAGACCCAGGTGCCGCCCGACAGCACGAACACCAGGCCGCGGTAGATGCTCATGGTGCCGAGCGTGACCACGATCGGCGGAAGCTGCAGGTAGCCGATCAGCCAGCCGTTGACCAGGCCCAGGGCCAGGCCGCTGACGGTCGCCGCCAGCATCACGAGCACCAACGGCAGGCCGGGATTGGCGGCGGCCAGCATGGCCGCGACCATGCCCGACAGCGCCAAAGTAGAAGCGACGGACAGGTCGATGCCGCGCGTGACG
Source organism: Telluria sp. ZB4P36 (assembly GCF_059685865.1). Taxonomy (NCBI): domain Bacteria; kingdom Pseudomonadati; phylum Pseudomonadota; class Betaproteobacteria; order Burkholderiales; family Oxalobacteraceae; genus Telluria; species Telluria sp. ZB4P36. The sequence continues at coordinate 9,907 of NZ_JCASIE010000019.1, forward strand.
ATCACCAGCATCTGCGTCAGCGCCAGCATCACCAGCAGGGTGCTGTCGGTGAGCAGGTTGGCGAGCGACTGCATGCTCAGGAACACGGGGGCGCGCATGCCGACCAGCAGCACCAGGGCCACCACCATGAGGGCGAGCAGGGGCTCGCGTTGTTTAAAAATGTTCATATTCATGCTGCTACCTCGGTTGCGGCGTCGAGGTCGACGCCGGATGCCGCCGCGACCACGGTTTCAGGCGTGGCGTCCGCGCGCCCGAACTCGCGCACCACGCGGCCCTGGCGCATCACGACCACGCGGTCGGCCAGGCCCAGCACCTCGGGCAGTTCGGACGACACCAGGATCACGGACAGGCCGCGTGACACCAGTTCGCTGATGAAGCGGTGTACCGCGGCCTTGGAGCCGATGTCGATGCCCTTGGTCGGCTCGTCCAGGATGATGACCTTCGGCTCGGTGGCCAGCCATTTGCCGAGCACGACCTTCTGCTGGTTGCCGCCGGAGAGTTCGGCGACGTGCTGGTTCAGGTGGTGGGCCTTGAGTTCGAGCTGTTCGGCGAAGCGGCGCGCCAGTTGGGTTTCGGCGCGGCGGCGGGTGAAGAAGCCGAACTTCGACAAAATCGGCAGGGTGATGTTGTGCTGGATCGGCAAGGTCAGGTGGGCGCCGTGCTGCTGGCGGTCTTCCGGCACGTAGGCCAGGCCGTGGGCGATCGCCTCGCTCGGGTTGCGGAAGCGGGCGGCGGCGCCTTCCAGGCGCACGCTGCCCTGGACGTTGGCCGTGAGCCCGAACAGGGCCTGCATCACTTCCGAGCGGCCGGCACCCACCAGGCCGTAGAAGCCGAGGATCTCGCCCTTGCGCAGGCTGAAGCTGACGTCCTGGAATTCGGTCGGGTGGCACAGGTTCTGCACCTCGAGCAGGGGCGCGCCGATCTCGACCTGCGCCTTGGGGTAGGCCTGGTGCACCGCGCGGCCCACCATCAGGGCCACCAGTTCCGGTTCGGTGATGTCGGCCAGGCGGCCTTCGGCCACGAACTGTCCGTCGCGCAGCACGGTGTAGCAGTCGGCCACTTCGAAGATCTCGTCGAACTTGTGCGAGATGAAGATGACGGCGGTGCCGGCGGCCTTGAGCTGGTCGATGATGCGGTACAGCTCGCGGATCTCGCGTTGCGACAGGGCGGCGGTCGGCTCGTCCATGATCACCACGCGCGCATCCTGCGACAGGGCGCGCGCGATTTCCACGAAGTGGCGTTGGGCCACCGACAGGTCGCGCACACGGGCGCGCACCGGCAGGGCGACCTCGAGGCGGGCGAACAGGCGCTCGGCTTCGGTTTCGATATGGGCCCAGTCGATCCGCCTGGCGGCGCCGCGGGTCGGGTGGCGCCCGACGTAGATGTTCTCGGCGACCGTCAGGTCGTCGAACATGACGGTCTCCTGGTGCACGGCCGTGATCCCGGCCGCCATCGCCTCTTGCGGGCTGCCGAAGGCGACTTCCTTCCCGTCGAGCAGGATGGCGCCGGCGTCGGGGCGGTGGATGCCGGTCAGGGTCTTGACCAGGGTCGACTTGCCGGCTCCGTTCTCGCCGATCAGGGCCATGACTTCGCCCGGACGGATGCTCAGGCGCACGCCATTCAGGGCATGGACGCCGTTGAAGCGCTTGGTGATGCCGGTCAGTTGCAGGACCGGCGCATCCGATGCTTCGTTTTCGCGGCGTAGGGGAGTGCTTGTCAGTTGGGTCACTGGCATACGGTGTCGCTAAAGGTGAAAGGCGCCGCGCGGGAAGGACACGCGCGGCGGTGGACCGATTAGAACAACTTGGCGAACTTGTCGACGTTCTCGGCGTTGTAGGTGAACGGCGGGCCCATGGCGGCTTCGCCGTTGGCATCGAGGGTCACGCTGCCCATGCGGCCGACCGAGACGCTGGCGCCGGGCTCAAGCTTCGCCTTGCCCTTCACGAATTCGTGGGCGGCATAGGTGGCGGCGTAGCCGAGGTCGATCGGGTTCCAGATCGCGAATTCGCGCACAGCGCCGCTCTTGACGTGGCCGGCCATCTCGGACGGCAGGCCGAGGCCGGTGACGAAGACCTTGCCCACCAGGCCTTCATCCGCGACCGCCTTGCTGGCGGCGACGATGCCGACCGTGGTCGGGGCGATGATCGCCTTCAGGTTCGGGTGGCTGCGCAGCAGGCCGATGGCTTCGCGGTAGCTCTTGTCCGACTGGTCGTCGCCGTACACCGTGGCGACCAGCTTCAGGTCCTTGTATTCGGGCTTCTCCAGGGTCTTCTTCATGACGCCGATCCAGATGTTCTGGTTGGTCGCCTGGGCCGATGCCGACAGGATCGCCAGCTCGCCCTTGCCGCCCAGTTCCTTGGCGGCCATCTGGATCTGCTTCTCGCCGATCATGTCCGGATTCGACGGGTTCAGCTGCATCTGGCGGCCTTCCTTGGCCAGGCCGCTGTCGAAGGAGATTACCTTGATCCCGCGCTGCATCGCCTTCTTGGTGATCGGCACCAGGGCGTTCGGGTCGTTGGCCGAGACCACGATGGCGTCGACCTTCTGGCTGATCAGGGAGTTGATGATCTCGATCTGGCCTTCGGCGCTGGGCGTGGTCGGGCCGGTGTAGATGATCTCGACGCCGCCGATCTGGCCGGCGGCTTCTTTCGCGCCCTGGTGGGCGGCGTCGAAGAAGCCGTTGCCGAGGCTTTTCACGACCATCGCAATCTTCAGCTGTTGAGGCGGGGTCTGTTCCGATTTCTTCTCGGTGCAGCCGGCCAGGCCGGCCAGCATGCCGACGGCAGCCGCCGCGAGCAGGATTTTTTTGATCTTCAATGCGAAAGCTCCATCAGGTCAGCGGACTGCAGGTCGTACTGCGGGGTGTAGCGCGGGGGGCAGGCGGCGATCGGCTCGCCGTCGGGTTCGACGGTGACCACCTTGACGCCGTACTGCTCGAGCAGCTGCACGGCCTTGTCGGAGGCGTTGGTATCGGTGATCACGGTGGACACGCGGTCCAGGCCGCACAGGATCAGGCCGGCCTTGCGTGCGAACTTCGAGCTGTCGGCCAGCACCACCAGTTCCTCGGCCTGGCTGATCAGGCGCTTCTCGGCCTGGATCAGGAGCGGATCGGCTTCCATCAGTCCCAGCAGCGAGAGGCCATACACGCTCATGAACATCTTGGTGGCGTAGTGGTGCTGGGTGATGTCGTTATCGAAAGGCGACAGGATCACGTTCTGCTCGCGGTAGACGCGGCCGCCCGGGACGATGATCTCGTTCTCGCTCGAGACCAGCAGGCGCTCGGCCATCAGGAAGGAGTTGGTGAGGATCTTGAGCTGCTTTTCGGTCAGGAACTCGGCCATCATGAAGGTGGTCGTGCCGCCGTTGATGATGATCGTTTCGCCGTCGCTGCACATGCCGGCCGCATGGCGGGCGATGGCGCGCTTGCGCGCCGCATAGCACTGGATGTTGTTCTGGAAGGTTTCGCTGGTCAGCGAGAACTGGCGCGTCTTCGGCAGCAGGTTCTCGGCGCCGCCGCGGGTGCGGGTGAGCAGGTTGCGGCCGGCAAGCCAGCTGATATCGCGACGGACCGTCGCCGGGGATGCGTTGAGCCATTCGACAAGCTGCTGGACCGTTGCCGTCTGGTGCTCGGCAAGCAGTTTCAGCAAACGCTTGCGGCGTTTGTGATTCACCATGTTGTCTCCTCCGAATGCCGTCTGTGTATGTGCGGCGTGTCATCCGTCGTTCCTGCTGGAATCGCGGTTTGTATGAAAAGTATTGATCAAGCACTGCCGTAACGTCAATCACCAAATGATCAATCACCTGATTATTTGCTTTCGTTGCAACGCACAAACGCGCAAATCGATCAACCCGGTGATTGATTGAGACTTGGTCAGCAAGTTGATCGTTTGCGCGTTGACACCCCTTGCTTGCCTGATTTCTACTGTGTCCCGGTGCCGCAAAACGTGGCGGCTGCAGGACATTGGAAGAGAGACACATCGACCTTTGGACGATGACAAAACAATCAACTTGGAGAATTTTGATGGGCGCTATGAGCGAAACGAAACAGCGTGAACCGATCACCTCGCGCTGGGACGACAGTGTGGCCGCGAACATGAGTGAGCCGGAACTGTTGCTGTACCGTTCGAACCTGCTGGGTTCGGATCTGCGTATTACCAACTTCGGCGGCGGCAATACCTCAGCCAAGGTCACGATGCAGGATCCGCTGTCGGGCCAGCAGGTCGAGGTGCTGTGGGTGAAGGGCTCGGGCGGCGACCTGGGTTCGATCAAGCTGGATGGCTTCTCGACCCTGTACATGGACAAGCTGCAGGCCCTGAAAGGGCGTTACCGCGGCCTCGAGCACGAGGACGAGATGGTCGGCTACCTGCCGCACTGCACCTTCAACCTGAACCCGCGCGCCGCCAGCATCGACACCCCGCTGCACGCTTATATCGCCCACAAGCACGTCGATCACATGCACCCGGATTCCTGCATCGCGATCGCCGCCTGCAAGAACAGCAAGGAACTGACCGCGAAGATCTTCGAAGGTGAGCTGGGCTGGCTGCCATGGCAGCGTCCGGGCTACGACCTTGGCCTGAAGCTGGAAGCGGTCTCGCAAGCGAACCCGGAACTGAAGGGCATCATCCTGGAAGGCCACGGCCTGTTCACCTGGGGCGATACCGCCAAGTCCTGCTACGAGACCACGCTGGCGATCATCAAGCGCGCCGAGGATTGGCTGGCGGCGAACATCCAGCAGCCGGTGTTCGGCGGCCAGTCCACCCAGCCGCTGGCATCGCCTGATCGCGCCGCCCTGGCGGCCCGCCTGATGCCCCTCCTGCGCGGCAAGATCAGCCAGGAAGAATACAAGCTGGGCCACTTCGACGACAGCGCCGCCGTGCTGGAATTCGTCTGCAGCGCCGACCTCAAGCCGCTGGCGGCCCTCGGCACTTCCTGCCCGGACCACTTCCTGCGCACCAAGATCCGACCGCTGGTGCTGGACTTCGACCCGGCCGCCCCTAGCTTCGAGCGCCTGGTCGCCGGCCTGGACCAGGCACTCAGCGATTACCGTGCCGACTACACCGCCTACTACGAGCGCTGCAAGCGTTCCAACAGCCCGAAGGTCCGCGACGCCAACCCGATCATCTACCTGATCCCGGGCGTGGGCATGCTCTCGTTCGCGAAAGACAAGGCCACCGCACGCATCGCCGGCGAGTTCTACGTCAACGCGATCAACGTGATGCGCGGCGCGAACGGTGTCGACAGCTACGTCGGCCTGCCGGAACAGGAAGCCTTCGACATCGAATACTGGCTGCTCGAAGAAGCCAAGCTGCAGCGCATGCCCAAGCCGAAGAGCCTGGCCGGCCGCATCGCCCTCGTCACCGGCGGCGCCGGCGGCATCGGCCAGGCGGTCGCCCGCCAGCTGCTGCAGGAAGGCGCCTGCGTGATGGTCACCGACATCGACAATGAAGCGCTGGCCAACGCCCAGCAGGAACTGTCGAAGGTGGCAGGCAAGGACAACGTCGCCACCGTGCGCGGCAACATCACCAGCGAGGAAGAAGTCGCCCAGGTGCTGGCTGATACCGCACTGCGTTTCGGCGGCGTCGACCTGCTGGTGTCGAACGCCGGCATCGCTTCGGCGGCGCCGCTGGACGAAACCACGCTCGAGATCTGGAAGCGCAACCAGGACATCCTGGTGACCGGCTACTTCCTGGTCAGCCGCAGCGCCTTCCAGATGATGAAGCAGCAGAAGCTGGGCGGCAGCATGGTCTTCGTCGGCAGCAAGAACGGCCTGGTCGCATCGGCCGGCGCCTCCGCCTACTGCACCGCCAAGGCTGCGGAACTGCACCTGGCCCGCTGCATCGCGCTGGAAGGCGCCGAGCACGGCATCCGCGTCAACGTCGTCAATCCGGACGCGGTCATCAAGGGCTCGCGCATCTGGGACGGCAAGTGGAAGGAAGAACGCGCCGCATCGAACAAGATCGGCACCGACGACATCGAAGAGTTCTACCGCAAGCGCTCCATGCTGAAACTGAGCGTGCTGCCGGAAGACATCGCCGAAGCCGTCTACTTCTTCGCCAGCGACAAGTCGGGCAAAAGCACCGGTAACATCCTGAACGTGGACGCCGGCAACGCCGGTGCATTCACCCGCTAAAATAGTAGGCTGCGGAGCAACGGGCTACGCCCTTGTTACCGCAGCCTGAAGGAGACAAGTATGAAAAGCCTGATCGACGCGGGCCTGGTCCAGGACCAGAACGCCAAACTGGAAGCCGGCCTGAAGGCCGACTATGACGCGCTGGGCGGGGTGCTGGCGCGCCGCGGCCTGGACATCGAAACACTCACCGCACTGGCCCAGACCTTCGAAGTGGCCGTTCCGAGCTGGGGCGCCGGTACCGGCGGCACGCGCTTCGCGCGCTTCCCGGGTCGCGGCGAGCCGCGCAACGTGGTCGAGAAGCTGGAAGACTGCGGCGTGATCAACCAGCTGACCCGCGCCACCCCGGCCGTGTCGCTGCACTTCCCATGGGACAAACCAAGCGATGCCGCCGAACTGCGCGAAGTCGCCGCGAACTTCGGCCTCGGCTTCGACGCTGTCAACTCGAACACCTTCCAGGACCAGGCCGGCCAGGAGCACACCTACAAGTACGGCAGCCTCACCTCCATGAACCCGGCTGCCCGCGCCCAGGCCGTGGCCCACAACATCGAGTGCATCGAACTCGGCAAGGCCCTCGGTTCGCAGGCCCTGACCGTCTGGGTCGGCGATGGCGCCAACTTCCCGGGCCAGAGCAACCTGCGCGGCGCCCTGGAGCGCTACCTGGAAAGCATGCGCCAGATCTATGCGGCCTTACCTAGCGACTGGAACATCTTCATCGAGCACAAGCTGTTCGAGCCGGCCTTCTATGCCACCACCATCGCCGACTGGGGCACCAGCTTCGCCTGCGCCACCACCCTCGGCCCGAAGGCCAAGTGCCTGGTCGACCTGGGTCACCACGCCCCGAACACCAACATCGAGATGATCGTGGCGCGCCTGGCGCAGTTCGGTAAACTCGGCGGCTTCCACTTCAACGACAGCAAGTACGGCGACGACGACCTGGATTCCGGATCGATCAACCCCTTCCAGCTGTTCCTGGTCTTCAACGAGCTGGCCGACGCGGCCCTGCGCGAAGGTCCGGGCTTCAAGCCGGCCTACATGCTGGACCAGTCGCACAACGTGACCGATCCGATCGAAAGCCTGATGAGCAGCGCGGTGGAAGTCCAGCGTTCCTTCATCCAGTCGGCCCTGGTCGACCGCAACGAACTGGCTGGCCTGCAGGAGCAGAACGACGTGCTTCAGGCGGCCCAGTGCCTGAAGCGCGCTTTCCGCACCGACGTCGGCCCGATCCTGGCGATGGCCCGTGTACGTTCGGGTGGCGCAGCCGACCCGGTGGCAGCCTACCGCGCCAGCGGCTACCGCGACCGTGTCGCCAGCGCGCGTCCGGCCAAGGCCGGCGCGAGCAGCAGCGGCATCGTTTGATCTTGATGTTGGCGCCCCTCACGGGGCGCTTTTTTCGTTAACGACCAGGACAAGACATGAGCATCACCACCCGTGCATTCCGCATGCAACTCAAGCCCGGCAATGAAGAAGAATACCGCCGCCGGCACGACGACATCTGGCCGGAGCTGGCCGCGCTGCTGGGCGGCGCCGGCATTTACGATTATTCGATTTTCCTGGACGAGGCGACGCTGGATTTGTTCGCCGTCATGAAGCTGCATCCGGGGCACCAGCTCGGGCCCTTGCCCGATCATCCGGTGATGCGGCGCTGGTGGGATTACATGGCGGACCTGATGGAAGTGGAACCCGGGAACCGGCCGAAGGAGTGGCCGCTGACCCAGGTGTTCCACATGGCGTAATCCGCCGTCCTCGCCTTATTTGGCGCGGTCGAGCAGGCCGCGCATCTTCAGCCACTCTTCGGCGCGGCGCGGCCATACCGAGGCCGTCCCCAGTCCATCCCGCATCCCCATCCCGTGCGATCCCTGCTCGAACAAGTACATCTCCGCCGGCACCTTGGCCCGCGTCAGCGCCTGGTAGAACAGGATGCTGTTCTCGACCGGCACCGCCTGGTCGGCCTGGGTGTGGATCAGCAGGGTGGGCGGCGTCTGGGCCGTCACCTGGCGCTCGGGCGACATCAGGTCCACGTCGGCCTGCGTGGGCGAGGCGCCCAGCAGGGCCTTGCGCGAACCGGCATGCACGGCAGGCCCTTCCATCGCGATCACCGGATACATCAGTATCAGGAAATCGGGACGGGCGCTGACCGCATCCAGCTGGGCGCCGGTGCGTCCGAGCGGATGGTCGAACAAGGTGCCCGCGGTGGCGGCAAGGTGTCCGCCGGCCGAGCTGCCCATCACGCCGATGCGGTCCGGATTCACCTTGAACCGGGCAGCCTGCGAGCGCACCAGCCGCACCGCGCGCAGCACGTCGCGCAAGGGGGCGGGGTGGCCGAATTCGAGCTGGCGGTAGCTCAGCACGAAGCTGGTGATGCCCAGGGTGCTAAGCCAGTGCGCATACTGCTCGCCCTCGCGCCGGGTCGACTGGCGCACGTAGCCGCCGCCCGGGCAGATGATGACTGCCGTGCCGTTGGGACGGTCGACCGCGGCCGGGTACACGGTCAGCGTGGGCTCGGTGATGTTGGTCGTGCGGCCCTCGTCGTCGACGCGGTTCGGTCCGAGTTCGGGCTTGGCGCCGGGTACGCCTTCCGGCCACAAGGGCAGCACCAGCGGGCCGGCAGCGGCGGCCGGCACACTTCCAAACGTCGTCAGCACCAGACCGGCAGCAAGCTGCGTCATCGTGCGTCTCCTGTTTTCATTCATGGGAATATCCTTTTATGGTAAAGCTTTCACATGTCGGCAGTATTCTCGCATCCGCAGCCTTGCTCGGCGGCTGCGCCACCCAGGCCGTGCAGCCCTTCGACAGCAGGGACGGCCTGGAGCTCGTCGCCACGCCGGCGGCCGATGCGGCCACGGCCTGGTCGCGCGGCCCCGATGGCGTGATCCAGGTGTCCGGCAAACCCGCCGGCTACATCGCCACCCGCGCCGCCTATACCAACTATCGTATGCACGTCGAATGGCGCTGGCCGGGCAAGCCGGGCAATGCCGGCGTGCTGCTGCATGTGGCGTCCGGCCCGAAGGATGGCGCCTGGCCGCTCAGCCTGCAGGTGCAGACCAAGCATGGTTTCGCCGGCGACGTGCTGCCGATGGCCGGCGCGTCCTTTGCCGAACCGCTCACCACGGCGCCCGGCGCCTACCCTGCCATCAAGGGCCATACCGGGGCCGGCAGCGAGAAGCCGGCCGGCGAATGGAACAGCGCCGACATCCTGGCGCGCGACGGCGTGATCGAGGTGACGGTCAACGGCGTGCCGCAGAACCGCGTCAGCGCGGCCGCGCCGGGCGCGGGGCGGATCGGCTTCCAGCTCGAAGGGACGCCCTACGAACTGCGCAGCATCCGGATCACGCCCGTGCCGTAGATCAGCGGCGCTTGAGCCAGGCGTCCGGCACCGGCACCACGACGATGTTCATCGAACGGCCATCCTCGGACAGCATGGCCGACTGGATCTGGATCTTGTTGCCGTCGGCATTGAAGGTCGGATGCGGGTGGTCGGCGGCGGTGGTCTTGTGGCCGGTGGTGAGCATCATCATTTCGCGGTTGCGGCGGTCGATCAGGTAGACGCTGCGGCTGAAATCGTCGCCCACGGCGAAGCGGCCGTCGCTGGAACCATGCACGTGCCACAGACCGCTGCCCGACTCGGTCTGCCCGACGATCTGCATCTGGCGGGTGCGCAGGTTGACGATCGCCAGGCCGGTCGGCTTCTCGCGGGTGCCGGTCTGGCCCCAGCCGTCGTCCTGACCCGGGTTGGCGCCGCCGACGTCCGTTGCCGGGCCGGCCACCGCCGATGCGGCGCCCGGAATCGCGCGGTGGCCCATGATCGCCATCGCCACTTCATCCTTCGAGATCACCGCCTCGTGGGTCACCCACTCGTAGGATGCTTCCGGGTAGAGCGGGCGCAGGCCGCTGCCGTCCGCCTTCACGGTCCAGGTGCGCTGCGGCGACTTGCCGCCGGTCTCCCAGCAGAACACGATCTCGCCCGGGTTCCACAGGTTGGCCTGGATGTGGCCGACCTGGAAGGGCACCGACACCACGTGCTTCACTTCGCCGGTGCGCACGTTCAGGCGCGCGATGCCTTGCGGGCCGGCGCCCATCTTGCGCGGGCCGAAGGCCGGCTCGATCTTGGTGCCGGGCGCCAGGTGCCTGGCGGCCTGGCCGGGGCCGACCTTGAAATAGACCCATTCCTCGTCCGCGTCCAGGGCCAGGTCGCCGCCGGCTTCCAGCTCGGGCGCCAGGTTGGCGGCGACGCGCTGGTAGCTGCCTGCCGGCTGCATGCGGCCTTGCGCGCTGTCGGCCAGCACCCGTGCCAGGTCGGTTTCGACGATCTGCAAGACCTTGTCGTCGTCCGGCGCCTTGCGCATGTAGTACAGCTTCATGGACTTCCGGGCCAGGTTCAGCATCCCGGTGTAGCCGCCTTCGGTCACCTGGACCAAATCGCCGGTCGCCTCGTTCACGGCCACGGCCTCGTCGCCGGCCAGGCGCGAGCGGAACACCAGCCACTTGCCGTCCGACGTCCATTGCGGGTGGGTCGGGTAGATCTTGGAATCGCCGTGCGGTTTGCTGGTCAGGAAAGTGAGCATGGTGCCGGTGACCGGATCCTTGACGACTTTGCGCTCGGAGGGGAAGCGTTTGCCGATCTGGGCCAATGCGTCATGGCTGAACAGGAGTGCCACGGACAGGCACAGGGCGGTGGTCATGGGGGAACGCATGGGGGTGTCTCCGTATTGTGATGTTGTCCGATCATTTTCCCAGCATGAGTTGCTCAGATCTAATCATTATGGTGATTCTTTCTGCGTCTTTACTGCCGGGTTCAGCGGCGGCGCATAGAATCAGGGAAAAGCTATAACACATGGAGACCCCTCGATGTCCATCCTGAGCACCCTGATCCGTGCCGGCGCAATGCTATTGCTGGCCTGCGGAACGGCACAAGCACAGAGCCCTGCGCCTGCCGTCAATACCGACCCGGCGCGCGCCCAGGTGAAGCTGCCGGAACCGGCCAATCCCGCCCTGCCTTCGATCATCCTGATCGGCGACTCCACGGTGCGCAACGGCCACGACGACGGCCAGGGCAAGGGCGCGGAAGGGCAGTGGGGATGGGGCAATCCTATCGCCGCCTGGTTTGATCCGGCCAAGGTCAACCTCGTGAACCGCGCGGTCGGCGGCCTGTCCAGCCGCACCTACATCACCAGCGGCCACTGGGAGCGCACGCTGGCCTTCGTCAAGCCCGGCGACATGGTGCTGATGCAGTTCGGGCACAACGACGCTTCCCCGGTCAACGACGACAAGCGGGCGCGCGGCAGCATCCGCGGCATTGGCGACGACGCCACCGAGATCGACAACATCCTGACCGGGAAGCGCGAGACCGTGTACAGCTACGGCGGCTACCTGCGCAAGTACATCGCCGATATCCGCGCGAAAGGCGCGACGCCGGTCGTCGTCTCCCTCATCCCGCGCAAGGCCTGGAACGAGGAAGGCCCGGATGTGGGTAAAGTGCGCCGCAACAAGGGCGACTACGCCGGCTGGGCCGCCGAAGTCGCGCGCCTGGAAAAAACCGGCTTCATCGACCTGAACGAGCTGGCGGCGCGCCGCTATGACGAAATGGGCCGCGAGGGCGTGATGAAGATGTTTCCGGTGACGGTGCCCGATGAGCGCATCCACACCAACTGGGCCGGCGCCGCGCTGAACGCGCAGATCGTGGTGGCGGGCCTGAAGACCCTGGGCGACCCGCGCATGGCCTCCTTCCTGAAGCCGAAGGGTGAGATGGAGGACGTGCGCCCGGTAGTCGATGCGCGCACCGTGCGCGAGGAAGCCCCGCTCGATCCGAAGCTGCCGACCCTGTTCCTGGTCGGCGACTCGACCGTCAAGAGCGGCGGCCAGAACGGCGCCATCGGCTGGGGCGAGCGCCTCGCGCCCTACTTCGACACCCGCAAGATCAATGTGGTCAATGCCGCCATCGGCGGGCGCAGCAGCCGCACCTTCTTCACCGAAGGCCGCTGGGAGCGCGTGCTCGGGCAGCTCAAGCGCGGCGACACCGTCGTGATCCAGTTCGGCCACAACGACGGCGGCCGCATCGGCGACCCGGCCAACAAGAACCGCGCATCAAAGCCGGGGATCGGTCCGGACACGGTCGAGGACACCCGTCCGGACGGCGGCAAGGAGCAGGTGCACAGCTTCGGCTGGTACATGGCGCGCTACGTGGCGGACGCGAAAGCGAAGGGCGCGACGGTGGTCATCGCTTCGCCGATCCCGCACCGCGACAAATGGCAGGGAGAGCGCGACTTCGCCAACTTCGCCGACTGGGGCCGCCAGGTCGCCGAGGCGGGCGGCGCCCATTTCATGGACCTGACCATGCTTGTCACCGAGGGCTACCGCGCGATCGGCGCACCACAGGTCGATACCTTCTTCTCCGACGCGCGCACCCACACCAATGGCGCCGGCGCCGAGTTCAACGCCCAGCGCGTGGTCGCAGGCCTGAAGGCGCTGCCGGGCAATCCGCTGCGTCCCTATTTCTCGGACAAGGCGGCGGGCGTCCAGTGATGAAACCTGTACTGCTCGCGGCGGCGCTGCTGGCTGGCGCTGGTGGTGCGCAAGCCGCCTGCGACAACTGGGGCGAGCGCGGGACGCTGCTGCACCAGGACGATTTCGACGGCCCGCTGATGGGCTACGTCAGCGAATACGCACGCAAGCCGGGCAACTTCATCGGCACCCGCGACGGCCGCCTGGTGATCGATGTCGACTCCGGCGCCACCGTCTGGCTCGACAAGCCCCTGTCGGGCGACATCCTGATCGCCTACACCCGCCGCGTGGTACTTGACGGCGGCCGCAACGACCGCCTGTCGGACCTGAACCATTTCTGGATGGCGCAAGATCCGGCGCGCAGCAGCCTGTTCACCCGCTCCGGCAAGTTCGAGGACTACGACGACCTGGACATGTACTATGCCGGCGTCGGCGGCAACGGCAATACGACCACCCGCCTGCGCCGCTACGGCGGCGGACAGCGCGTGCTGGTCGGGGAGCGGCTGGAGCCGGCCTGGATGCTGCAGCCGAACCGCGACTACCGGGTCGAGATCGCGGTCTACCGCGGCTGCACCCGCATGCGCATCGACGGCCGCGAAGTCTTTTCGTATCGCGACCCCCAGCCCTTCACCCGGGGCTACACAGGATTCCGCAGCACATGGTCGCGCCAGACCATCGACAATCTTACGATCCACCAGTTGAAATAAAAGGAGACACCCATGAATTCCCCCATGCCGCGCCGCGCGCTGATCGGCCTGCTCGTCGCCAGCCTGTTCCCCGCCATGAGCGTCTTTGCGCAGGAAGCGCCCGCCGCCCAGGAAAAAGGCCCGGCCGCGGCCGACGCCATGCTGCACGCCCTGGACGTGAAGTACCCGACCCGTTACCAGCCGATGGAAGCCAACGAGGTCAAGGCGGTGCTGGACCGCGTGTTCGCCTACCTGGACCGCACCACCCCGGCTGAGCTGATCCACAAGAGCAACGGCACGCCGGTCACCGACCTGACCAAGGCCGATCCGGACGCGGTGCTCAAGCCGGGCGACTTCCGCCTGACCAGCTACGAGTGGGGCGTCACCTACCAGGGCATGGTGGCCGCCGGCCAGGCTACCGGCGACCAGCGCTACCTCGACTACACCCAGAAGCGCCATGCGCTGCTGTCGCAGCTCACCAAGACCTACCTGCCGGTCGTGAAGGCGGACACCGCCAACGCGCTCGCGCCGATCAAGAGCTTCCTGAATCCGCATGCGCTGGACGACGCCGGCGCCCTGTGCCACAGCTTCCTGAAGGCCCAGGTGGCCGGCTCGAAGGTCGACTACAGCCAGATGCTCGGCATCTGCGGCGACTTCGTCACCAAGCACGAGTACCGCCTGAAGGACGGCACGCTGGCACGCGGCGGCCCGGACGGCAAGGGCGGCCGCAAGATGCGCCCGCTGCCGGACACCCTGTGGCTGGACGACATGTTCATGGGCGTGCCGACCATGGCCTACCTGGGCAAGGTCACGGGCGACCGCAAGCACTACGACGACGCGGTGCGCCAGGTGCTGCAGTTCTCGAAGCGCATGTTCAACAAGGACCTGGGCATCTACATGCACGGCTACGTCGAAGGCTTGCGCGACCATCCGGAGTTCCACTGGGCGCGCGCCAACGGCTGGGCGGTGATGGCCATGGTCGAGGTGCTGGAAGTGCTGCCGAAGGACCACAAGGGCTACAAGCCCGTGCTGGAACAGCTGCGCGCCCACATCAAGGGGCTGGGCAAATACCAGACCAAGGACGGCTTCTGGCACCAGCTGATCGACCGCAACGACACCTACCAGGAAACCTCGGCCACCGCCATTTACACCTACGCGATCGCGCGCGCCGTCAACCGCGGCTATGTGGACGCGCAGATGTACGGGCCGATGGCCAACTTCGCGTGGAATGCGGTGGCCAGCAAGGTGACGGCCAACGGCCAGATCGAAGGGATCTGCGTGGGAACCGGCATGGCCTTCGATCCGGCCTTCTACGCCTACCGTCCGACCAGCGTGAAGGCGGCCCACGGCTACGGCCCGACCTTGCTGGCCGGGGCGGAGATCATCGAGATGAACAAGAAGTACAAGTTCGGCCTGAATGACAGCGGCCTGATGTATCAGGGCACCCGCTAAGGCGGGTTTGCACGGTGGGCGGCCTTGCCGCCCACCTCACAGGTCAGCGCAGTTTGCTGACAAGACTTGCCGGCGCCGCAAACGCGGTACCGTGCCGCACCCGCTGCTTGGTACCTGCGGCCGGGAAGCGCAGCTTCGCCGTCACATCTTCCCAGTTCACCATATCGCGCGTGCGCATCGCCCCATAGTGGCCAGCGGTATAGGCATCGTAGTACACGATCACCTCGTCGCCCACCTGCAGCACGCTCGGACCCTCGCTCCACAGGCCGGACGGCGTGACCGGCGCACCGAGCGTCCCGAACGGCCCCTCGAAGCCGGAGGCCTGCGCAACGCGCAGGTGCTTCTTCGGCGGATAGCGGGTCTCGTCCTTCACCAGCAGCCAGTCGCGCCCGAAGGCCCGCGCCAGGGTGGCGTCGATCACCGAAAAGCCCGGATCGTAATACAGGCGGGTCGGCGTGAAGCTGACGAAGTCCTTCGTCGTGGTGGCGTAGATGCGGTGGTTGTATTTTTCCTCGCTCTTGCCCTCGGTCTCGGGGAAGCGCCCCGGAATCGTGGACGACCACAGGATCAGGTAATGCCCGTGCAGCTCGTCGTGGAAGATCTCGGGCGCCCAGGCGTTCAGTGCGGTCGGCTCGTGCGCCATCACCGGCAGATCGCGCTGGGGCGACCAGTTCATCAGGTCGGGCGAGGAGGCGTAGCCGATTCCCTTGTCGTTCCAGCCGCTGGTCCAGACCATGTGGTACAGGGCGTCCGGTCCGCGCACCAGGCTCGGGTCGCGCATCAGTTTGGTGCCCACGGTGGGCGTGAGGAAGCTGGCGCCGCCGCGCAGCGCGTCCCACTGATATCCGTCGCTACTGGCGGCCAGGTGCAGGCCGTCCGCGCCGTTGCCGATGAAGTAGGCGAACAGGTAAGCCTGCTGTTCTTCGGTGCGCGGCAGGCCCGCGCAGCCGGCGAGCAGCGCACCCGCCAGCGTCGCCAGTGCGACACGGCGCTTCATCGCCCGCTTCCCACGCGGTTGCTGTCGTCGCCGAGCGGGCGTTCCTGGGTACGGCCCGGGCTCGGCGGCACCGCAAAGCTCGCAACCGGGTCGGGGCGGGCCGGGTCGAACGCGAAATCGTCGACCACGTGGCGGGCCACCGGCAGCTGGGCATTGCGCATGCCCAGCACGATGGCCTTGGCCATCACATAGCTGCCGTAGGGGTTGTGGTGGGTGTTGTCGAGGCGGTCCGGGGCGGGCAGGGCGAAGGCAGCCTTGGAGCCTTCGACGCCGAGCGCCGCGTGCATGGTCTGGCTCATCGCATGCAGGTCGATGAAGGGCACGCCCAGTTCCTTGGCCGACTGGCGCGCCGCTTCGGCGTAGTCCGTCAGGGTGAGCACCATCTTCCCGGCCTCGTCGAAGCGGCGCCGTTCCATCGACGAGACGATGACGGGCAGGCCGCCGCGCGCACGCACTTTCTCGACGTGGGTCTTGATCTCGGCCTTGTAGGTGGTGAAGGGGCCCCCTTTGCCGTCCTTGATCTGCTTCTGGTCGTTGTGCCCGAACTGCATCAGGAGGGTATCGCCCGGTTTCATCTGGCTCAGGATCTTGTCGATCCGGCGGCGCTGCAGCGAATCGCGGTAGGTCTCGCCGGACTGCGCATGGTTGGCGACGGCGACCTCGGGCTTGAAAAAGCGCGGCAGCATCTGTCCCCAGCTGTTGTAGGGCTCACCCGGCTGGTCGCTGACGGTGGAGTCGCCGAGCAGGAACAGGGTCGGCACCCGTACCGGGACGATCTCGATGCTCCGTACCGCCGGGCGCGCGCCGTTGAATTCCAGGGTCAGGCGCTTGTCCCAGTTCCAGGCTTCCGTGACCGTCTCGCGCGGCGCCTTGAGGGCGACTTCGCCGGCAGGGACCCCGTCCACCGGCGCGATCTGCGGGGTGCGCACGTTGACGATGAAGCTGCGCTCGAGCTTCTGGCCGGGCGTGGTCTTCACGTTCTCGAGCATCAGGCGGCGCAGTTCGGACTTGATGGTGGTGACGGCCGGCTGCGTGTCGTCGCCCAGGGTGACCGTCACGCGGTAGTTACCCTCCGGGAGGTCGACCGAAAAATAGCTGCCGCGGGCACTGCCTGGCTCGAAGCCGAAGCCGCGGGCGGCGTCATAGGTGGCATCCAGGGCCACCGGCGTGTAGCCGGCAGGCGCCGCGCCGCCGAAGGCGAACCGGAGGGCCGGGCCGGCCGGCGGCTGGGTGGCGCAGCCCGCCAGCAGGCTGGCGGCGGCGAGGGCGGACAGGGTGCGCTTGAATGATGGTGTCATGTGCTTTGTCGTTTGGGGTTCAGGACGCCGGCAGGGCATCGCCGATCAGGGCCAGGTTCTGGATCGCGGCCAGGCCCCACTGGGCGGTATCGTTGGTGGTCACCCACGGCACTTCGTTCACCGGGTTGAGCACGACCGCACCGGCGACCCGCGTGGGTACGAAGGCAGGATAGGGCCGCTTGCCGCCGCTGAACTCCAACCACGCCCGGCGCGCCAGTGCCGGATCCTTGCGCTTCCAGGCCGCGTAGGCCGTCATGCGCGAGTTGCCCAGGTAGAGCGCGTCGGTGCCGCCATGCGTCTTGCCCAGGCGGCGGCGCTGTTCCTCGGCCGGCGCGTTGTACAGCTCGCAGTACTCGATCCAGGCCTTCTCGAAGTCCTTGTCGCCGGTGAGGTTGATCAGCTCGTCGAAGATCTCGATGGCGCCAAATACCGCGTTCAGGTGCGAGGCCTTGACGTCGTCGCCGATCATGTTGTGCAGGCGCCCGGTCTCCAGCTCGTAGCCCATGCGCTCTGCGTTGAAGAAGCCGTGCGGCATGGCGGCGATGTCGCGCATGCCGGTGAGGATCCGGTCGCGGTACTTGGCGCTGCCGCTGCGCTCCCATTCGGTCAGCCAGTTGGCGACCAGCGAGGCCCAGTCGGTGCCGAAGCTGGCGCGCACCGGGAAGCGGCCCTTGGGCGGCTGGTTGGGCAGCTTGCGCACCGGGTCGACCGCTTCCAGTCGCTGGTCGGCATCGAGGGTTTCGCGCATCACGTCGCCGATGCGTTCGTCCGCCGTCAGGAAGTAATACATGCGGCGGTAGACGGCGGTGCTGATGCGCACCTGCTTGGCACTGCAGCCCCAGTGCTGGACGTTGTGGCGCGTGCCCAGTCCCGCGAAGCGGCCCAGGTGGTAGGTGTCGACGTCGCTAGTGTGGCGCACCATGGCTTCGCCCATGCGGAAGATGTCGGCGCGGCCGCTGCGCAGGAAGGAATACCATAGCCACAGGTCGGGCGAGAGTTCCGAGTTGGCCCAGGCATAGCCGCCGACGTCGTAGCGCCACTCGTGGCGGTCGGTGTCATAGGTGTGGCGCACGTCGCCATGGTCCCAGAAGCCGTACCAGCGGCGCTGTTCGACCTCGTCGCGGTAGAAGGCGAAGTGGGCGTCCAGCCGGTCTTCCAGCTGCGCTTTCGCCGGTGTCGAGCGGTCGGGCAGGGACCACATATTGCCGAACACGCGGGTGGCGAGGATGTGGGCGGGCGCGGCCACCACCTGCGGCGGCGTTTGCACGGCGGCCGCCATCTGCACCAGGCGCTCGCGCGCCGGCGTGGCGTCCAGTGCCCACAGGGTCAGTTCGCTGCTGCGGGCGACGCCGACCGGGGTGCCGAAGCCTTTTTCGTAGTCCTCATAGGTGATGTCGAGGGCCTGCAGCTCTTCGGCGTGGGTGTCCATGCCCATGCCGTCGTGGTAGAAGCGCAGGTCCATGGCCGGTGCGTCGGGCGACCACATCCAGAGCGTGACCTGGGCCGCATCCGTGTGGGCGTTGCGGATGTCGAGCTGGGTCGGGTGGCGCTGCCAGAAGTCGCGCAGGCCGAAGGCCACGCCGCCACTGGCACCGCCGATGTAGCCGAGGCCGGGCGCGCGCCGGCCCCAGGCCGCGTCGATCCAGCCGTGGCCGGACTTGGTGCGCTTGCGGATGCGGAAGCTGTCGGCGGACAGCTGCGACAGGCTGTAGTCGCCCCAGGCCGGGACGAATTCGAGGTTCTTGCGCACCCTCTCGGCGATTTCCGGCGTCGCCAGGCCTGCCAGCTGGGCCTTGCGCACGGCTTCGCCGGGGTCGCGGCGCAGACCGGTAAGGTTGCGTACGCCTTCGGCCCACAGGCCGCCGGCTTCGCCCGCGAAACGGACGTGGCGGTTGTGGGGCTCGTCCGCCAGCGGCACCTCGAAGCGCAGGCCGATCCCGCGCACGAAATCCTGCTGCTCGTCGCCGTCGAAGACGAAGGTATGCATGATGCGCACCGATTCGGCGCCGGCATAGAAATACAGGCGCACGGTGAAGGGCAGCCAGGAGCGCTTGCCGCCGGATGCACGGTGCATGCCTTCGAGCTTGAGCACGCTGCGCACCGGACCGCGCTGCTCCAGCGTGACCCGGGTGAGCTGGCTTTCATAGGCGGTGCGGCGGGTGTCGCCTTCGCTGCCGTCGGGCTGGTTGTCGCTCAGCGCGACCAGCCTGCCGGCGCGCGCGATCTCGCGGCCGCCGCGGCGGATGCTGCGGATGATGTCGCCGCCCTGGCGCGGCACGGTGCAGGCGATGACGCCGGTGTCGACCACGATGGCGTCCGGACTTTCGCTGATCGCCAGCGCCTTGGCCGGCAGGCGCGCTTTCCCGGGGCGCACTTGCAGGCGCTCCGGTAGCGCCCCTTGGGCCGGCAGGGCATGCGCGGTCCACTTGAGCGAGCCGTCCGGCCAGTAGGCGATCGGCCAGCTCTGGCAGGCTAGTCCGCCGCCGGCACCCAGCAGGGCAAAGTCCTGGTCCTTGCGCAGTGCGCCGCGCGGCCAGGGCACGCCGAAGGTGGTGCCGGTCATGAGCGCCGGTGCGCGTTCGAGCCAGGCCAGGTCGGCCACCGTCGGGGAGGCCGGTGCGGCCGCTTCGGCGGCAACGGCGCGCATGCCGAGCGGTAGCGCCGCGGCCAGCGCGCCGGTCTTGAAGAAGGCGCGGCGGGACAGCGGGGCCATCGCTCAGCGTCCCGTGGACAGGCTGACGCTCACCGGCGCACGCAGGCGCGCGGCTTCCTCGGCGACGTGGCGTTTCCAGTCGTCCTGGGTGGCGAAGGGACTGCCGCGGGTCCAGGCCGCGCCCACGTGGTAGCGCAGGGTCTGGCCGGAGACGACCGGCGCCGTCACCAGGCCGTTGCGTTCGTCGGCGGCGAAGCCGGAGGCGGTCGGCACGATCAGGGCCACGCCGAAGTCGCCGAAGCTGCGCTGGGTGACCCATTGCACCAGGCTGCCGTCGTTCTTGTTCTCGCTGAAGTCGACCTTGACTTCCTGGCCCTTGTCGCTGGGGCGCTTGTTCAGGCCGACGGCGGCGGTGAGCTTGTCCGGGCCGGCGAAGGTAAAGATGCTGTCGATGCGGTCGAAGTAGCGGCCGGCGTCCACGGTGAAGCGCTTGACTTCCGACACCCTCGTGCCGGCGGCGTCCCAGCCGTCGTAGCTCAACTCGAACACGGTGCGCACCGGGCCGTTGGCCAGGATCTTCCAGGTCTTGTAGTTGGCGCCAACGAACAGCTGCTTGCCGTCCCAGATGCCGGTGCCGCCGGCGCCGCGGGTGGTACCGACGTTGTACATGTCGATGCCCTCACCCTGGTCGACGTGGTAGTGGTCGTGGCCGATGTTGTACCAGCGGTCGACGACCGGGTAGGGAACCCGCTTGAACCAGATGTCCATGCCGCTCGTGACCAGCACTTCCTTGTCGCTGCCGGCGGGCGCCGGCGCGGCGAGGGCGGGGCCGTAGGCGCGGTGGGCCAGCTTGTCGTTCTCCCAGCCGAAGTCGTCCAGGCGTTCCTGGACGAAGCGGGCGTAGGTCTTGGCCGGGAAGGGCTGCACCGTGGCGCCGGCCTTTTCGATGGTGAAGCTGGCGCGCTTCTCGCCCGGCTTGAAGTCGTGCTGGAACAGCAGCTCGCCGTAGGCGGCGCCGATGAACTTCGGATCCTTGGCGGTGGGCGCGACATTGGTCACCTGGTAGGGCAGGACGCGCCCGGCGCCATCCTTGATCACCAGTTGCTGGTTCAGGGCCTGCGGCAGGGCTTCGTTGACCTTGGCCCAGGGAATGGCGATGGTCTCGGCGGGCCGGGCGATGTCCAGCGAGTGGGTGACGGTGACGGTCAGGCGCTCGGCGGCATGGGCGGCGCCGGCGACCAGCAGGGTCGCGGCGGCCGAGGTCAGGGAGAAGCGGAGGATCATGTCTGGTTCGCGTTCAAGGTTGGTTGGTCGACGGCGGCGGCGTCATGCCTTCGCCGAGGAAGAAGCTGGGGTGCGGAGGCTGGTTGTAGCCGGCGTTCTGGGCCGCCACCTGCACCCGGTACTGGGTATCGTGCATCAGGGTCGGCAGGCGGTGGCTGGTCGGCGCCGTGGTGCTGAACACCAGCAGGGCGTCATCGTTGTTGCTGCGCCAGACCACTTCTTCGCGCCAATCGCCGAACAGGTCGGCCGACAGCACCGGATTGGCCTTGGTGCCGTTGTTCGAGGCCGCGCGCTGCGGGGCGGCGTCGAGCAGGGGATCGAGGCGCTGGGCCTGCGGGTTCCATTTCTCGATTTTGGTGCCGTCGAGCGATTCGCGCAGCAGGTCGCCGTCCCACCAGAGGCCGAAGTTGAAGGCGCGCGGACGGGTGGCCGAGATCTGGACGCCTTGCGCGTTCACCAGGCCGCCGACCGGGTTGGTGATGCCACCGAGGGCGGCCCAGCATTCGTTGCCGGGGTGGGCCGGGTCGATGTCCATGCAGATGCCGCGGCCGACGTCGACGGTGGAGGGCAGGCCCCACAGGACCGTGCCGGTGGCGGCGTCGCGCATCGCGGCGCCGTTGCCGCGGTAGCACTTGGGCGACTCGTGCACCATGAAGACCTGCAGGCCGGGCCGGTTCGGGTCGTGCTTGCCGACGTGCAGGGCGTCGCCGTGGCACAGGCCCGTGCTGTACATCAGCTTGCCGTCGCTCTTGATGGTGGCGGCGCCGTAGACGATGTCGTCGCGGCCGTCGGCGTCGGCGTCGGCCACCGCCATCCAGTGCGCGCCCTGGCCGGCGGCGGTGTCATTGCCGGGCGCGTCGCTGTCGAAGACCCAGCGCTGCGACAGTTTGCCGTCGCGCCAGTCCCAGGCCGCCAGCACGGCGCGCGTGTAGTAGCCGCGTGCGAAGACCGCGCTCGGGTGCTGGCCGTCGAGGTAGGCGACGCCGCCGAGGAAGCGGTCGACCCGGTTGCCGCGGCTGTCGCCCCATGCCGCGCCGTCGCCGCCGCGTGCCGGCAGATAGCCGGTGCTGGCCAGGGCGGCGCCGCTGCGGCCGTCGAAGACGGTCAGGAATTCCGGTCCGGCCAGGATGAAGCCGCGCTCGTTGCGGTAGTCGGCCCTGGCATCGCCGATGACCTTGCCCTGGCCGTCGACGCTGCCGTCGGCGGTCTTCATCATCACTTCGGCGCGGCCGTCGCCGTCGAAGTCATAGGCGAGGAAGGTGGTGTAGTGGGCGCCGGCGCGGATGTTCCGGCCCAGGTCGATGCGCCACATGAAGCTGCCGTCGAGGCGGTAGGCATCGATGTAGGTCGAGCCGGTGTAGCCGCCCTGCGAATTGTCTTTCGCATTGGTCGGCTGCCACTTGACCAGCAGTTCGTAGCGGCCGTCGCCATCGAGGTCGGCGGCCGAGCCGTCGTTCACTACATAGCTGTAGGCCACGCCGTCCGGGGTCACCCCGTCCGCCGGCTTGCGCAGGGGGATGCTCAGGAAGGATTGCGGCCAGGCGGCCACCGGTTTGCCGTTCGCGCCGGTTTCGGCATTGCCGTGTACCGGCCGCACGTTGTAGGCGGCGCCCAGGGCGGCGCCGGCGTCCATGAAGCTGGTGGCGGCGAGCGGCTGGTCGTTCAGGCGTTTGCCGTCGCGATAGAGGTTGAAGGCGGTGGCCGGGTCTTCCTGGCCGAGTGCGCGCCAGCTGACGAAGTTGCCGCCCTGGGTGGGAATCGCGACCACGCCGCGGTCGAGCCGTTCGAGCTGCCGGCCCGCGGCCTGGGTGCCCGTCGCCGTGGTGGTGCAGGCGCTGCAGGCGAGGGCCAGCAGGCCGAGGGCGATGCTGCGCTGCAGCGTGTCGATACAGGTGTTGGATGCCATGGTGTGTTGGGTCTCTGGTCGAGGATAGCTCATCCGAGTATTCATTTGCCATAGCGGCAGTGTCAACCGGCCGCTTGTTTCGCGGGCCATTTAATCAGGCGCTTGAGCGAATGCACGGGGCTGTGAATACAGCGCCGCTTTCGCTCAGCGCTTGATCAACGCGCTGCTCAATACGCTGATTAATGCGCAGATGAAGATGGACGCCCCTGCGCACCCCGGCATACACTGTGCGGATTCGATTCGCATTCACCGTCCATGATCATTTCGTCCGCCACCGATTTTCGCGAAGCGGCACGCCGCCGGCTGCCGCCCTTCCTGTTCCATTACCTCGATGGCGGCGCCGGCGCCGAGCAGACCCTGCGCAGCAACGTCGACGACCTGCAGGCGGTCAAGCTGCGCCAGCGCGTGCTGCGCGGTTCCGAGCAGCTCGACCTCGGCGTCGATTGGTTCGGCCAGGACTACGGGCTGCCGATCGCGCTGGCGCCGGTCGGCCTCACCGGCATGTACGCGCGCCGCGGCGAGGTGCAGGCCGTGCGCGCTGCCTGCCACCGCAACATCCCCTTCATCCAGTCCACCGTGTCGGTGTGCCCGCTGGCCGAAGTGGCGGCACAGGCGGCGAATCCGATCTGGTTCCAGCTCTACGTGCTGAAGGACCGCGGCTTCATGCGCGACGTGATGCGGCGCGCCTGGGAGCTGGGCGCCAGGAACCTGGTGTTCACGGTCGACATGCCGGTGCCGGGCGCGCGCTACCGCGACGCCCACAGCGGCATGAGCGGTCCGAACGGGCCGTTGCGGCGCGTGCTGCAGGCGATGCTGCATCCGCGCTGGGCGCTGGACGTGGGGGTATTCGGGCGTCCGCACGACCTCGGGAACATCTCGGCCTACCGCGGCAGCGCCACCGGCCTGGCCGACTACATCGGCTGGCTGGGCGCCAACTTCGACCCGGGCATCGCCTGGCCCGACCTGCAATGGATCCGCGACGAGTGGAAGGGCAAGTTCATCGTCAAGGGCATCCTCGACCCGGAAGACGCGCGCGACGCGCTGGCCTTCGGCGCCGACGGCATCGTGGTCTCGAACCACGGCGGGCGCCAGCTGGACGGGGCGCCGTCCTCGGCCAGCGCGCTGCCGGCGATTGCCGCCGAGGTGAAGGGCAAGATGACCATCTTCGCCGACGGCGGCGTGCGCACCGGGACCGACGTGTTCCGCATGCTGGCGCTGGGCGCGGACGGCGTGCTGATCGGGCGTGCCTTCGTGTACGCGCTGGCCACCCAGGGCCAGGCAGGGGTCGAGCGCCTGCTGGCGATCATGGAAAAGGACCTGCGCACCAACATGGTCCTGACCGGGGTGCAGTCGGTGCGCGATATCGGGCCGCACCTGCTGGCGAAGTGAGGCCGCTTCGCTCGACCTGCGCTGGACGCACCGCCTGGCGCGGGGAGGTGCGTCCCCGGCATCACTGTCCCGCGGCGGCGAGAGGGCTGCTGCCCTGAAGCCGGCGCTGCAGAAGGTCCCTGGCCACCGCAAGCGCATCGTCCGGTTTTGCCGCGACGTCCGGCATGACGCCTACGCCCTCCCAGTTGGTCTGGGTAATCGGACTGATCGTGCGCCGGCCGGGTATCACGGCAAGGAAATGTTCGCTTAGTCGATAAGGGCGCGCGGGGTGGGCGCCGCCCCAGGTCCGCTCCCCGACCACCGTGGCGCGTTTCATGGCCTGCATCGTGTAAGCGAAGTCTTCCCCGGCAGACTTCGTTCCAGCGCCGGCCAGGATGATGACCGGCTTCTTGCCGCCATAGCGTTTGCCGTCGAGCTTGTCTTGCGTCCAATACTGCGTGGAGATGCCGGTATCGCGATCCCAGATGTCGTTGAGGCGCGTGCGCTGGTCGACGAAATAGCTGACCAGTAAGGCGACCGCGTCCGGTCCGCCGCCGCCGTTGTTGCGCAGGTCCACGATGAGGCCGTCGGTATCGGCGAGTTCGTTCATCGCCGCGGCGTAGCGTTCGGCCATAAGGAAAGACGGCGGGAAGCCGGACACCTTCAGGTATCCGATCCTGGGCGTCAGGTGTTCGACCTGTTCCACGCTGCGGTTTGCCATCTGGCGCATGACCTGGCGCTTGTCGGCGGGGACGCGCTGCTCCCATTCCGCTTGCGACGCGGGTGGCGGTCCGGCTGCATCGTCGGCCGGGACCGGCCTGGGGCTGAAAAATACCGACATATGCAGGTCACGGACAACCGCACGCATGTCGTCCGTGAGCTGAATTGCAAACTGCTTGCCGTCCGACATGGCGTCGTACTTGCCTTCCCGCTGGCGCTGGCGCAGCGCGGTTTCGATTCGCCTGGCCTTGTCGGGAAAAATATAGTGGTCATTCAATTTTCTTACCAGCGTGTCGATCACCTCCGACTGCGTCGCGCGATCGGCCACCAAGGTCGATTCGGGTCTTTTTTCTTCACCAGGAGGCTGCGGCGAGGGCGGTGCGGCAACTGCGCTGGTCATGGTTAGCACCAGCAAACACGGTATGACAATCCATTTCTTATTCATTTTTTTCCTCTGACTGTGTCGCGCAGGTCGATGTTGCTTGGGTAAATCGGAAACGCTTACTTCGTCAATGAGGCAGTGAAGTGATTTTAGGATAGCACAATCATTGCTAGTTAATAGCAGTATTAAATGCTATCCAGAAGATTTTGAGTGGGACTGGCTGATGCTGACGACGAGTCAACGTAACGCCGACAGAGGCGCTCCTGCAGCGAGCAGCGCGCAGGCCATTGAATGATTCGCTCACGAAGCGCTCCTGGCCAAAAGCTGCTGGCAGGTATAACAGCAGCTTTCGCCCGGAAGCGGACCTTGCTTTGGCTCGGCTACGCTTCTTCTAGATCGCTGAAGAAAGCTCCCACGCAGCCACCCAGCGGACCTGTCTGCCGAGCGCAAATGGGCTGATCTTTCAGCATCCGACAAATGATCTGGAAATAATTCGAAGTCTTCGATACGACATTCCCGAAGCGTAGGGCGATCCGTGTGCAGGCGAGGCACGGAAATCGTCAGGGCGTCATTTATGAGAAGGCATCCTTCAATAATTAAATGGCATCGCGCTTTCGCTGCAGCAGGTCCTTGGCCACCGCGAGCGCATCGGCCTGTGGCGCCGCGATATCTGGCTTGACGCCCGTGCCTTCCCAGTTCGTGTGGGTAATCGGGCTAATGCTGCGGCTGTTCGGGATATCGGCATAAAAGTGACCGCTGAGGCGATACGAGGCGACCGGATGGGCGCCGCCCCAGGTCGGCTCGCCGATGACG
This sequence comes from Telluria sp. ZB4P36, assembly GCF_059685865.1. Lineage (NCBI taxonomy): Bacteria > Pseudomonadati > Pseudomonadota > Betaproteobacteria > Burkholderiales > Oxalobacteraceae > Telluria > Telluria sp. ZB4P36. The sequence goes on from NZ_JCASIE010000019.1 coordinate 36,094, forward strand.
GTGGCGCGTTTCAGCGCCTGCATCGTATAAGTGAAATCTTCGCCGGCCGACCCGGTGCGGGGGCCGGCCAGGATCATGATTGGCTTCTTGCCGCCATAGCGTTTGCCGTCGAGTCTGTCTTCAGTCCAGAACTGCTGCGTCTGGCCGGAATCGCGCGACCAGATGTCGTTCAGGCGGGTGCGTTGGTCGACGAAATAGCTGATCAAGAGAGCCACCGATTGGGGGGAGCCGCCACGGTGGTCGCGCACGTCGATGACGAGCGCGTCGGTATCGGATAAGGTGTTCATCACGGAGACATACTTTTCCGCAACGAGGGAGGGGGGAGGGAATGCCGATAGGCGCAGATAGCCGATGGCAGGAGTCAGGCGTCCGACCTTGTCGATGCCGGATTTGCCGCTCGGCGGCGCACTTGTCATGCTGTCCGGATCGCGGTCGGGGCGCAGGAACCTGGGGCTGAACCTCACCTTCATATGCTTATCGTGGGCGACGGAAGCCATATCGGCCGTGAGCTGCGAGGCAAATCGCATGCCATTGCTTATCGCATCGTACTTGCCATCCTGCTGCCGCTTGCGCAGCAAGGTTTCGATCTGTTTTGCAGTGTCGGGAAACACGTAATGCTGGTTCAGTTCCATCACCAGGCTATCGATTGCCTGCGTGCGCATGGCGCCGTCGAGCACGACTTCATCGGGCTGCCTGAACGCAAACGCGCCAGTCAGCACCAAAGACAGCAATACCAGTGCGACGACAAGTTTTGCTTTACCTCCCGCCAATTCAAAGCCCCGAGGATCGGTGATGGTTTTCATGGGCTGCCTCTCCTTTTTATCTTTTTTATTCTAGAGGGCGTTGCAAGCTGAATATGCTTGAATTGTCACGCTGTCCTGGACCTTGCCCAACACATGGGGAAAGATAAATAAAAACCTCACTAAAGGCCACGCATGCCCTTGTTTTGACAAGTGCACATGTGTGGGCCTCGCCGAGAGAGTCTCCATTGGCCAAAGATATATTCAAGACCCAGGATGCTGATCGTCGGCTCCCGTTACGGCATCCGTTCAGAATGGCGACTGTGCGAAGAAATGAGCATGAACCTGGCGTACCGCTGGTTCTGCCGTCTTGGACTGGCCGGGTGTGGCCGGTCGCAAGTATCAGGCCGCTAAGGGCCGCGTCGCATTCTTCTGCGCCTTCAAGACCATTTCGGCCGCCAGCAAGGCCTGTTCCTGATTTTGTGCCGTCTCGGTCCGGTTGACGATGTCCGCTACGAACTCGCGCCCGAACGGCAGGTCGAGCTTGCTGCAATCCAGGTAGCGCGCTTCCTTTCGATCGACGATCAGCAAATGGTTGGTGCCCTGTCGCCCCAACGGATCGATGTATTTGCGCAGTTCGATATAACCTTCGGTGCCGAGGATGAACAGACGGCCGTCACCCCAGCTCGCCAAGCCATCGGGCGTAAACCAGTCCACACGCACATAGCCGGTGCCGCCATTGCCGGTCAGCAGCATGTCGCCAAAGTCTTCGAAATTCGGGTATGCCGGATGGGCGAGGTTGGCGGTCTGGGAAGCCACCACGCTTGCCTTGGTCGAGCCGGTATAGAACAGGAACTGGTCGGCCTGGTGCGAGCCGATGTCCGTCAGGATGCCGCCGTAGCGCTTTCGATCAAAAAACCAGGCTGGCCGCGAAGATGCCCTCAGGCGGTGCGGCGCCAGATTCACAGTTTGAATGACCTTGCCGATGGCGCCGGCTTGCACGAGCTCTCCTGCTTTCACGGCTGCCGGCACTTCCAGCCGTTCGGAATACATGATCGCGAACTTGCGCTTGGTCGCACGAATAGTCCTGCGTACTGCCGCAAGTTGGGCAAGGCTGGTAACGGCGGGTTTGTCGCTCAAAAAATCCTTCTCGGCTTTCATCACGCGGATGCCCAAGGGGGCGCGCTGGTCGGGAACCGGTGCCCCTAGCACGAGCTGGATAGAACGGTCTTGCAGGACGGCATCCTCGCTGGCTGCTTCGGACACGTCGCCGAACCGCGCGCGGAACTCGGCGAGCTGCTTATTCTTCAGCCCCTCCTGATTTGTCGACAGGACGGAGACGAGTTGCCCGCCGCCCCGCAGGACCGCCGCAGTCATGCTCATGATGTGAGCGTGATCCAGTCCGATGACGGCAAAGCGGATGGTTTGGACGGGTGCCGGGACCTTTGGATCGGCTTCCAGCACCTGGTGCCGGATGTTTTCCGACGCCGTTTGGGCGAAGCCGGTGCCCGTGCCGGTAATGGAAGCGGAGCCCGCCACCCCGGCCAAATGGAGAAAGCGCCTGCGATCGAACGGGTTCATTTCGCCGTTCCCTGCGCTGCCCGACCGAGTCGTCCGATCAAAGCTGGGATGTCTGCAGTCAAGGTAAACTCCAAGTGGTGGTTGCGCAAGCGGTAGTGGATGGTGACAGGAGATAGCTGTCACGGCAACTCCGGATGAGCATTGGCGGCGGTCCGTTCCTGGCCAACTGCCACCTGTCGGGACCGGCAGCAGCCGACCCGAAGCAGACGGCCAAGCTCTGGTTTTACTGCTGTCGAAATAACTGCAATCAGGTTGCAACCTGACCGTCCGCGTTAGATCTGGCGCATCCTGCCGAAGCTACGCCGCCGTTCCCACCGTCGCATTGCTATGCTCAAGGTTGAGCCAGGCCATCCGCGTCTGCCTTGAGCGCATGAAGCCTTGCCAGGGCATTTGTAGAGTTCTTGTCGCGTTCCAGGACCTTGCGGTAGCTGGCAATCGCAAGTGCCGGCATCCCCGCTTTCTCGTAAGCCTCGCCGAGGCTGTCATGGGCGTTGGCCGATTTCGGAAAGATCGTCGTATTCAACTTGAACACTTCGATCGCCTCGCGGCTGCGTCCTTGTCCGAGCAATTCATAGCCCCAAAGATTCACCGCGCCCTCGCCGAGGGAGAAACTGGGACCCCGGTGCCGAAAAGCGCGGTAGGTCGCTTCCAACTGGCGATAGCCATCGGCCTCGATAGTGGCCACGAATTCGACTGGCGGCACCTTCTGCCTCAGCGGATGAATCCGATTGATGATCCTGAAGCCCAGGTCGTCGACATCCACCATGCGCGAATTGGTCAACACGACGCAGCCAACGCCGCTGTTTGCGTCGAACCCGAGGAAGCTGCTGAAGCCGAGGCTCCGGCCACTGTGGTTCCAGATGACGGACGTCCTGGAGAACATCCGCCCCCATGCGAGGGTATTGTCGGGTTTTTTATCTGGAAACGGTTTCCGCATATAGAGCACAGCCGGCTGCAGCGCGCTGGATGTGGTCCCCATCATCGCGGCCAGGAACCGCAACATATCGCTTGCGCTCGACTGAATACCACCGCCGGGATAGTAGCCTGGCATGCTCGTGAAATCGGGAGTCGGCTTCAGTTCGTCGCCATATCCGACGGCCCGACGTGCGCGCAGGGAGGCATCGGCCCCGAAGCCGCTGTCCGTCATGCCCAGCGGGCTAAAGACGCGCGCCCGTACCAGTGAGGGAAAATCCGTGCCGGCTCGTTCGGCCAACGCCCAACCAAGCAGGCTGACGCCAAGATTGGAGTACTCGACCTTGCCTGGTGCACGAGTGAGCCGGGATTCGGCCACGGCGCGGTACAGCTGCTCGGTCGAAAATCCACGCCTTGCGACACTGTCGTAGTTCTCCGTCTTGTCGGCGGAATCGCGCGGCAGTCCCGAGCGGTGCATCGACAAATCGGCCAAGGTGATCGGGTGGCCATCGAATACGGGAACCGTGACGCCCGGTACATACTTTTGTACGGGGTCGTCGATCGCGACCTCTCCCTTGACCACCATGTCGGCCAGGATCAACGAGGTAAACAGCTTCGTGACCGACGCGATCTCGAAGATTGTATGTTCGTCCGCCAGCCGGCCGGTTTCCCGGTCAGCCAATCCGAGTTTGTAGAATCGGGGGCCCGACGCATCGAGCACGCCGACCACGATCGCCAGGGGCCCGGCTTTGGCGTTCCAGTCGCGTTGGCGCATTTTTGCCTCGATGGCGGCGAGGCGCATAGACTCTGTTGCACGAGCATGGATGGCAGCCTGTATTTCCATACCTGACAAGTTGGGGCCGTCGGCGGCAAACCCATCAGTGGAGGATAGGGCCGCGACGAAGAGCATCACGCCCAACGGCCTAACGAAGGCCAAATATCTCGATGTAGGTATGTTCACAGGACGAATGAGTTTTTATGGATAAAGGGAATTTTTCCGGAGAACTCTGCATAAAGCGTGCCAAGATATAAGTGCCTGATTTTGCAGGTGTCGGCTTCGTACGCTCTGTGTCCGGTAGATGTCCGGACACAAAGAGCCGGACAGTTTCGGACGGAGCACGTGTCAGCATTCCAAAAGGGACGCTGGCCAATTGGGTAGCTGCGGCCAAACGCGGGTCGGGTATGGCGCCAGATTGGAGAAAAAGGCAGTCATTTCTGCACGTTTTAGCTGCCTCATGAGCATTGCTTTGCCGTGCGCATCAACTCGGTGGACCTGAAACACGTTCTTGCCAGGTCGATGCCGATTGTCGTCATCTAGTGGCCGCGCCGCCCGATCCGGTGATGCACCCTTCGCTGCGCCAGCCAGACCGCGCCGGCGACCACCGGCACCAGGATCCCGAGCGCCAGGTCCGGATTGATCGGCAGCCCGGCCGCCTTGGCCGCCTTGCCCGCGTAGCCGAGCAGGCCCACCAGGTAATAGGAGATTGCAGCCACCGACAGGCCCTCGACCGCGAGCTGCAGGCGCAGCTGCTGGGCGGCGCGCGCGTTCATCGATTCCAGGATGCGGCGGTTCTGCAGCTCCTGCACGATGCCGACGCGGGTGCGCAGCAGGTCGTTGCTGTCGGCGATGCGGCGTCCCAGCGCGTCCTGGCGCGCACTGACCGCGTCGCAGGTATGCATCGCCGGCGCCAGGCGCCTTTCCATGAATTCTTCCACCGTGGGCGTACCTTCGATGCGCACTTCGCGCAGTTCCTCGATGCGCGCCTTGACGATCCCGAAATAGGCTTTCGAGGCCGAGAAGCGGTAGCCGTTGTCGAGCACCAGCTTCTCGCGGCGCGCGGCCAGGCGCGTGATCTGGTCGAGCAGGCGCTGCTCGCCTTCCGCGCCCTTCTCGGCAGGGGCCATGTCGGTGGCGACCATGGCGCTGGCCAGCGAAGACAGCTCGGCTTCGAGGTGGTCGAGTTCCGTGGCGACGGTGCGCGCGGCGGGCAGGCCGAGCAGGGCCATCATGCGGTAGGTTTCGATCTCGAGCACCCGCTGCACCAGGCGTCCGCCCTGCAGGTGGCGCATGCCGAGGTCGCGGATCACGAAGCGGCTGAAACCGTCGGACTGGATCGCGAAATCGGTCCATAGCTCGGCGCCCTGCATGACCGAGGAGCCGGCCAACTGGTTGCGTTCGAAGACCGAGGGGAGGCGGGAAGCGTCGACATCGCCTTTGACCAGGGCCACGTGGGCCGCCGCCATCAGGCTGCCTTCCAGCCGCGCCAGCCAGGCCGCCGGGAGGAAGGACAGCGGCACGTGGGCAAAGGCCTCGTGCAGCGCCATGTCGGGCGGCAGCGGCGCGGCCACGGTATAGGTGGCGAACTCGGTATGGCATTCCCACTTCAGCCGGAAGCTGCCGAAGTCGTGGAAGAAGTGGTTGCTGCCCGGACCCGGCGCCGCGACGCCGAAATGCCCGCACAGTTCACCCAGCAGGCGGTGCTGGGAATGCTGGCCCGGCGGGCCGGCCTCGCCGCCGTGGCAGACCGCCAGGTGGGTGATGGCCTCGGGGGCGTCGATGCGCATGAAGGGCCGCGAGTGGAGCTCGGCCGCGAGCGGCACGCGCGACGGATGGTTCAGCGTTACGTTGAAGTCTCTCACTGGGCTCTTTCGTAATGACATACTGGCGTATTGACTAGTATGTCATTTCCCGCCGTTTCATGCTGAGGGTCAAGCATTCGCTCTGAACACTCAGGATGTTGAGCGGACCAGGGCGGCTCAGCCCGCGTCCTTGCGCAGGCGCGCATCGAGGCCCGCCAGCACGTCGATCGGCAGCGGAAAGACGATGGTGGAGGACTTGTCGCCCGCGATCGCGTTGAGGGTCTGCAGGTAGCGCAGCTGCATCGCGCCCGATTGCTGCGACAGTACCCGCGCGGCCTGCTGCAGTTTCTCGGAAGCCTGCAGCTCGCCCTCGGCGTGGATGACTTTCGCGCGCCGCTCGCGCTCCGCTTCGGCCTGGCGGGCGATGGCGCGGATCATCGATTCGTCCAGGTCGACGTGCTTGATCTCGACGTTGGCGACCTTGATGCCCCAGGCATCGGTCTGGGCGTCCAGCACCTCGCGAATGTCGACGTTCAGGCGCTCGCGTTCGGCCAGCATCTCGTCGAGTTCATGCTTGCCGAGCACGGAGCGCAGGGTGGTCTGGGCCAGCTGGCTGGTGGCTTCCATGAAGTTCACGACCTGGATGATGGCGCGTTCGGGGTCGACCACGCGAAAGTAAATGACGGCATTGACCTTGACCGAGACGTTGTCGCGCGAGATCACGTCCTGGGTCGGCACGTCGAGCACGATGGTGCGCAGGTCGACCCGCACCATCTGCTGCAGCACCGGGATGAGGATGATCAAACCCGGTCCCTTCACACCCCAGAAACGGCCGAGCTGGAACACCACGCCGCGTTCGTACTCGCGCAGGATCCGGATCGCCGCGACCAGCAGCGCCAGCACCAGGAACAAGAGGCCGCCGAGGCCGATACCGATACCCGAGATCATCGCGTTCTCCTAATTGTTGTCGGCAGGGACTACTTCGAGCCGCAAGCCGCTGCGGCCGACGATGCGCACGGTCTGGGCCACGTGCAGCGGCGCGCTGCTGATGGCCTGCCACAGCTCGCCCTCGACCCTCACCCATGCTTCGTGGACGCCCAGTTTGCCGAGCTCCTCGACGGTGCACAGGGCCCCGATCATTCCTGCCGCGCCGCTGGTCACGGGGCGGCGGCGGGTCTTGAGGGCCAGGCGTGCGGTGCCGAACAGCAGCAGGGCGCTGGCGACGGCGAGCGTGCCGACCAGGCCGGGCGGAATGCCGAAGCCGGGCAGCTCGGTATCGATCAGCATCAGGGCGCCCGCCACGAAGGCGGCGATCCCGCCCAGACCGAGGATGCCGAAGCTGGGCAGGAAGGCTTCGGCGGCCATGAAGGCCAGGCCGAGCACGATCAGGGCCAGGCCGGCGTAGTTCACCGGCAGCAGCTGCAGCGCGTACAGTCCCAGCAGCAGGCAGATGGCGCCGATCACGCCGGGCGCCACCGCGCCCGGGTTCATGAATTCGAAGATCAGGCCGTACATCCCGACCGTCATCAGGAGCAGGGCGACGCTGGGGTTGGCGATCGCCGCCAGCGCATTGTTGCGCCAGTCGGGCGCGAACTCGACCACCAGCGCGCCCTTGGTCTGCAGCCGGCGCGGCTGGCCCGCCAGCGTGACCGTGCGGCCGTGGAGCTGATCCAGCAGGGCGGGGACGCTGGGTGCCAGCACGTCGATCACCTGCAGGCGCAAGGCATCCTCGGCGCTCAGGCTGACGGATTCGCGCACGGCCCGTTCGGCCCAGTCGGCATTGCGGCCGCGCAGCTGGGCCAGGGCGCGCAGGTAGGCGGCGGCATCGTTGAGTGCCTTGGCTTTCATGGGCGATGCGGCATCCGGACGGGCGGTATCGGGGGCGTCCTTACCGGCCTTTTCCTTGTCCGTCGGCGGCGGCTGCGGCGGCGCCAGGCCGATCTCGACCGGCGTCGCGGCACCGACGTTGGTGCCCGGCGCCATGGCCGCGATGTGGCTCGCGTACAGGACATAGGTGCCGGCGCTGGCGGCGCGCGCACCGCTGGGGGCGACGTAGGTGGCGACCGGCACCGGCGAGGCCAGGATCGCCTTGATCACGGTGCGCATCGAGGTGTCGAGGCCGCCGGGCGTGTCCATGCGCAGGACCAGCAGGCCGTGTCCGAGCGAGGCCGAACGCGCGATGCCGCGCACGACGTGGTCGGCACTGGCCGGGCCGATGGCGCCGTCGATCGTCAGCAGGCCGACCGCTGCCGGCCTGGAGGCGGTAGCGGATGCCGGAGGGAATAGGCAAACGAGGGCGAGCAGCAGCGCGACCAGGGACGAGGCCGGTATGGCCGATGCCGCAGCGAGCTGGTGGCGTGACACGTTCGCCTCCCTGAATCGACGCCGGCCGCAGGCTGGACCGGACACGGACTTGGACAGCGTTCCCGGCCGGGCGTTCGCGGGCGGGGCCGCCATTCAATCCAGCTTAGCACGTGTCGCGGATTCCGAAAGTCAGGGTTGAAACGATAATGAGAATGCAGTATCATCAAGGTCTCTTGCCATCCTAAAAGGTTTCCGGTCCATGAAGCGCGCGCTCCCGTCCTTGCCACTAGCGCTGCTGCTGGCGCCCTTGTCCCTGTTCAGCCAGGCCGCATTCGCCGACGACCCTGTGATGGTGATCGGCGAAGTGCGGGTGAGCGCCCAGCGCGGCGGCCCGCTGCTGTCGAACAGCGTCATGAGCTCGGTCGACGTGCTCGGCGCCGACAAGGTCGAGGACAAGAACGTCGCCAACAGCTGGGAGCTGCTGGGCCAGCTCCCCGGCATCCAGCTGACCGAAACCCGCATGGGTGCGGAATCCGGCAAGGCCACCTTCCGCGCCTTCAACGGCGAAGGCTATATCAACGGCATCAAGGTCCTGATCGACGGCATTCCCAGCAACGTCAACAGCGGCAACCAGCGCTTCATCGACATGATTTTCCCGCTCGAGGTGGACTACATCGAGGTGGTGCGCGGCACCAACGACCCGCGCTACGGCCTGCACAACATCGGCGGCAACATCAACTTCGGCACGCGCCAGGGCGGCAACTACACGGACGGCCGCCTCACCCTGGGCAGCTTCGGCACCCGCGAAGCCCAGCTGGCACTGGGGCGCGAGGCCGATGGCCTGGCCCAGAACTACTTCCTGGCCAAACAGGAATCGACCGGCTACCGCGCCCACAGCGATTCCGACAAACACACGGCCGCCGCCAAGTGGTTCCTCGGCTCGGCCGACAAGGCGCTCAAGGCCGGCCTGGTGCTGCGCAGCTACCGCCACGATGCCGAGGAGCCGGGCTTCCTCACGGCGGCGGAACTGGCGGCCGACCGGCGCCACTCGCCGGCCAAGAACGCCAAGGACGTGAGCGAGCGCGACATGCGGCATGCGAGCGCCCACCTGGACTGGCAGATTTCACCAGACGCCCACCTGGCCAGCAAGCTGTACTTCAACCGCTATGCCGACGACCGCCGCGTGACCTTCACCAGCAATCCGGCCGGCACGGCGCCGCGCCAGCGCCGCATCTGGGGCGAGAGCCAGCGCGGTGTCATGAGCACGCTGACCTGGCGCGCCGGCGCCGCGCTAGTGCTCGAGGGCGGCGTCAACGCGGAGCACCAGGACAACCAGTACCGGCGACTGCGCTACAGCTTCGCGCTGCCGACCAGCTTCGCGACGCCGGCCACGGCCCAGAACGACGACAGCTACACGCTCGACAACAGCGGCGCCTACCTGCAGGCGATTATCAAGCCGGTCGATGCGCTCAAGATCATCCCGGGCCTGCGGCTGGACAAATTCAGCGGCGGCTTCCTGAACAAGGCGAACGGACTGCGGGCGCGGCTGCAGGACTACGGCTGGATCAGGCAGCCCAAGCTGAGCATGGTCTACAGCCCGGCGCCGGACCTGAGCCTGTACGCCAACTGGGGCCGGACCTTCCAGATCCTGACCGGCTCCGGCGCGCCGGCCTACCTGGTGCCGGGCCAGGCCGCCTTCGCGCCCTCGATCAATACCGGCAAGGAGCTCGGCATCAAGTTCAGGCCCATCCCCGGCGCCGACCTGCGCGTCGCGGCCTGGCGCCAGGATGCGACCGGCGAGGTGGCGAACATGCCCGCCACCGGCACCACAGTGGGCCTGGGCGAGACGCGCCGCCAGGGCCTCGACTTCCAGGCCTCGGCGCGTATCGGCGACCGGGTCGACCTGTCGCTCTCGCACTCGCTGCAGAAGGCCGAAGTGGTGAGCGCCTTCAGCGCCGAGGGGCTGTCGCTGGCGGGCCGGGAAGTGTTCTCCACGCCGCGCCACATCAGCAACGCCAGCCTGGACGTCCGGGTCTACGAGCGCTGGCGCGTCGGACTGCAGGGGCGGGCGCAGGGCAGCTATTTCATCGACAACGCGAACGTCCAGGGCAAGTTCGGCGGCTTCGTCCTGTTCGACGCGAACCTGCGCTACCAGCTGTCCGAGCGTATGAGCCTCGACCTGCAGCTCAAGAACCTGGCCGACCGCCGCCATGAATATGCCTGGTTCGACAACTTCTTCTGGCCCGCCGCCAGCGCCCAGCCGATGTTCTCGCCGGGAGCGGGGCGGGCGGCCTACCTGTCTTTCAATGTAAAGCTCTGAGTCCATGACGAACGACATGAATCCGGGCACCCGCAAGCGGATCATCGGCATCGACGCGCTGCGCGGCCTGGTGATGGTCTTCATGCTGGCCGACCACGTGCGCGAGACCTTCCTGTTGCACCTGCAGGTGTCCGATCCGATGGACGTCGCCACGACCTCCGGCCCGCTGTTCATCTCGCGACTGGTCGCCCACCTGTGCGCGCCGGTATTCGTGTTCCTGGCCGGCCTGTCGGCCTTCCTGTACGGCGCCCGCCAGCAGGATGGCGCCGCGGCCGCCGCAGGCTTCCTGTTCAAGCGCGGCCTGTTCCTGGTCGCGCTGGAACTCACCGTCATCAACTTCGCCTGGACCGCGAGCTTTCCGGCGCAGGTGATCTACCTGCAGGTGATCTGGGCCATCGGCCTGTCGATGATCGCACTGGCGGCGTTGGTGCGCCTGCCGCGCGCGGCGCTGGCGGCGCTCGGCCTGGCGATCGTCGCCGGCCACAACCTGCTCGACCCGCTGCAGTTCGCAGCCGGCCATCCGCTGCATGCGATCTGGGCGATCCTGCACGACCGCGGCTGGCTGGAAATCGGCGAGTCCCTGCGCCTGCGCACCTCCTATCCGGTGCTGCCCTGGATCGGCATCATCTGCCTGGGCTATGCCTGTGGGCCGTGGTTCGGCGCAGGCTTCGCGCCGCAGCGCCGCCATCGCCGGCTGCTCGGCTGGGCCGTGGCAGGGCTGGGCGGCTTCCTGCTGCTGCGGGCCTTGAACATCTACGGCGACCGGCCCTGGCATGCGGGCGCCTCGGCCGCCGAGACGGTGATGAGCTTCTTCAACGTCACCAAGTATCCGCCGTCCCTGCTGTTCACGGCACTGACGCTCGGACTGGGCCTGCTGCTGCTCCTGCTGCTCGAGCGCCGTCACGGCTCCATGGTGGGCAAGCTCGCCGTGCTGGGCGCGGCGCCGATGTTCTTCTACATCCTGCACCTGTATGCGCTCAAGCTGCTGGTCCTCATCGTGGCCGCCATCGACCCCGCCGCGGCGCGCTTCGATGCCGTGTGGCCGGTGTGGGCGCTGACGGCGTTGCTGTGCCTCGTCCTGTTCCCGGCGGTGCAGGCCTTCGCCCGGCTGAAGGCAAGGCGGCGCGACCTCGCCTGGCTGAAGTACCTGTAGCGGGCGTGGTATAGTCGACTGGTGAAACACAGATTATTCCTCTTCGACCTGGACAACACGCTCCTCGACTTCAAGGCCTCCGAACGGCTTTCCTTCGTGCGCACGATGCGCGAACTCGGCCTCGGGGGCGAGCTCGAAAGCCTGTTCCAGCAATACCAGGCGATCAACCTGGCGCTGTGGCGCGCTTTCGAAACGGGCATGGTGTCGAAAGACCTGCTGAAGGTCGAGCGCTTCCGCCAGACCTTCGCTGCCAGCGGCCTCGATCTCGATCCGGCCAGGGCCAGCAGCATTTACCTCGACTCGCTGTCCGAGACCGTGGTGCTGGTCGAGGGCGCCCAGCAGCTGTGCGAGAGCTTGTCCGCCATCGGCGAAGTCGGCATCATCACCAACGGCGTGCACCACATCCAACACCGCCGCATCGCCAGTTCCGGGCTGGGCGGGTACATCGCTTTTGTCGCGACCTCGGAAGCCTGCGGCCACGCCAAGCCGGACAGCCGCTTCTTCGAGTACACCGCCAGGATGGCGCGCAGCTTTTCGAAACAGGAGACCGTCATCGTCGGCGACCGCCTGGATGCGGACATCCTCGGCGCCAACCGCTTCGGCATCGACAGCTGCTGGTTCAATCCGGGCCGCCTGGCGAACGACAGCGAGGCGCTGCCCAGCTGGGAGGTCGCTCGCCTCGACGAGGTCGTTCCCGTGCTGACCGACAGGTGCATCAGCGCTTGATCGCGTGCAGCCACACCGCCGCAATCCGCTCGGCGTCCTCGTAGCCCGGTTCGCCCAGCTGGCCGCTGAAGATGTCCGGGTCCAGCTCTTCGTAGCTCCAGTGGTCGCATTGCGCTTCCAGCTCGGGGCGGACCGCTTCCAGGAATTCATCGAGGGCGCCGGCGATCGCCACGCCCGTGTAGAGCATCAGGTTGCCGCCGCGGCGCAGCCGCCCCAGACTCTCCCTGACGATCCGCACCGACAGTTCGGCGCCGCGCATGCCGCCGCCGTGGCGGTAGGGCAGTTCGCTCGGGTCGAGCACATAGGGCGGGTTCGACACGATCAGGTCGAAATCGCCCTCCAGGCCGTCGAACAGGTCGCTGTGGCAGGCGCGCAGGTTGGGCAGCCCCGCCAGCTGCGCGTTCACCACCGTCAGCGCCAGCGCGCGTGTATTGATGTCGGCGCCGGTCACTTCGGCGTGCGGGAACTGGCGTGCGATCGCCAGTGCGCCGGCGCCGCCGCCGCAGCCGATGTCCACGGCCCGCGTCGGCCCCGAGCCGAGCCAGGGAAAGGCGCGTCCCATCGTGCCCACGAAGCGGTAGGTATCGGGCCCGAAGAACACCGAATCCTCATCCTCGGTCGGGTAGGCCGAGTGGAACACCAGCAGTTCCCCCAGCGTCGAGGCGCGCAGGGTCGCGCGCAGCAGGCTGCCGTCGGGCTCCACGATGCCGGCCTCGCGCATCAGCGACAGCAGTTCCGGCGCCACGTCCTCGGGCGCGAACGGCCGGCTCCAGCCGAAGATGCCGCGCAGGTCGATGGCGCGCTCGTTGCCGGGACGACGGTTGATGCGGCGGTGGGTGGACGGGGTCACCGTAATGAAACGGTAGCCGTGCGCGCGCAGGTAGCGGCCGACGGCGAGCAGGGCGTTGGCGTGGGGGCTGGTCATGGGCACAGCGTCGCACGTCCGGCGCGGCGGCGCTGTGCGCCAGCTAACCTTGTTGCCGGTGATGGCTTCAGGAAATTTCCGCCACTATGTGAGCATGCGTACAGTGTGGATCGGGGCGCGTCGCCATACTCGTTCGCACGGCGGTCATCCAGTCGGTCCAAACAGGAGAAAGCAATGGCAAACAGGGACGGCATCGAGGGAGCCAGGGGCCGGGTAGAACGCGAAGTCGCGCGCGAGCGCCATGAGCGTGCCCTGCACGATGAAATCAAGAGCGGGCTGGGGACGCTGGAAGAAGAATTCCGCAGCAAGGATGCGCGCGAGCGCGCCGATACGGGCAATCTGAAGCGCCATCCAGCACGCTAGACAACGAGGAGACAGGCCATGAAATGGGAAGGCGAACGCCAGAGCGATAACGTGGAGGACCGCCGCGGGGGTGGAGGAGGCGGCTTCGGGGGCCTGGGCGGACGCACCGTCGGCATCGGCACCCTGGTGATCGCCCTGGTGGGCGGCGCCATCTTCGGCGTCGATCCCGGCACCATCCTCGCCCTGCTGGGCGGTGGCGGCGGGCCGGTGCCGGTGCAGCAGGCGCCGCGCGCGGAGCCGGCCAACGATCCGCAAACCCAGTTCGTGCGCGCGACCCTGGGTTCGACCGAGGATGCCTGGGCCACGCTGTTCGCGGCCCAGGGCGCGCAATACCAGCCGGCCCGGCTGGTGCTGTTCGAAGACGCCACGCCCACCGCCTGCGGCACCGGGCGCAGCGCCACCGGCCCGTTCTACTGCCCGGCCGACCGCCAGGTCTACATCGACCTGGGCTTCTTCCGCCTGATGGAACAGCGCTTCCAGGTGGCCGGCGAATTCGCCCAGGCCTATGTCATTGCGCACGAGGTGGGACACCACGTCCAGAACCTGATGGGCCTCTCCGACCAGGTCCACAATGCCCAGCGCGGCGTGTCCGAGAAGGAAGGCAATGCCCTGTCGGTGCGGCTAGAGCTGCAGGCCGACTGCTTCGCCGGCATCTGGGCCAACCAGCGCAAGCAGGTCATCGAGCCGGGCGACGTCGAAGCGGCGATGGCCGCGGCCACCGCGATCGGCGACGATGCCCTGCAGCGCCAGTCGCAGGGCACGGTGGTGCCGGATTCGTTTACCCACGGCAGCTCGGCCCAGCGCGTGCGCTGGTTCAAGCGCGGCCTGGAGAGCGGCAGCGTGGAACAGTGCAATACCTTCGAAGCGCGCCAGCTTTAGTCCTGTGTAGGACAAATTCCCGTCGGGCGGCCAATGGGCCGTCCAACCCATCGAATCGCCCCGTTCGTTTCCGTGCGCGTATCGCAATCTTGGGTGTTTTGCCATAACGTGTTTTCACAAGCCCGCCGAGATGGCGGGCTCCGTGTATCTGTCATGACATCATCGAGGAGGAGTTATGCTGGCAATGAACTACCGCGGGCCCTACCGCGTCCGCGCCGATCACAAGCCCGACCCCGTCATCGAGCACCCAGGCGACGCCATCGTGCGCGTCACCCGCTCCTGCATCTGCGGTTCGGACCTGCACCTGTACCATGGCCTGGTGCCCGACACCCGCGTCGGCCACACCTTCGGCCACGAGTTCATCGGCGTGGTGGAAGAGGTCGGCTCCGGTGTCCAGCACCTGAGGGTCGGCGACAAGGTGCTGGTGCCCTTCAACGTGTTCTGCGGTTCCTGCTTCTTCTGCGACCGCGAACTGTACGGCAATTGCCACAACATGAATGCGGAATCCACGGCCGTCGGTTCCATCTACGGCTATTCGCACACGGCGGGCGGCTACGATGGCGGCCAGGCCGAGCTGGTGCGCGTGCCGATGGCCGACGTCGGCCCGATGGTGATTCCCGACGACATCCACGACGACGACGCCGTGCTGCTCACCGATGCGGTGCCGACCGGCTACCAGGCCGCCGAAATGGGCGACATCAAGGAAGGCGACACGGTTGTCGTGTTCGGCGCCGGCCCGGTCGGCATCTTCGCCGCCAAGTCGGCCTGGCTGATGGGCGCCGGCCGCGTGATCGTGGTCGACCACATCGAATACCGGCTCGAGTTCGTCAAGCGCTACGCCCAGTGCGAGGTGGTCAACTTCAAGGAAGTGCGCGACATGGCCGAGCACATCAAGAAGATGACCGACTGGATGGGCGCCGACGTCTGTATCGATGCGGTCGGCTGCGAAGCCTCGGGCAATGCCATGCAGTCGCTCACCGGGCGCTACACGATGATGCAGGCCGGCTCGGCCACGGCGCTGCACTGGTGCATCAACTCGGTGCGCAAGGGCGGCAACGTGTCGATCGTCGGCGTATACGGGCCGACCTTCAACTTCGTTCCGATCGGCAATGCGCTGAACAAGGGCCTGACCCTGCGCATGAACCAGGCCAGCGTCAAGCGCCACCTGCCGCGCCTGATCGAGCACATCCGCGCGGGACGCCTGAACCCGAAGGAGATCATCACCCACCGGGTGCCGCTGGAAGAAGTGTCGGACGCCTATCACATCTTCTCGGGCAAGCTCGACAACTGCATCAAGACCATTCTGATCCCGCCGAACGCCAACCAGGTGAAGGCGGTCTCGGCCAGCGCAATGCATTAAGGAGCGACCATGGAACCACGCAGCGATATCACCGAACACAAGCACCATGGCCACGACCATGGCCACCTGCAGCAGCATCCGGGGCAGGGCCACATCGCACCGCGCCGTCCCTCGCGCCAGGAGCTGCAGCACATCAATGGCTGGGGCGCCGACCTCGACCGCAAGGACCGTCCGGGCGTGCCGATGGAACGCACGCCGCCGCGCTTTATCAACCAGCCCGACGGCGACCCGCCCCAGCAGCAGGAAAAGGTCGAGATCCTGGTGTCGAGCGAGCGCCCGGGCATCACCCAGGTGTTCGGCACCGTGCAGCCGCCCTCGGGCCTGTCGGGCATGATCCGGCGCCTGGCCTTCAAGTCGAGCGAGAACGACATCCGCCACTGGCTGCTTCTGCTGCTGGCCGACCGCGTCAACATGGTCGAAGGCATCGCCGATGACCTCGCACACGGGAAGATCCCGAACGTGCTGGGCGAGATGGGGATCAAGGCCGAGATGAAGCACAACCCGGCAGGGCTGGCGAAGAAGGCGGTGATCACCGCCGCCGTGGTCGGCACGGCGGTCTACCTGATGAAGCGGCGCGGCCGCGAGGAAATCCGCTACGACGGCGACCGCTACGGCAAGCGCTATTACCGCCGCTAGGCCCGGCGCGCGCTCGCCTGTTCGGTTGTCCGGGCGGGCGCCGTCCTGGGCTGTGCCTTTGGCGCCGTGCGCTTGGCCGGCTTGCGGCGGAACTTGATCCAGACCACCAGCCCGGTGATGAAGAACAGCAGCGGCGTCAGCCCTGCGACGCTGATCACGACGCGCCCCAAGGTGCCGAAGGCTTCGCCGGTATGGAGCGGGTACAGGGTGCTGACGAACCAGTCCCCGCCGCGTGCCGTCAGCGGATCGATGGCCCGCAGCACCACGCCGCTGCCGGCGTCCACGCTCACGCGGGTGGCGCCCGCGCCATGGCGCAGCTCGCCCGGCTGGCGCACCCGCACTTCGTAGGGCTGCTCCGGTTTCCCCGGAATGCCGATGCGCGAGACCCGGCCCTCGGGATAGCGCGCCTGCGCCGCGGCCATCGCCGCGCCCGCATCGATGCGCGGCGCGTCTTGCGGGCTCGCGTTTACCGCCTTGTCGTTCTTGCTGAGCGGTGCCACCGCGCGGACCGCCGGCGTCACCCAGTCCGGCGCATTGAAGTACACCCCCGAGAAGGCCAGCACCAGCAGGACCGGCGCCGTGTAGAAGCCGGCCGCACGGTGTAGCTGGAAGTTGAATTTTGGCCAGTTACTGCCGCGGCGCACCGTGATCGCATGCCGGAACGCCGACAGGGTCATCGTCGGCCACCAGACCACGATGCCGGTCAGGGCCAGCAGCAACAGGGCCACGCCCTGCACCGCGATCACCAGCTTGCCCGCCTCACCGGCCATCAGGTAGCGGTGCAGGTGGAACAGGGTCGGCATCAGGAGCGGCCGCGACAGGCCGGCCTCACCCCAGTTGCGTTCGCCCAGCACCGCCAGGTTGGCCGGATCGACCATGACCTGGCGCGTCACCCCTTGCGACCAGCTCGACGCCGGCTTTTCCGGGCGATACCAGGCCACGTACACGTCCCCATGCACTTCCGGCAGGAACAGGGTGTCGGGCCGTCCGTAGGCGGGGTCGCCCGCCAGGCGTGCGGCAACCGTCGCCACTTGGGCCGGGGAGGGGCGTGCCTCGGTGCCGGCAACGGTCCCCGGCGGCGGCGCCACCTGCAATAGTCCCGGATTGAGCCAGGCGTCGAGTTCGTGACGCCAGCCGATGACAGTGCCGGTCAGGCCTTGCAGGACCAGGATGGTGCCGAAAATCAGGCCGGCCCAGAGGTGAACGGTGCGGATGAGCGGTTTCATGCCTTGAATGATAACCGAAATGAGAATGATTCTGATCTTGCGTCCTTACATGATAATAGTTATCATTTCGCGATTCCTGCACAGAAAGCGTATTTGTTCCATGAATAACAAGAACACAGTCAAGCCACTGAGCGCCGCCGTTGCCGCCGCCTGCATGCTGATGGCCATGTCCCATGCAGCCGCACAAGAACCAGCGCCGACCCAGGCGCAGGAAGACGAGCTCGCCTCGGTGGTCGTCACCGCCACCCGCACCGCCAAGGCGGTCGACAAGATTCCGGGTGCGGTCTCGGTGATCACCCAGCAGGAACTGGCGACCCAATACCTGATCGCCGATGATCCATCGCAGGCGCTGGCAACCTATGTGCCTGGCTATGCGCCGAGCCGCCAGAAGATGACCTCCACCGGAGAATCGCTGCGTGGGCGCCAGCCGCTGATCCTGTTCGACGGCATCCCGCAATCGAACCCGCTGCGCGCCGGCATGCGCGAGGGTTACTTCGCCGACAGTGCCATCATCGAGCGCATCGAAGTCATCAACGGCGCCTCGGCCATGCAGGGCATGGGCGCGACCGGCGGCATCATCAACTACATCACCAAGACCCCGCGCGCCGAGGGCACCGCCTACACGGTCAACACCCGCTTCGCCAGCCAGTTCGAGTCCGACAGCCTGGACTGGAAGACCGGCCTGACGGTCGCCCACAAATCGGGCGACTTCGACATGCTGGCCTTCGCCAGCGTGCAGCGCCGCGGCATGGGCTACGACGGCAGCGGCCGCCGCCTGGGCGTCGACGCCGTGCAGGGCGATACCATGGACTCGCATGGAAACGACCTGTTCCTCAAGATCGGCAAGTCCTTCGGCGCCCAGCGCCTGCAGCTGACCCTGAACCGCTTCGACCTGGCCGGCGACGGCGACTACCGCAGCGTGCCCGGCAACGTGGCCCAGGGCCTGCCGACCAGCTCGGTCCCCGGCACCCCGATCGGTATGCCGCCACGCAACAAGGTGCGCAGCGCCAGCATCGACTACCGCCACAACGACCTGGCGGGGGGCTATCTGACCGCGCAGCTGTTCGGTCACGAGTTCTCGGCCCTGTATGGCGCCACCAACACTTCCACCTTCCAGGACCGCAACATCGCCCCGGTCGGGACCCTGTACGACCAGTCGCAGGTCGTGACCGACAAGCGCGGCTCGCGCATGACCTGGGTCCGCCCGGACCTGCTGGTGGCCGGCCTGGAACTGACGGCCGGCGTCGACTGGCTGCAGGACAACCCCCAGCAGCGCCTGGCGGGGACCGGCCGCACCTGGGTGCCGGAACTGAAATTCCGTTCGCTTGCACCCTTCACCCAGCTCGAATACGAGTTCGGCCCGGTGACCGTGCGCGGCGGCGTGCGCTACGAAGACGCCAAACTGGAGGTGGACACCTATACCACCCTGGCCGCCTACGGCAGCCGCCGGGTGGAGGGTGGTTCCGCCGAGTTTACGAAAGCGGTGAAGAACATCGGTGCGGTTTGGCGGCTCGACCCGCGCTTCGCCCCGGGCTGGTCGGCCTTCGTGGGCAGTTCGGAAGGCTTCGGCCTGCCGGATGCCGGCCTGGTGCTGCGCGGCGTGGCCGTGCCGAACCAATCCGTCTCAAACCTGATCAGCCTGCAGCCCATCCTCACCCGCAACAACGAGATCGGCATCAACTGGCGCGGCAGCCGTGGCCAGTTCGGCCTGTCGCGCTACGATTCGCGCTCCAAGCTGGGCAGCGTGATCCGCATCACCTCGGCCGGCATCGGCCTGGTCGAGCGCGTGCCGACCACGGTCAAGGGTTGGGAAGCGAACGTCGAGTGGCGTCCGACGAAAGACCTCAGCCTGTTCGGCACCTGGGCCACCACCGACGGCAAGACCGCCGCCACCCAGGGCGCGCCGATGGACCTCGACCTCGGCGCCCGTTCGCAGGGCCCGGACAAGTCCGTGCTGGGCGCCAACTGGAAGCTGCGCCCGCAGGCCCAGCTGCGCCTGCAGGCCACCCACCTGCGCGACCGCGACATCAACATCGGCCGCCGCGTCGGCACCAGCAACCTGGAAGAGCACTTCAAGGGCTACACCCTGGTCGATGCCGCCGCCACCTGGGACACCGGCTACGGCCGCTTCGGCCTGAGCCTGGAGAACATGTTCGACAAGCAGTACGTCGGCTACTACTCGCAGTCGGCCTCCGCCGTCGACGCCAACGCTACCTACGCCGGCCGCGGCCGTACCCTGGCGTTCAGCTGGAACCGCAGCTTCTAAGCCGTATGCAGGCGGGCGCGCCGGTCACCCGCCTGCATAAGCGTTGCGTTCAAGCAAACCTTTTCTGCTGAGCTCGTCCACACTGTCCGGTGGGCGGCCCATCCTGGGGCCGCGTTTCCACGGACGGAGACGAGATGACGAAGCACACCACCTTCCCGGCAGCGCTGCTCGGCGCCGCCTTGCTGCTCCTGCCGCTGTCCCGGCCCCTCCATGCGGCGCCGACCATGAGCGCGCCGGCGACGCTGAGCTCCCAGGCCAAGGCCTCGGTGCTGGCCCAGCTGGCCGGACAAGGCCAGGCCAAGGGACTCGATAGGGACCACCACTACCGGATCACGGCCCAGCACCCGGGCGTCAACGGCACCCAGATCCTGCGCGCCGCCCATACCTGGAAGGGCTTGCGCGTATTCGGTTCGGAATCGGTGGTGGTGCTCGACAAGTCGGCCAAGGTCCTGTCCGAATCCGCCTCGGAGCGCCGCCTGCACCTGGGTACGGGCAGCGCCAACCGCCTCGGCGCCCTGACCGCGAGCTTCAGCGTCCAGCCGCAGGTCAACGGCAGGACGGCGATCGCGGCTGCGCTGGCCTCGCTGGCGCCGAGCCTGGGGCAGAATGCGGTGCACGTGACGAAGCCGGCCGCCGAGCTGCTGATCTACCCGGTCATGCGCATGCAGCGCGTGGTCGGCGCCGGCGCCAAGGAAGAAGCGGACCTGAATGCCCTCGACGTGCAGGACGTGGTCGAGCGCTACGAACTGGCCTGGCTGGTGCGTACCCGGATGCGGGTGGGCGAGCAGCCGGTCTACTTCGACACCGTCGTCAGCGCGCGCGACGCCGCCGTGCTCGACCAGTGGAACATGCTGCAGACCGTGACCGGCGTGGGCAAGAGCCAGTACAACGGCGATGTCCCGATCAGCACCACCCTCAGCGACGGCGTCTACCGGATGCTCGACCCCGAGCGCGGCAAGGGCGGCAGCTTCGGCGCCATGGCGATCACCAATGCCAACAACGGCAGCAGCGCCGGCAAGGTCTATACCAACGCCACCAACACCTGGGGCGACGGCAAGCAGTTCGTCGAAGGCGGCAGCACCACCGGCGTGAACGGCCAGACCGCGGCCGTCAACGCGATGTGGGGCCTGATGAACACCTACGACGCCCACAAGAACGTGCTGGGCTGGCTCTCGCTGGACGGCCGCGACACCTCGACCACCATCGCCGTGCATGTGAATCGGGGCTACGACAACGCCTACTACAGCGATACCTGCAAGTGCATGTTCATCGGCGACGGCAGCTATTTCACCAGCCTGGGCTCGATCGACGTGATCGGCCATGAGATGGGGCATGGCATCACCGCCTCTACCTCGGACCTGATCTACTCGGGAGAGTCGGGAGGCCTGAACGAATCGAGTTCGGACATTGCCGGTGAAGTGGTGGAAGCCTATGCGCGCGCCGGCGGCAAGGGCGACAAATTCCCGGAGGAGGGCAACGACTGGCAGCTGGGCACCGAGATCAGCAAGAATGCCACGCCGCTGCGCTGGATGTATCGTCCGAGCAAGGACGGCAGCAGCCCGGACGCCTGGAGCACCTCGCTGCGCCGCCTCGACGTCCATTACAGCAGCGGTCCGAACAACCGCATGTTCTACTTCCTGGCGCGCGGCTCGAAGGACGACAGCGCGGGCGACTACTACAGCAAGTACCTGGTCAAGCAGCCCAAGGCCATGACGGGCATCGGCACGGACAAGGCCTTCCGCATCTGGTTCCACGCGAATACCACCAAGTTCACCTCGTCGACCAACTACACCGACGCGCGCGCCAAGATGATCGAGGCGGCGGAGGAGCTGTACGGCAAGGCCGGCCGTGAAGCGATCGCCGTGCAGCGCGCCTATGCCGCGATCAACGTCGGTGCCGATGTCGATGAAGCGGGGGCCGTCGCGACGCCTTACTGAGCCGCGACGGTTTGGCCGTCCGCCATCAGCGGGAAGGGATTCAGCGGCGTCCCTTTCCACCACTGCTTCTCGGGCGTGAGCTCGAACACGGCGAAGTGCAGGTGCGGCGCGTTCGGGTCGGAATTGCCGCTCACGCCGACATAGCCCAGCACGTCGCCGCGCTTGATCTCCATGCCTTCCTTGATGCCGTCGGCGTAGCGGTCCAGGTGCGCGTAGTAATAAGCGTACTTCTCGCTCGGATCGAACTGGTACAGGGTGGTGCCGCCCGGCTTGCTGGTGAACAGCTTGGCCACCTTGCCGTCTGCGGCGGCCAGCACCGGCGTGCCTTTGGGCGCCATGATGTCGAGGGCTTCGTGGTGGCGCTGGTTGCCGCGCGGCTGGTCGTAGGTGTCGCTCAGGCCGGCGGCCTTGATGCCCTGTACCGGCACCAGCAGCTTGCCTTGCACCGCGCCTGCCACCGCGTCGGCCGGCGACTGCGCCCGGGTCGGCTGCGCCGCGCTATACGGTGGGCGCAGCGGCAGGTCCGCCTCGCTGAGGTCGGTCTGCACCATGGATGATCCGGATGGCTGGGGATCGGCCGGCGCGGCCGGTGCGGGCGGGGGCGGCGGCGCCGCCGCCACGACCGGCGCCGGGTCGTCGGGTACGGCGCGCAACAGTACGAACAGGCCGCCGGCGCCGACCAGGGCGCCGAGCAGGAAGGTCATCAGCCATCTCATGTCATCCTCCTTTGGGGATTGCGGGGTTCAGCTTTCCAGTACCACCTCGACGCCGGCGCCGACCGCGCCCGCCACTTCGGCGGCGCTCCAGTTGGTCAGGCGGATACAGCCATGCGATTCGGTCTTGCCGACGTGGCCGGGCACCGGGGTGCCGTGGATGCCGTAGTGTTCCTTGGACAGGTCGATCCAGACCACGCCGACCGGATTGTTCGGGCCCGGCGGGACCTTGGCCTTCTTGTCGCCCGGCTCGGCGTCCCAGAACAGCTTCGGGTTGTAGTGGTAGGTCGGGTTGGCGTGCACGCTGTTGACCTTCCAGGTGCCGATCGGGAGCGGATCGTTGGCGCTGCCGGTCGACACCGGGTACTGGGCGAGCAGGGCGCCGCCGGCGTCGAGCAGCTGCAGCACCTTGGGTCCTTCCTTGACCACGATCCTGGCCGCCTTCGGCAGCGGCTGCTTGCCATGCACGTTCGGCACCAGGATCTGCTCGCCGGCGCGGCCGAAGTCCTTGCCGGGGTTCAGGCGCGCCAGCATGTCGGGCTTGGCGTGGAATTTCTCGCCCAGGCCCTCGAGGACATTGGCGTAGCCGAGCTCGGGCAGCTTGGCCTTGTCCATCATGTCTTCCGGTACCGGGCGGAAGGGGCCGGCGACGTCGGCCTCGACCAGGGTATAGGTGACCAGGTGCGGGCTGCTGTCGGCATTCAGGGCATTCCAGGTGGCGCTATCCAGCTTGCCCGTCACCGGCAGCTTGCGCGAGGTCTGGAAGGTGCTCAGGGCCTGGCGCATATTGGAGCCGTAGGCGCCATCGATCTCGCCGGGCGACAGGTTGGCGCGGTCGAGCAGGACCTGGGCACGCAGGTTGCGTTCGAATTCGGCCTTCTTGGCAGCGGCGCGGCGGACGGGGGCGGCGGCCTGGGTGGAGGCTGGCCCGGCCAGTTGCTGTTGCGCCGGCGCGGGTGCGGGAACAGGAGTGGATGCCAGTACGGCCTGTTGGGCCTGGGCAAGGGGAAGGGCGCCCAGCAGGGCGGCAGCGAGAACGGAAAGGGCGTGCGATTTGATCATTTTGGTTTCCTGCAATGCTTGCTTTTGGAAACCTCAGAGTAGGCCCGCGCCCCGCCCGGGTCTGTGCGAGAACGAACTCAAGCAGCCGCGCTACAATTCCGGCCATGACCAGCCATACCATCGTGCTGCACCCCAGCGGCATCGCTTTCGAGGCGGATGAGGACAGCAGCATCCTCCAGGCGGCCGAGGCAGCCGGCATCGCGCTGCCCAGCTCCTGCCGCAACGGCACCTGCCGCACTTGCATCTGCCGCGTGCGCAGCGGCGCCGCCGTCCACCTGATCGAGTGGCCGGGCTTGTCCTTCGACGAGAAGCGCGAAGGCTATCTGCTTCCCTGCGTGGCGGCTGCCCGCGGCGATCTCGAACTCGCGCTGCCGCTGGCGCGCCGCATCGCCTGGGAACGTTAAGGACGGCCCAGGGCGCGCTCGATCACGGCCAGGACCTGCGGCCAGGCGGGCGATGTCGCCGCCACCTCGTCGTAATGGCTGGCGCCCGGCAGGATCACGACCTCGGCGGCGTCGCCCGCCTTGCGCGCCCGCGCCGCGTAGTCTTGCGCCACGCGCGGCGGCGAGATGGTGTCCAGCTCGCCGGTGACGAGCCAGGTGCGGCTGCCGTTCGGCATCAGTTCCGCCGCATTCGTATCCACGAACACGTCCGGCCGGCCCGGGCCCGGCGAGCCCGCCAGCTCGACCGTGTCGCGTCCGCAGCTGGACTTGATCAGGGCCGCTTCGTTGCGCAGGTCGGCCAGGCCGCCCAGGCTGACCACCGCCGGCACCTTCAAGGGACTGGCACGGTACAGCGGGCCGCTCGTGATGCGCCCGCGTCCCGCCATCCACTGCACCAGCTGGCCGCCGGCCGAGTGGCCGACGGCGACCAGGCGCTGCAGGTCGAGCGGGTAGCGCCCGGCCTGCGCGGCCAGCAGCGCGAGCGCCGCATGCATGTCCTCGTAGGTGCCGGGATAGCCGCCGCCCGCTTCATCGCTGCGCCGGTATTCGACGTTCCAGACCGCGATGCCGCGCGCCGCCAGCGCGCCCGCCATGTTGCGCAGCTGGGTGATGCCGCCGAACTTGCTGGTCCAGCAGCCGCCATGCACCAGCACGGCCACCGGGAAGGGGCCGCTGCCGGCGGGCAGGAACAGTTCCGCATACTGCGAGGGCGCCGCGCCGTAGGCCAGGCGCGCGCTCGGGTCCGGCCCGTTCAGCGCCAGGTAGTCGGCCAGTGTCATGGGCGTGGCGGCGCAGGCCTTGTGCATGCCGGCCGCGAGCAGGGCGGCCAGCAGGAGGGGACGGAGATTCATCGTTGGTCAGGAAATCGTTGGGCAGCCACTATAGCGCACGATTGAAAACCCGGCCTCGGCATCCATGCTAGGCTGCATCCAAGCTAACCACGTCAACAAGGAGGAGTGCAATGAGCCAATCGAAATCGGGCGCCAACCAGACCAACAAGCAGTCGGACAACATGTCCGAAGAAGACCTGGCCAAGCAGCGCGCCGGCAAGACCGAGAAGAGCAGCCATGACCACATGTCGCGCCAGAAGGCCGGCAAGGGTGAGGGCGCCGGCGGCGGCGCCAAGCAGAAGGCGCAGCGCTGACCGCGCCGGGCATGCCGCCTGGCGCGGCATGCCTGAACCCCTGTCACCACCTTCCGAGAGGCTGACCATGACCATGCTTGCTCAAGACAACAAGCTGCACGGCTCATCCCCCGTGCATGCCCACAGTACCCCGGAACCGGACGTCCATGATCCGAAGCCGACACCGGACCCGCGTCCGCCGGTGCCGGACGACGTTCCGGACCCGGTCAACGCGCCGGTCGAGGAACCGCGCTTCCCGGAAGCGCCGATCCGCGCCGGCTAGGCGCCGCGTTCCTCAGGCCGGCCTGGTGCGGGCGTGCAGCCTGTAGCCGGCCGGGCTGGACTTGTAGAGCCAGCCGAACAGCACCGAGAAGACCAGGAAGATCAGCACGTTCAGCCACCCCGACACGGGCGTCTCCGCGTAGCTCAGTTGCCTGAACAGGGTGACAAGCAGGGCGATGCTGGTCATCGCCAGGTTCCCCAACAGGACATAATGGATCTCCGCGATCTGCGGCGCAGTGCTGGCGGCCCAGTTCATCACTGCCCAACCCAGCAGCAGGGCGCCCGCCAGCATGGCGAAATACACGCCTGAGCCTTCGAGCAAGGGCGAGCCGTACATGGCCATCAGCGCGTTCGGCGCGATGACCTGGATGATGCCGTACAGGGCGGCGACGACTGCTGCACTCCTGAGAACGATGCGGTGGTTCATGATGAGCTCCCTCGATGTCCGGCCGCCCGCGTCTGCGCGCAGGCGTGCCGCAGCCCGGCGGGCTGCCCTTCCAGCATAGGATGGATGCGCGCGGGTGCAAGCGGGACTGATGGGGGAGCCTGCCCGGCTCAGGCGCCGGACTTCTCGGGCGTGGTGGACGATTCTTGGCGGGTCTTGCCGCCGGATGCGGGCAGTGGGGGAATCTGGCGGATCATTTCCTCGGTTTCCAGTTCTCCAGGCGATTTCTCGCCGCTGCCGATATCTGCTTCGTGAAACACGTTCGGGCCGTTTGCCGCGGGATCGACTTGGCGGGTCGGGTCGTTCATGGTGCGCTCCAGTGGATTGTCGATAAGGACGATCCTAGCAGGGGTCCTCCGGCGTCGGCGCGCGGCAGGCCGCAGGCGGGCCGATCCATGTCATGTTCCTGACACGTTTGCTTGCCTATAATGGTTCGAGACACAAGACCAGCCAGCGACTCCGGAGAAGACCATGGGCCACACCTTGTACAACACCATCTACCTGGGCCGCAGCCCCCTGTATTACTCGCGCCGGGCGCGCCTGGCGCTGGCCGTCGGCCTCGCGGCCAGCGCCGGCCTTGGCTGGCTGGCCCTGCGCGCACTGCGCTGATGCTTGCTCTCGGCCGGCGCGCCTTGTACCATGGCGCCCCTGACGAATAGAAAAGCAGAATGAAAAACGAACAACTGACGACGGACGAATACGACGCCCTCGAACTGGTACGCCGCGGCGTGAAACGCGACAATCCGGGCGCTTGCGTGGGACGCAATGCCAAACGCCTGTCGGGATTGAAGATGATGGAAAGCACCCGCGACGGGCGGATCGTGCTGACGGAGAAGGGCCAGCAGGTGCTGTTCCTGCGCCGCTGCGTGCGCGCACTGGAAGCGCTGGCCGCCGACCCGGCGGCGAGCGTGGATGGCGATGTGGCCCGTTTCCTCAGCGCCAAGTCGCATATTGCGCCGCTGGAAACCGGCGGCTACCTCCTGACCGACAGAGGCCGTGAATCGCTGGCCGATATCGCACAGCAACAACAACAACAGCGCCGCTAGGGCGCTGTTCGTTGACTACCGGACTGCCGCCTAGTTGGCGCGGCGGCGGTTCGGATACACCAGCACCCGCACCGCCACTTCCGCCGGCACGTTCATCGTCGCCAGGAATTCCGCTGCGCGCTGCAGTCCGAGGGTCGGGACCGAGGCGATCGCCTGGTTGACCAGGTCGCGTGTGCGGATGTCGGTGCGCTGGCGGCGGACGCTGGCGTCGGCGGAGGCCTTCAGCTCACCTAAGTCATTCATCATCATGGATATCCGTATATCTGGGGTTGCAAAAGAGACACGGCTATTCTATCGCTAACAATGTTGTATTAGCTATAAATAAATGGCTTTTCGGAACTTATTTCGAGAATGCAATAGAAAACCTTGATCTGGATCAGACCAGAGCAGGGTCATCAGCCGTTTCCTGCGCTTCCCGGCGCGGCGGCGGCAGCGCACGGCGCTGGACCAGCAGCTGTTCGAAGTCCTCGGCCGCCAGGGGCTTGCTGAAGAAATAGCCCTGCATTTCGTCGCAACCATGGCTGCGCAGGTAGTCGAGCTGCTCGGCGGTTTCGACGCCTTCGGCGATCACGGCCAGTTTCAGGTTGTGGGCCAGCGCGATGATCGAGGTGACGATCGCGGCGTCGTTGGCATCGTGCGTAATGTCGGCAACGAAGGAACGGTCGATCTTCAGCACGTCGATCGGGAAGCGCGAAAGGTAGGACAGGCTCGAATAGCCGGTGCCGAAATCGTCGATCGACAGGTTCACGCCCAGCGACTTCATGCGGTGCAGCAGCTCCACCGCCGGCGTGACGTCGCTCATGAACAGGCTTTCGGTCAGTTCGATTTCCAGGCAATCCGGGTCGAGCATGGTGTCGGCCAGCACCGATTCCAGGTTGGCGATCAGGTCTGGGGCGCCGAACTGGCGTGCCGACAGGTTCACCGCTACCCGCAGCCGGCCCAGGCCGGCATCCTGCCAGGCCTTGTTCTGGGCGCAGGCGGTGCGCAGCACCCAGGCGCCGATCTGGACGATCAGGCCGGTCTCCTCGGCGATGCCGATGAAGCGCACCGGCGGCACCATGCCCATTTCCGGATGCTTCCAGCGGATCAGCGCTTCCATGCCGACGATCTGGCCGGTCTTGAGGTCGACCTGCGGCTGGTAATGCAGCACGAATTCGTTGCGGTCGAGGGCGTTGCGCAGCGCGCTTTCGATGCGCACGCGCTCCATCGACGCTTCGTTCATGGCCGGGGTGTAGAACTGGAAGTTGTTGCGCCCCATCTTCTTGGCGCTGTACATCGCGATGTCGGCGTGCTCGATCAGGCTGTCGGCGGGCGTGCCTTCGCTCGGGTAGACGGCGACCCCGATCGAGCAGGTGACGAAGAATTCCTTGGTGCCGAGCATGACCGGCTGGGCCACCGAATCCATCACGCGCTGCACGATCTCGGCGCCCAGCGGCTCGTCGTGGTGCTCGGAGACGATCACCACGAATTCGTCGCCCGACAGGCGCGCCACGGTATCGGTGTCGCGCAGCGAGCCGGTCAGGCGCGCCGCCACCGTCATCAGGAGCACGTCGCCGGCCTTGTGGCCCATCGAGTCGTTGACGAACTTGAAGCGGTCGAGGTCGATCAGCATCACCCACATCGGGCGGCCGCTGCGGTTGGCGAAGGCGATCGCCTGGCCGAGGCGGTCCTGCAGCAGCGAGCGGTTGGGCAGGCCGGTCAGCACGTCGTGCTGGGCCACGTGGTGCACGCGCTGCTCGGTGAGCTTGCGTTCGGTGATGTCGCTGCCGGTGCCGCGGTAGCCCAGCAGCGCGCCGCCGTCGTCGAACACCGGCTGGCCGTTGACGCAGAACCAGCGGGTGTCGCCGTGCTCGTCGACGACCTTGTATTCGAGGTTGGCGAAGGGTTCGTGGGCCCTGACCTGGGCGATGTGGGCGCGTCCGGCCTCGGTCTCGAGCAGCGTGGGCACGTATTCCCAGCGCGTCTTGCCGAGCACCGTCTCGACGGCCACGCCGGCTTTCTCGGTGAAGCCGCCGGTGACCATGGTAAAGCGCAGCTCGCGGTCCTGTTCCCAGTACCAGTCCGAGGACATCGACACCAGCTGGCGGAAGCGCTGCTCGCTCTGCTGCAGGGCGCGTTCGGCGCGTTCGCGCGCGGCCATGTCCTCGACCAGGCGGCGGTTGGTGCGGCGCAGGTCGGCGGTGCGCTGGCGCACCAGTTGCTGCACCTTGCGCGCGCGCTGGCCCGAGGCTTGCACGAAGGCCGTACCCAGCAGGGTCATCAGGATGCCGCCGACCAGCAGGGCGCTCGAGGCCATGTGGTCCTGCAGGAAGGGACGCGGCGCGCTGGCCACCTCGACGTGCCAGGACTTGGCGGCGATGCGCAGGGTCCTGGCGCTGTGGCCGGTATGGCCGGTCGAGAGGAAGCCGGCCAGCCAGCTGTCGGCCGGCTTGCGGGTATCGCCGGTGGAGAACATCAGGTTTGCCGGGCTGGCCTGGTTGCCGGCATAGACCGACACGAAGATCTCGCCCGAGGCCTCGCGCGGATCGAGCAGGCCGGTGGCGGCCAGCGAGGCACGCACCAGCTCCGGGCCGCGGATGACGATGGCGGTGTCGCCGGCCAGGCTGCCATGGCGGTCGAGCACCGGCATGATCAGGCTGAAGGCCGGCTGCTTCTGCTCGTCCTGCGCCAGCTGGAACAGATCGGTGGCGGCGGCGCGCCCCTCGCCCCTGGCTACCGCGAGTGCGCTCATCACCTGCACGTTCTCGGTGATGTTCAGGCCGAAGGCGCGTTCGTTGCCGGCCATCGGCTCGATGAAATCGACGATGTGGTAGCGTGCGCGCTGCGGCGCCTTCACCAGGCCCTGGGGCTGCAGCTCGGTGAACACGGTGCCCGGACGGATGCGCTGCAACTCGGCTTCGACGGCGGCGCGTTGCTCGCCCGCAACCGTGCGGTGGAAATTGAAGGCCTGGATATAGGGGTGGCGCTGGAGCAGGGCCGCGGTGAAGTCGCGGAAATGCTCGCGGCTGACCGGCTCGCCGCGCGCGAACAGCTGGTTGGTCACGGTCAGCACTTCGACTGCCTGGTCGATACCCTGGCGTACGGCCGCCACGCGCTCGTCCGCGCGCTGGGCGAATGCGAGCGACATGTTGTCGTACTCGAGGTGGCTCACCCCCAGGAACAGGGCGCCGGATACGGCAAGGCCGCCCCCGAGCGTGAGGGCTGCCGCGAGAGTCAGCGACAGAGACAGGCGACGCACCATGGAAGCTTCCAGAAAGTCCGTAAAAAGCTGTCGGGCCAAGCCTGCATCAAAGCTTGCCAACAGGCATCAGGATGGAAGTGTGTCACAACCGGATGCAGTTGGGCAAACGAAATGTCGCGGACTGTCACACCGCCAGCACAGGCTCAATGGCGGCGCCATGTCAGCCAGGCAAGGACGCAGCGCGCCAACAGGCGGTTGAGCGGCGCGGCGCCCAGGCCGCGGTTGCGCAGCAGGTCGCGCAGGAGGCGCAGGGGGCGGCCGGGGGCGGCGCCGGCAGCACGCGGGCGCTGGGCCAGCAGGATCTGGTTGTTGCCGGCAATGCCGGACAGCCAACAGCCATGGCCGTCGAAGGCCGCCTGCAGGCGTTGCACGGCGGTCACATAGTCAGGATCGTAAGTGAAGATGTTTGCCGCCAGTACGCCACCGGGACGCAGGACGCGCCGGCAGTGCGCATAGAAGGCGGCGCTCGTCAGGGTGGGCGGCAGGCCGCTGGCGTCGAAGCCGTCCACCAGCAGGACGTCGGCGCCGGCGTCGTCGGCATGGGCCAGCCAGTGCGCAGCGTCGCAATGCAGCACCCGCAAGCGTGCATCGTCGGGCGGGACATGGAATTGTTCGCGCAGTGCGATCACGTCGGCCCGCACTTCCAGCACCGTGATGCGAGTCCGGGGAAAGTGGCGATGGCAGAATTTGGCCAGCGAACCGCCGCCCAGGCCCACCATGACGATGTGGCGTGGACGCGGCGCCAGCAGGGCGAAGCACATCATGGCGCGCGCATAGGGCAGCACCAGGGCGGCGGGGCGTGACAGCCGCATCGCGCTCTGGACGTCGCCGGGCGTGAACTCCAGCGTGCGGCGATCGCCCCGGGTGGTGACGATGGGTGGGGTGGGCATGACGCCAGTATAGGGGAGTGCGTGGCTGTTGCGCGCTGCGGCTTGTTCTGCGGCATCGCTTTCTGATAAGCTGACCATTCGAACAAGCCGACCACTCCCATGTTCCTGGACCATCCTTCGATCACCGCCACCAACGCCCAGACCGAGTCCGACCGCCTCGAACGCCTGCAGCGCGTGTACGGCTACGCGATGGCCCTGGCCGACAGTGCCGGCAACACCGGTTTCGTCGACAAGCTGACCCAGCTGCATGACCACAAGGGCACGCTGATCGTGTTCTGGCAGGCGCCGCCGTCTGCCGAGGAGCAGGATTATTTCAGCCGCGCCTGGGCCAGCAAGGTCGGCGACGGCACCACCCTGGTCGAACACGAATTCTGACTGGACTCATGACGAACCTGGACGCGACCACGATGGTGCTGGTGCTGGCACTGGGCAACCTGGCCCTGTGTGCGCTGCTGACCTTCTTCGACCACGGCCCGGTGCGGCCGCCGGCACTGAGCGCCTGGGCGCTGTCGAAGCAGGTCCAGGCCGGCGCCTGGACCGTGCTGGCGCTGGGCAGCGCCGGCGTGGTGCCCGAGGCCCTGGCGCTGCCCGGCGGCTATGCCCTGCTGTTCGCCGGCGTCGCCATCGAATCCGGCGCGGCCTGGGAAGAGGCCGGCCGCCACGGCTGGCGCCGCCCCACGCTGCTGGCGGGCGGACTGGCGATCCTGGCCTTCTTCGTCTGCTACCTGATCGACGAGCAGGGCCTGCGCAGCCTGGCCGCCTCGCTGCTGCTCGGCGCCCTCTACCTGAACGGCGCCGCGGCGCTATCCGCCGGGTGGCGCCAGGCCAGCCTGCTGCAGCGCTTCCTGGCCCTGGCTAGCTTCGTGCTGGCGCTGGTGGTGGCGGCGCGCGGCCTGTCGGTGCTGCTGCTGCCGGGTGGCTGGCGCTGGCTCTCGAGCGAACTGCTGCGCCAGCTGTCCAGCGCCGCGCTCTACCTTCTGATGCTGGCCAACGGCTTCGGCGTGCTGCTGCTGGCGCGCGAACGGGTCGGGCGCGAGCTGGCGCGCCTCGAAGTGGTGGACCCGCTCACCGACGTGCCGAACCGGCGCGGCTTCTTCAATGCACTGGCGCCCTGGATGGCCCTGGCGCGCCGCCCCGGCCTGCCGACCGCCCTGGTGGTGCTCGACCTCGACCAGTTCAAGCGCGTCAACGACGGCTACGGCCACCCGGCCGGCGACGCCGTCCTGCGCCACGTGGTGGAGCTGTGCAAGCGCCAGCTGCGCGATTCCGACCTGCTGGGGCGCCTGGTGGGCGTCGAGTTCGCGATCCTGCTGCCGCGCACCCAGCTTGACGAGGCCGTGCTGGTGGCCGAACGCATCCGCGCCGCGATCGCCAGCTCGCCGGTCAAGAGCGAGCGCGCGATGATCGCCATGACGGCCAGCTTCGGCGTCACCGTGATCCGGCCGGAAGACAGCACCGTGACCCTGTTCCAGCGTGCGGACGATGCGCTGCGCGCGGCGAAGGGGGCGGGGCGGAATCGGGTTAGTCAGGCGGTGGCGGCGACGGTTGAGGCTTAGGCCGGCTGACGGATTCTCTTGTTTGCGCTGGCAGCGATGTAACGGTAAACAGATCTGCCTGAGTCCAATATCGGATGCGCATTCAATCGGTCGATGCAACACATTCGTGAAGTCGTTGCGCGGGCGTTTGATAGTTGAGTGTTTCCTCGGACGCTCGTTCAGCAGCCTGGCTACCTCGTCCAGATTTTCTTGCGAGTACATCGAGAGACTCAGGAGCTCACAGCCGGCCCCGACTATACGCACTATGCGTTGAGCGTTACCGGAGACATGTTCGACGTTTTCCGCGAACGTTCACGCGGTCACCGTGTCGTCGAAAGGAGAAAGAACTGCAGCGAGGGGAGGTCCGTCTATTTCCTGGATCCCAAGGGACGCAAACCTGAGGTCCATGTCGGCGACATCGGCAGTCGGCTTGCTCAATGTCGTCTACTTCCTTACGACGACAGGCGCTTTTTCGCCTGACGTGAACGGCAACTTCGGCTCGAAAAAGGTCGATCGTGATGGGCTGCTTCGCGCAAGGGCGAAACTAACAAACCGACAATCACGTCGTTGTGCTTGCTCGCATGCGACAACTGTCGCATAATTGCGGCATATGTCACATTTCGAGAGCCTCCATGTCAGTTCCCTCGCTCACAGAGCTAATCCTCCTAAAGGCTTTATGGCGCAAGCAGCCCATGAGCGCGCGCGAAATCCACGATTCGGTCGAACGCGAACTCGGCTGGTCGTATTCGTCGACCCGCAAGACGCTCGAGCGCATGTTGGAAAAGGGGATGGTCGGCCAACAGGTCCATCACGGCGTGCAGGTATATGAAGCGGTCCTGGATAAAGTAGACACCTTGGCCGCCTTCGCGCACGACTTCGGCAAGCGGGTAATGGAAATCGACACGCCGCTGCCAGTAACGATGTTCACTGGCAGTAAATTGGTTGACGAGCAGGAGCTGGCCAGGTTGGAATATTTGTTGCAGCACTGGCCCAACGACACGGATGAAACCCGATGACGCCTCTCGACGTCGTGCTAATCCGCATTCTTCTCGCTGCTTCATGTTCGCTGGTAGCCGGGTGCGCATTCTGGGCGGCGGTCGTGCTGTGCTCCCGATACCTCTCCGCAGTCGCCCAGCAGCGCACTTTGTGGCTGCTGGGGCAGGCAGCGATTGCGGTCGTGTTCATGACCGTGCTTTTACCGACGTCCGACCGCTTGCGGATGACGCCCGTCATTGAAATCGACGAGGCCGGGGCAGCACTGGCCTCGCCAATAACCCCGCCGCGAGAAAGGTCGGCTCCAGCTCCTGAGCCAACATCTGCCTCCACAACCGGGCACGCTTGGCTGGTCAATGCCGGCCGTGCCTGGCTGGTACTTTACCTGCTTGGCCTCACCCATGCGCTATATCGCTGGTGGCATGGTGTGCGCATGCTGGATGCGTTGGCAAGATGCGGTGACCAGCTCGTCGAGCTTGCCGGTCACGCCGGATTCGTGGGACAGATGAAACCGAAGCTGCCAGCCGTGATCGAAATCGATGCCCCGATATCGCCAATGTTGCACGGTATGTTCAGGACGCTCCTCATACTGCCGCGCCATCTGCGCGATTTCCATCCATTGCAGCAGGCGCTGATCATTCAACACGAACTGACACATTGGCGCCGCCACGACCTGTACTGGAGTGCGGCGTCCCAGACACTGCAGAGCCTGTTCTGGTTCAACCCGTTCGTGCGCATGCTCGGCGCCCGCCTGGCCTGCGCGCAGGAATTCGGGTGCGACCACGAAGTGTTGCGAGATCGGCCGCAGAGCCAGCGCAAGGCCTATGCGACAGCATTGCTCGACCAATTGAAGCTCCAACAGCGTCCGACTGGCATGGCACTCGCCTTCGGCCCTGGCGGCGGAGTATCGCTGTCCGCTCGTATCGATCGGATTCGCACGTCACACAGAGCCCGGGATAGTTCCTCGCGTGCGGTCACACTCGGCTGCATAACGGCGTTACTGTGTGCCAACGTGATGCTACAACCGGCGCTCGGCTTGCATGCTGCCGGCATGCCCGATCTCCATCACCTGGAGCTGACGCATGCTTGGCCGAGCGTCTCGTCTGGGACGTCGTCGCGGCTCGACTGCACGGTCATCGTCGATGCCGGAAGTGGTGACTTCGTCGTGCACGACGGTACATGCGATAGCCGTGTCACACCCGCCTCGACGTTCAAGATTGCGATCAGCCTGATGGGTTTCGACAGCGGAGTGCTGCGCGATGAACATACCCCCTACTTGCCGTACAAACCGAGCTACGCAGCATCGATTCCGTCGTGGCGTCAAGGTACAGATCCATCCCGCTGGCTGCAGGAATCAGTTGTCTGGTATTCGAACGAGGTCAGATTGCGCCTGGGAGCCACAAGCGTACGCCGCTACGTCGATGCGTTCGACTACGGTAACCGCGGGCTCCCCGTCAGGGCCGGAATGGACGACGCGGTTAGTCTGTCCGAACTAAGCCCAACACTGACGATTTCGCCGGTCGAGCAAACCGTCTTCCTACGCAAACTCGTCAATCACAGGCTGCCAGTATCCGCACTCGCCTACGACATGACAACGGGCCTCCTCAAGGTCGACACTCTGGCAAACGGTTGGACTGTCTACGGCAAGACCGGCACCGCAAACGCTCGGAGGCAGGACGGCAGCGAAGATTCGATTGGCTGGTTCGTCGGGTGGGCCCGGAAAGGTGCGCGCACGCTGGTGTTCGCACGGCTTCTGGAGCAGCCGGCACGCTCCGACCGCTACGGAGGCCCGCTGACCCGCGATGCCTTCCTGTCGGAGTTGGCGCGGAGCTCTCTATAGCTCGTCCCGATTGGCGGCGCTCTTCACCGTCTGCCTTTAACAACCCGGAATCTGATTCCACCTAAGGAGGTCATTTTGAAGCTCATTGCTAGTGCTGTTCTCGTTTTCTCGAGTTCGGTTCACGCCCATCCCGTAAGTTGGGATACTCCTCAAAAACCGTTCGCGTTGTATGGCAACACCTATTATGTCGGCACGGCGGGAATCAGCTCCGTGCTGATTACCTCACCACAAGGCCATATACTGATCGATGGGACAGGCTCGAAAGGCGCCGCGATCGTTGCGGACAATATCCGTTCACTCGGCTATAAGTTGAGTGATGTCAAATATATTCTCAATTCGCATGCGCACTCCGATCACGCGGGCGGTATCGCCGCGTTACAAAGGCTGACGAATGCGCCGGTGGTGGCCGGTCACGCAAATCTGGCAACGCTGGCCAGTGGCAAAGCCAGCAGGGACGATCCTCAGTACGGAGAGCTGCCTGACTTCGAACCGGTGACCAGGTTGCACGGCATCAGCGACGGCAAGGTCGTGGCAGTGGGGCCGCTTGCCGTGACGGCCCATGCAACACCCGGCCATACGCCAGGCGGTACAAGCTGGACCTGGAAATCCTGCATTAATGGTAGATGCGAGAACATGGTATTCGGTGACAGCGTCAGCCCGAACGCGGCCACGAGCTATCGTTATACTGACCACCCTGACACCGTCGCCAGTCTTCGAGAAGGCTTCGCCGCTTTCGAAGCGATGCCGTGCGATATCCTGGTGACTGCACACCCAGAGGCAAACGATTTATTTGGTCGCCTGCAACACCAGACTCAGAACGGGAGTTCGGCATTCATCGATCCCAATGCGTGCCGCGACCTGGCTGCCTCCTATCGTAAACGCTTGGATAAGCGACTGGCCACAGAAAAGCGGTAGCACTATGCCTATGGTCCAAGCTGTCCGCGCTCGCCGTTGCACTGGCGCCACCTATGGACGAGGCAGTGCTTCGGCGCGTTACGCGCAAGGCGAGCCCTGGAGACGAACGTTGGCCCGGACACTCGACAGCGGAAGCCCGTACAGATTCATCGCGCACAGTACGCTAGAAGCGGCGGAGTGCTGCATCGCCTAGGGCGTCTATTTGTGGGATTTGAGAATGATATCTGGATTTAACCACTTAACCATAGGGGTGCTAAATTTGGAGCGGAGCCTGCAGTTCTACGGTTCCCTGCTCGAGTGTCGAGTCCGCGCGACTTGGCGTTCAGGCGCCTACCTTTCGATAGGAAACTTGTGGTTGTGTTTGTCGCTGGATTCGAAGCGGAGCACGCAACCGGCACCCGACTATACGCACTACGCGTTCAGCGTAGCGCAAGACAAGTTCGACATCTTGGTAAGGCGCTTGCGGGAACATCGTGTCGTCGAATGGAAGGAAAATTGCAGCGAGGGAAACTCGTTCTACTTCCTTGACCCCGACGGTCATAAGCTTGAGGTGCACGTGGGCGACCTCGACACGCGACTTGCTCAATGCCGGATAGCCCCATACGATTCCATGCGCTTTTTTGACTAGGGCGAGCGACCGATTTGGGTCGGATCCGGTCCTCCGTGACAGTCTGCGATTCTTTGACATCTGACGACCTGCTATGCTGAGTCGAATGGCCGTCCTCGGCCAGGAACGGACTGTCGTAGATCTACCTTTCAAAATATTAAGCGGATTCAAATCATGCAGGCGACGATACAGAAACCAGTAAGTGCGTCCATTCGCGATGCCCCTATTGGAGTATTCGATTCCGGCGTCGGCGGTTTATCGGTGCTGCGCCATATCCTTGCTCTTCTGCCGTACGAGAATGTCATTTATTTTTCTGATGCCGGCTTCGCACCCTACGGCGACAAGCCGGAACGGACAATTATTTCGCGTTCGCGCTCAATCACCAATTTTCTGTTGACGCGCGGCATTAAGGCGCTGGCTGTACCGTGCAATACCGCAACCGGCGCGGCGATCCAAGTGTTGCGCGAACATTATCCGGGTTTGCCTATCGTCGGTGTCGAACCTGGTTTGAAACCGGCCGTTGAGCTAACAAGAACGCGGAAGATTGGTGTGTTGGCTACGAAGGGGACACTTGCCAGCGCCAAATTCCACCATTTGCAGAACTACCTGTCGCGCACGGCTGGGGTATGTTTTTTGCCACAAGCTTGCATTGGCCTGGCGGATCAGATCGAAAATGGAAAAACGCACTCCCGGATTACTGCGAAGCTGGTCGACCGCTATGTAGCACCGCTGATCGAACAAGGCGTCGATACCTTAGTACTGGGATGCACGCATTATCCGTTCATCCAGCACTTCATTGAGGAGAGTGCCTTGAGCACGGCCCACACCCCTGTTGCTGTCGTTGATACGGGTGAGGCAGTTGCGCGGCAAGTTGCTCGGCGCTTGCTGGAATGCCAGTTGCAATCCACGGCAACAGGCCAAGGCGGGCTGGAGGTAATGACAACAGGCGATCCATCCTCGCTACGTGCCGCATTTTCGAACTTGCTTGGGATGCAGCTGTTTGTTAGAAAAATTGATGCATAAGCTGTCGAAACGGATCGATGAAGCACTTGAGCTGCAAACGATACAGCGATATCCAGGACTTTGTTTTCGCGCGGTTCGTAGTAGCAGGTCATAACTGTGTCTGTTCTGGTCGGTTCCGCCCTTCGTGACGGGCTGGGATTTTTTCCGTGACGACCTGCTATGCTGAACTCAACGGCTGGGTTCGGCCAAGAGCGATCATCAGCATTCCAGTCACATAAGCACACATCCTTATGAACGAGGTTCCGAAGATGGCGGTACCTTTGCAGCGCTTGCTCGACGCAGAGATTTGAGCGGGTAATCATATCGCGGAGGTTTCCAGCTGGGCGCCTATGTGCAGACTACTGGTAATCCTTGAGCACCGTTTCAGGACAGACGAAGCTTTACCAGCGTGTTGCGTTCACCTCATGCATCGGCAATCCGTGGACGAAGCCTGTCGCCCCCCCGCTTTGCCTTCATTCGTGACAGGTGCACGCCAGGCGCGTCACATTCCCGTCACATCGCGGACGTATCCTGCGACATCCCCGCTGCCGGACCCGCCCATGTTCCATCCGACTCCCACGCCTTCCCGCTACGCCGCCGTCGAACTCGGCTCCGATAGTTTCCGCCTGCACGTCGGACGCATCGAGCAGGGCGAACTGGTATTGGAGGCGACCCTGTGCGAACGGGTCGCGCTGGCCGCGTCCTTCGAGGAGGACGGCAGCCTGTGCGACGCCGCGATGCGGCGCGCGCTGGCCTGCCTGCGTGAGTTCGCGGAGACCCTGGACGCCTGGCATCCGCAGGCGGTGCGGGTGGTCGCCACCGCCGCACTGCGCATGGCGCGCAACGGCGCCGTCTTCCTGCCTGCCGCCGAACGGGCGCTGGGACGTCCCATCGAGCTGATCGCCGGCGACGAGGCCGGGCGCCTGGTCTACATGGGCGTGGCCAGCACGCTCGGCGATGGCGGCGAGGCGCGTCTGGTGGTCGACATCGGCGGCGCCTCGACCGAACTGGTGCTGGGACGCGGCGCGGCCATCGAGCGCATCGAATCCTTCCGGGTCGGCGCGGTGCGCCAGAGCCTGAGCTTCTTTGCCGACGGCGCCATCGACGCCGCCGGCTTCGACGCCGCCGTGCGCTCCGGGCGCAGCCGCTTCGCCGAGACCGCGCTGGCCGGCCGTCATTGGGAAAAAGCTTACGGCGCCTGCGGCACCGTGCGGGCACTCAGCGAAATCGCCCGCGAAGACCGGCTGGACGGCGGACGCCTGACGCCCGCGGTGCTGGATGAACTGCGCCAGCGCTTCCTGCGCGCCGGCCACGTGGCGCGGATACGCCTGGCCTGGCCGGCGGCGGCGCGCGCGCCGCACCTGGCGGGCGGCCTGGCGCTCCTGATCGCGCTGGTGGAGGAGTGCGGCGTCGGCGAGGCGGTGCCAGTGCATGCCGGCCTGCGCGTGGGCGCCCTGTGGGACCTGCACCGGCGCGCCGGCCCGGCCGCCGCAGCGGCGCGGCGGGCGCCGGCGCCAGACGGGATGTCGCTGCGCGGCTGACTGTCGTTTTCGTGTCAAAATTCTATTTTTGCTGTTGTTCGGAAACGTCTGGTGGCATACTCGTGTTGTTCGTTCAACCACGCCCGCCACCCGTTTTCCATGCGCCGCCGCTTATCCTTGTCAGCCCTGTCCGCCCTGGCCGCCTGTTGCCTGCTGCTGCAAGCGCGGGCCCAGGCTGCGCCGGCCGACCACATCACCCTGTGCTTCGAGCGCCAGGAAGTGCGGCCCTGGCGCACGCTGGACGGCGGCGGCCTGAACTTCGAGCTGCTGGCCGAAGTCGCCAGGCGCACCGGCGTCACCTTCGATTACCAGAGCATGCCCTGGAAGCGCTGCCTCGAGCAGCTCAAGGCGAACCAGGTCGGCGGCGCCTTCGCTGTCAGCTTCAACCGTGAGCGCATGACGCTCGGCGCCTATCCGGGCGTGGCGCCCGGCGCGTCCGAACCCCACGCCGACCCGTCCAAGCGCATGCATATCGATACCTACATGCTGGTGCGCCGGCGCGGCAGCCGCCTCGACTGGGACGGCAAATCCTTCCGCAACCTGGACGGGCGGGTCGGCTTCCAGCTCGGCTACTCGGTGGGCGACTTCCTGCGCGCCCAGGGCGTGGCGACCGACGACGGCAGCCAGCGCTCGGACGAGCTGGCGCAGAAACTGATCGCGGGCCGCCTGGCCGGCGCCGCGCTGGGCGGCGGCGACGCCGCGCGGCTGATGCGCGGCCCCTACGGCAAGCGGCTCGAAGTGCTGCCGGTGCCGCTGATCGAGAAACCTTACTATCTGGTGCTGTCGAGCGCCCTGGTAGCGAGCCGGCCGCAGCTGGCGTCACGCCTGTGGGACGCGGTCGAGGAGGTGCGCAATACGCCCGCCTACCGCAAGCGCGAGCAGCAGGCGCTGGGCGCCAGCCCATCGAGGGGACGCGGCCCGGGAGCGCATCATTAAGCGCCGCCACGGCCGGCTGGGCGTGGTGCCGCGCCGCCTGATCGAGAACTGGCGCCAGAACATCGTGTTCCGCCTCGGGGCCGGGATCGTGCTCGCGGTCGCGCTGTCGACCGGCGTGTACACCACCTACACCCTGCACACCCTGCGCCTCGACGCCGACGCCCGTCTGCAGGAGCGCATCGAGCGCCAGGCCAAGGTGCTGCAGCACGCGCTGGCGCGTCCGCTGTTCGACATCAACAGCGCCGCCGTGAACTCGGTGGTCGATGCGCTCGGCGCCACCCCCGAGGTCCAGACACTGCGCGTGCTGGCGCCGGACGGTTCCCTCATCGCGGGCCTCGGCAATCCGGATGAACCCGAGGCCGACCTGCGCGTGCGGCGCCGCATCAACTACCACGACGGCACCCGCACCTATGCGGTCGGCGCCATCGAACTGGCCTTCTCGCGCCAGCAGATCGACGAAGACCTGCGCAAGCAGATCGTGCACACCGCCGCCGCCAACATCCTGCTCACGCTGGCCATCGTCGCCTGCGTGTTCGTGGTGGGGCGCCGCATGTCGCAGCCCTTCGCCGACATCCAGGACGCGCTCGAGAAGCTGGCGCGCGGCGAGACCGACATCCGCCTGTCCGGCATCGGCCGGCGCGACCAGGTCGGGCGCCTGTCGTCCGCGGTGCGCAGCTTCCGCGATACCCTCAACCGGCTGCGCCAGGCCGAGCAGGTCACCAATGGCCTGCTGCGCGAGAAGAGCCGCATCGAGCAGCAGCTGCGCGAGCTGAACGAAGACCTGGAACAGAAGATCGCCGCCCGCACCGAGGAACTGACGCAGTCGAACCTGCGCGCCGAAGCGGCAAACGTCGCCAAGTCCGAGTTCCTGGCCAATATGAGCCACGAGATCCGCACGCCGATGAGCGCGATCATCGGCATGGCCTACCTGGCGCTGCGCACCGACCTCAATCCCAAGCAGCAGGACTACGTCGGCAAGATCCACCGCGCCGCGCTGTCGCTGCTCGGCATCATCAACGACATCCTCGACTTTTCCAAGATCGAGGCCGGCAAGCTCGATGTCGAGCAGGTGCCGTTCTGCCTCGACGAAGTGCTCGGCAACGTGGCCAGCGTGACCAGCCAGCGCGCCGCCGACAAACGCCTCGAATACCTGTTCCACGTGCCGCACGCGGTGCCGCGCAAACTGGTGGGCGACCCGCTGCGTCTTGGGCAGGTCCTGATCAACCTGGTCAACAACGCAGTCAAGTTCACGCCCGCGGGCGAGCTGCAGCTGTCCTGCATTCCACTCAAAGGGGCGGAACCCGGACGCGTGAAGCTGCGCTTCGCGGTGCGCGACACCGGCATCGGCATCGGCGAGGAGCAGCAGGCCAAGCTGTTCCGCGCCTTCAGCCAGGCCAACGGCTCGACCACGCGCGAGTACGGCGGAACCGGCCTGGGACTGTCGATCTCGCAGCAGCTGGTGGGCCTGATGGGCGGGCGCATCGCGGTCGACAGCGCGCCGAACGCCGGTTCGACCTTCCATTTCGACCTCGACTTCGCGCTCTCGGGCGAACCCGAATCGACCCTGGTGGGGCCGGCGGAACTGAACGGCGCGCGTGTGCTGGTGGTGGACGACAGCGCGCTGGCGCGCGCCATCCTGCGCGAGGCGCTGGCGGCGCTGCCGCTGCGGGTCGAGTGCGCCTCGGACGCGCGCCATGCCGAGGGCGCGATCATCGCCGCCGACGCCGCCGGCATGCCTTACCGGCTGGTGCTGACCGACTGCAGCATGCCGCGCATGGACGGCATCGAGCTGGTGCGCCGCATCACCTCGAACCAGGATTTGTGCGCGCCGCCGCTGACCGTGCTGGTGACGGCCTTCGGGCGCGAGGACGTGCAGGCCAGGGCCGAAGAGGCGGGCGTGAACGGCTTCCTGTTCAAGCCCTTCGTGCAGTCGGCGCTGTCGGCCACCCTGGCCGGCCTGTTCACGGCCGCAGCCCCGGGTGCGGCCGGCGCCGGCGTGGTGCGCGCCCACCAGCAGGGCGCGCGCGTGCTGGTGGTGGAGGACAACCTGGTCAACCAGCAGATCGCGCGCGAACTGCTCGAGGCCCAGGGTGTCGACGTGGACGTCGCCTCGACCGGCCAGCAGGCGCTGGAAAAACTGTTCGATGCCGGGCCGGGCGCCTACCGCCTGGTGCTGATGGACCTCGAGATGCCCCAGCTCGACGGCCACGCCGCCACCGTGGAACTGCGCAAGGATGCGCGCTTCGACGACCTGCCGGTGATCGCGATGACGGCGCATGCGCTGTCCGAGATCCGCGAACGCTGCCTGAACGAGGGCATGCAGGACTACATCACCAAGCCGGTCGACCCGGAAAAGCTGTACGCCACGCTGGCGCGCTGGATGGGCAAGGCGATGCCGGCACGCGCCGCATTGCCTGCGCCCGACCTGGCCCCGCTGCCCGGCCTGGCCGGCATCGACTCGGCCTTCGGCCTGCGCAACGTCGGCGGCAACAGCGCGCTCTACGTCGAGCTGCTGGACCGCTTCCGCGTTTCCCAGCGCGACGCCGGCTGCAGTATCCGCAGCGACCTCGATGGCGGGCGCCTGCGCGACGCGGCCAGCCGTGCGCATTCGCTGCGCGGCG
This sequence comes from Telluria sp. ZB4P36, assembly GCF_059685865.1. NCBI lineage: Bacteria > Pseudomonadati > Pseudomonadota > Betaproteobacteria > Burkholderiales > Oxalobacteraceae > Telluria > Telluria sp. ZB4P36. Next base: position 79,237 of record NZ_JCASIE010000019.1, read on the forward strand.
TAGCCGGCAACATCGGCGCGCGCGAGCTCATGGCGCTGGCCCAGGAAATCGAGGAGCTGGCCTGCAGGCCCGCGCCGAACGACATTGAGCTCGACCGCAGCGTCGGGGCGCTCGAACGCGCCATGGCCGATCTGATGGACTCGCTCGACTGCTACTTCGCCAATGCGCCCGAGGTGCCGGCCGCCGCGCCGGCCGCGGGCGCGCAGCCGGCCGCCGACGATGCGCATCAAGCGCAGGAAGCCGCGGACCAGCTGGAACGCCTGCTGGCCGAGTTCTCGGGCGAGGCCACCGATTATTTCGACACCGTGCGCGCCCCGCTGGGCCGCCTTCTCGGCTCCGGCGCGCTGGCGCGCCTCGAGGCGCACCTGTCGCGTTACGAATTCGAAGAAGCGCGCCTGGTGCTGGCCCAGGCCGGGGGCGCTTCTTCCTCCATCGCGGAACACATATGAACGCCCTGCAGGACAAGCAATACCGGCCGACGATCCTGATCGTCGACGACACGCCGGACAACATCATGCTGCTGTCGCGCCTGCTGAAGGACAAGTACCACACCAAGGTGGCCACCAATGGCAGCACCGCGCTGCAGGTCGCCGCCGCGACCCCGGACCTGGACCTGATCCTGCTGGACGTGATGATGCCGGGGATGGATGGCTATGAAACCTGCCGCCAGCTGAAGGCCAACCCGGCCACCACCGACATTCCGGTGATCTTCCTGACGGCGAAGAACCAGATCGAGGACGAGGCGATGGGCCTGTCGGTCGGCGCGGTGGACTACCTTGGCAAGCCGATCAGTCCGCCGATCCTGTTCGCGCGCGTCGCGACCCACCTGACCCTGCGCGCGGCGCGCAAGCTACTGCAGGAGCACAACCAGAACCTGGAGCGCATGGTGCAGCAGCGCACCGCCCAGCTGCTCCTGGCGCAGGAGGCGCTGATCCTGGCGATGGCCTCGATGGCCGAGACCCGCGACGGCGGGCCGGCCAACCACATCCGCCGCACCCAGCACTACATGCGCGCGCTGGCGCTGAAGCTGCGCAGCCATCCGCGCTTCGCCGCCAGCCTGAGCGACGAAAACATCGAGCTGATGACCAAGTCGGCGCCGCTGCACGACATCGGCAAGGTCGCGATCCCCGACCACATCCTCCAGAAGCGCGGCAAGCTCGACCCGGAAGAGTTCGAGGTGATGAAGCTGCATGCGGCCTACGGACGCGACACCATCATGTTGGCCGAGAAGCACCTGGGCGGCAGCAACAGCTTCCTGATGTTCGCGCGCGAGATCGCCCATTCGCACCAGGAGAAGTGGGATGGCAGCGGCTATCCGGAAAGCCTGCGCGGCGAGGACATTCCCGTGTCGGCGCGCCTGATGGCGGTGGCCGACGTGTACGACGCGCTGATCTCGCGCCGCGTGTACAAGCCGCCGTTCACGCACGCGCAGTCGCTCGAGATCATGGGCCAGGGCCGCGGCACGCATTTCGATCCGGACGTGCTCGACGCCTTCTTCGCGCTCGAAGAGGAATTCGCGCGCATCGCCGAGGAGTTTGCCGACGAGGAGGAGCGGGCGTAGCGTACTGGCAGACAGGGGCCAAATCGACTATATTGTTTAGCTTGTTGAACGATGGAGTCGGTAATGCCCAGGAAGTCAGCTGCCGTTCCGGCGGCGAAACCAACGCCGAAAACGCCGGCCAAGTCCACCAAGCCTGCCGTCAAGGCGGCCGCCAAAGCGGCGGCGAAGTCGCTGGCCGCCCCCGCACCGAAACGCGCCCGGCGCAAGCTGGCTGCAGCACCGGCAACGCGCGATAGGGCATTGGCCGCGCACCCGGTGCTGGTGCGCGACAGCTTCACCATGCCCGAGCAGGAATACGCCGTGCTCGCCGACGTCAAGCAGGCCTGCCTGCGCGCCGGCATCGATGTCAAGAAGAGCGAGCTGCTGCGCATCGGCGTGGCCCTGCTGGGCCAGGTCGACATCGCCACCCTCAAGTCGGTGCTGGCGGCGCTGCCGCGGCTTAAGACCGGACGGCCCCCGGCCGCGCCCTAGCAGCATCCTGCGCCAAGGGCCCGGCGTGGCACGCCGTCAATGGATCGATGCGCTGGTCAGCTCCTTCAGTTCGCGGATCGGGATGTTCGACTTCTCGTGCATGCGCAGCAGGATGGTTGCGCCGACGTTGAGCTTGCGGTGGCGGATCTTGCTGATGATCGGCGGCTGCACCTCGAGCACGCGGCACAGCTCGGCATCGTTCTTCAACTGCATACGCTCGATCAGGGTGTCGAGCAGCTTGTTGGGCACGAAGCTCGACGGCTCCAGGGCGCGGGCCCGGTGCATCGCGGCGAGCATTTCCTGTTTTTTCTGTCTGACGCTCATGTTGCTTCTCCGAATTTGTACACATGGATTCGGGACAGATCGACTGTTCTGGAAATACGCCCAGCCTGTTGTGTAAACGTTTAGGTGGCGGGTCGTTGTGATATTACTACGATTACGCCACGCACGATTCACGAATTGAGCGCAACTCATCCGTATCGTGCTTCTTTCTTCGCGGAATTTACGCTAATTTCAATCCGGAACGAGTCAGGAGCAAGACCTGGTCGGCCATGGCGGCCGCGGCGTGGGAGTGGGTGACCATGATGGCGCCGGCGCCGCTCTGGCGGGTTTCGCGGCGCAGCAGGTCGAGGATGCCGGCGGCGGTCTCGGGGTCGAGGTTGCCGGTCGGTTCGTCGGCCAGCAGCAGGGCGGGGCGATGCACCAGGGCGCGCGCGATCGCCACCCGCTGCAGCTCCCCGCCGGACAGCTGGCGCGGGAAGTCGGCGCCGCGCCCGGCCAGCCCGACCGCGGCCAGCATCTCGCCGGCGCGCGCATCGGGCTCACGGTTCAGCAGCAGCGGCAGCGCCACGTTCTGGTGCAGGGTCAGGTGCGGCAGCACGTGGAAGGCCTGGAAGATGAAGCCCATGCGGGTGCGGCGCAGGCGGGTCGCGGCCGCGTCGTCGAGCGCCGACATCGGGGTGCCGTCCACGATCACCTGGCCCGCGTCGGGCGCGTCCAGGCCCGCGATGATGTTCAGCAGGGTCGATTTGCCGACCCCCGACTCGCCCATGATGGCGACGAACTCGCCGGCGCGGAAGGTATGCGACAGCTGGGACAGCACCGTGCGGCCGCCGTAGGACTTGCTCAGGTTGTCGAGGACGAGCATGGTTCTCCTTGGGATCAGCGCGTCAGCGCGCGGCGCAACAGGAAACTGGCGGCATCCACCGCCGCCACCAGCAGCAGCATCGCCAGCACCACGGTGGCCGCGCTCTGCATCTGGAACAGCGACAGGTGGTATTTCAGCATCTGGCCCAGGCCGCCGGCGCCCACCACCCCCAGCACGGCGGCGGCGCGGATGTTGTTCTCCCAGCGGTACAGGGTGTAGGACAGCATTTGCGGCAGGGCTTGCGGCAAGGTCGCATACAGGAAGGCCGCCAGCGCCGAGGCGCCGTTGGTGCGCAGGCTGGCTTCCGGCAGCGGCTCGGCGTTCTCGAGGGCGTCGGCGAACAGGCGCCCCAGCACGCCGCTGGTATGGGCGGCCAGCGCCAGCGTGCCGGCGAAGGGGCCGAGGCCGGCCGCGACCAGCAGCAGCGCGGCCCACACCAGTTCGGGAATCGAGCGCAGGACGTTCAGCAGGACCCGTGTGATGCCGCGCAGGACGGTGCCGGCACGGCCGGCCGCGGGCAGCGCCAGCGCCATGCCGGCGGCCGCCGCCAGCAGGGTGCCGACCAGCGACATGGCCAGGGTCTCCCACAGGGCCGACGCGGTCTTCGCCAGGAAGGCTGGGCTGGTCTCGGGCGGCGTGAACCCGGACAGGAACTCGGATGCCGATCCCAGGGCCTCGGGCGTGAAGAACGCCGCCCACTGCAGGGGCAGCGAAGCAAAGCTGGCCACCACGAGCGCCACCAGGGCCGCAAGCAGTACCAGCGTGCCGGCGGCGCGCGGCGGTGGCAGTGGTGGTGACTGCGCGGGCTTCATCCCAGCCTCCGGCGCAGCAGCTTCGAGACCAGGTCGGCCAGCGCCACCAGCAGTACGAACACGATCAGCATGGTCGAGACTTCGCCGCCCGCCATCATCTTGGTGGATTCCTCCATGCGCTGGCCGAGTCCGCCGGCGCCGACGAAGCCCATCACCGCCGAGCCGCGGATCGCGCACTCCCAGCGGTACACGGTATACGACACCAGTTCGGCGCTCGACTCCGGCAGCGCCCCGTACAGCAGCGCGCTCAGGCGCCCGCTGCCGTTGGCCAGCAGGGCGTCGGTGGCACGGGCGTCGGACGACTCCAGGATTTCGGCATAGACCTTGGCCAGCATGCCGCAATAGGTGAGGGCGATGGCCAGCACGCCGGCGGTCGGCCCGAGGCCGACGATGCGCACGAACAGCAGCGCCCACACCAGTTCCGGCACGCTGCGCAGCAGCACCAGCACCCAGCGCAGCAACTGGCGCAGCAGGGCCGCGGCCGGGTGCATGCGCCCGGTGCCGAGCCGCGAAATGGACAGGCGCTCGCTGATCGCCATGGTGGCCGGGACCGCCCCCAGCAGCGCCAGGCTCAGGCCGGCGGTGGCGATGGCGACGGTTTGCCAGGTCTCGCGCAGCACCAGGGCCAGGAATTCGGCCCCGAGCGCCGGGCGCAGGAAATCGGAAAGAAAGCCCCAGGCCGCCGCCAGGCTTTGCGGGTCGAACAGCAGCCAGGGCTTGAATTCGCTGGCCACCAGCATCGGCCACAGGAGCAGCAGGCACACGAGCGTGGCGGCGACGCGGCCGCGCCAGGCCGGATCGGGATGGGCGGCGGGCATCAGAAGCAGGCGCCGACGGCGATCCGGTCGGGCGATTCGTGCGGGTGCTGCGGGTGCGGCTGGACCTGGTCGTTCTCGTACAGGGCGGCAATCATGGCGTCGCTGACGGCTTCGCGCGGCGCGTCGAACACGATGCGGCCTTGGCGCAAGCCGACCAGGCGCGGGAAATGGGCGCGCGCCATCTCGACCTGGTGCAGGCTGCACACCAGGGCCGCCTTGCGCTCGGCGGCTTCCTGCTGGAGGGTGGCCAGCGTGTGCCGGGCCAGCGCCGGATCGAGCGCGGAGATCGGCTCGTCCACCAGCAGGGCTTCGGCGCTGGACAGCAGCAGGCGCGCCAGGCCGCAGCGCTGGCGCTCGCCGCCGGACAGGCGGTCGACCCGCGCATACAGCTTGTCGCCCAGGCCGAAGCGCGCCAGGGCGGCATGGGCCGCGTCCGGATCGCCCGGCCGTACCAGCGAAGCGAAGGCTTGCCACAGGCTCATGTGGGGCAGGCGCGCCGCCAGCACCGCGGTCACCACGCGCTGGCGCGGCGGCAGCGGCGGCGTCTGCGGCGCCAGGAACAGGCGCGCACGCAGGCGGTGGCGCGCGGCCTGCGACAAGGCCCAGGGGTCTTGCCCGAACACGGCGAAGCTGCCCTGGGCCGGACGGTGGGCGCAAGCCAGGGTGGCGAGCAGGGTGGTCTTGCCGGCGCCGGAAGGGCCGATCAGGGCCAGCTGCTCGCCGGGAGCGACGGCCAGGTCGAGTTCATGCAGGGCGGGGGCGACATGTGCCGCCGCCAGATGCCTGACCGTGAGCTTGTCGAGCCGGAAGCTCATCGCGCCCGGGGATTACTTCAGCAGGCCGGCGTTGCGCGCCGCCGCTTCGATCGCCGAGTAGTTCGACGTCCTGGTGGGGATGAATTTCGTGGCGCGCTGCAGTTCCAGGATCTGCTTGCCTTCCGGAGTCGAGTCGTCCAGGGCCAGGAAGGCATCGGTGATCTTCTTCTGCAGGGCCGGGCTCATGTCGCTGCGCACGGTCCAGTTGTAGTCGTAGTAGCCGGGGGTGGTGTAGAACACGCGCACCGCCTTCGGGTCGACCTTCTTGGCTTCGACCAGCTTTTCCCAGACCGAGATGTTGAGGGCGCCGGCATCGACCTTGCCGCCCGCGACCGCGGCCACGGTGGCGTCATGCGCGCCCGAGAAGGCGACGCGCTTCAGGTCGGTGTCCGGATTCACCTTGGCGCCCAGCAGGAAGGAACGCGGCATCAGGTGGCCCGACGTGGACGACTCGGAACCGAAGGACAGGGTCTTGCCCTTCAGGTCTTCGAGCTTGTTGATCTCCGGCTTGGTGGTGACGAACACCGAGCGGAACTTCTCGTCCTCGGCGCGCTGCACCAGCGGGGTGACCTGGCCCTTGCTGCGGACATTGGCCTGCACGAAGGTGAAGCCGCCGAACCAGACCATGTCGATCTTGCGGTTGATCAGGCCCTCGACCGAGGCCGCATAGTCGGTCACCGGGGTGAACTCGACCTTCAGGCCGGTCGCCTTGGCCAGGTAGTCGCCCAGCGGGTTGAACTTGCGCTGCAGTTCGGTCGGCGCTTCGTCGGGGATGGCCGAGACGCGCAGCACGCCCGGCGTGTTCTGGGCATAGGCGCCGCCGGCGGCGAACATCAGGCCGGCCATGGCGGTAGCGGTGAACATGGTTTTCAGGACACGCGAAGGGGAGAATGGGGTCATATCGGCTTTCTTATCGAGCTGGTATTGGGCTTATTGAGCACAGGAAATTAAAGAATCGCGGTCGTCACGCCTGCACCGCAGGCGAAAACGGTGGATGGCCGAATTCCGCTATGATGGCCAAAACGGCAACCCGGCTTCGGCTCTCCAAGCTTGGGGCATCCCTAGGCCATTCTGCATGGTGCGGCATGGCGGCACGAATGATAACGCTTATGCACATCTCCTGCACGGAAGACCGCCCGCGCGCCGCCAACGCCCACGTGGCGGACGAGCTGCACGCCGGCCTCGAGGCGCCTGAGGCCTGGATCTCGCCCAAGTTCCTCTACGACGCCCTCGGCTCCAAGCTGTTCGAGGCCATCTGCGAACTGCCCGAGTACTACCCGACCCGCACCGAGGCGGGCATCTTCGCGCGCCATGGCGCCGAGATCGCGCGCGTGGCCGGCAGCGGCGCCACCCTGGTCGACCTGGGTGCCGGCAACTGCGCCAAGGCCGCCGCGCTGTTTCCGCTGCTCCAGCCGGCCCAGTATGTCGCGGTCGACATCTCGGCCGAATTCCTGTGCGATGCCCTGGCGCGCCTGCGCCAGCGCTTCCCGCACATCGACATGGCAGGGCTGGGCATGGACTTTTCCAGCCGCTTCGAATTGCCGCCGACGGTGGCGGCGCAGCGCCGCCTGTTCTTTTATCCCGGCTCCTCGATCGGCAACTTCACGCCGGACGAAGCCCAGGGCTTCCTGCGCCGCCTGCGCCTGCAATGCGGCGACGACGGCGGGGTGCTGATCGGCGTCGACCTGGCCAAGGACAAGGACACGCTGGACGCCGCCTACGACGACGCCCTCGGCGTCACCGCGGCCTTCAACCTGAACGTGCTGCGCCACGTGAACCACCTGGTCGGCGCCGACTTCGACATCCGCGCCTGGCGCCACCACGGCTTCTACGATCCGGCGCGCGGCCGGGTCGAGATGCACCTCGAGGCCGTGCGCGACCAGGACGTGCACTGGCAATGCGGCGCTCAAGCATGCAGCCGCCGCTTCGCGGCCGGCGACACCATCCACACCGAGAACAGCTACAAGTACCAGCAGGCCGACGCGATCGCGCTGCTGGAACGCTCCGGCTTCGAGGCCACCCGCGTGTGGACCGACCCGCAGCGCTGGTTCGCGGTCATCCACGCACAGGCGATCCGCTGATGGGCATCGGGCAGCGCGAAGACATCCTGCACGCCTTCGAGCGGGTGCGCGGCCGTTCGCTCGAGCTCGCCGCACCCCTGTCGGCCGAGGACTGCTGCGCGCAGTCGATGCCCGACGCCAGCCCGGTCAAGTGGCACCTGGCGCATACCACCTGGTTCCTCGAGACCTTCATCCTGGAAGCGCACGAGCAGGGCTTCGCCCCCTTCCACGCCGCTTTCCGGGTGCTGTTCAATTCCTATTACAACGGCATCGGCGCCAGGCACCCGCGTGCGCAGCGCGGCCTGCTCACCCGGCCCTCGCTCGACGAGGTGCGCGCCTACCGCCTCGACGTCGACCGCCGCATCGCCCGGCTGCTGGCGGCCGGCGCCGGCGCCGACGTGGCGGCGCTGGTCGAACTCGGCCTGCAGCACGAGCAGCAGCACCAGGAACTGATGCTCACGGATATAAAACACCTGCTGTCGCGCAATCCGCTGTACCCGGCCTATTCGGCGCAGGCGATGGAAGCGGGGGCGGCGCCGGAGCCCCAGTCCTGGATCGAATTCGACGGCGGCCTGGCCGAAATCGGCTACGGCGGCGACGGCTTCTGCTTCGACAACGAGCTGCCGCGCCACCGCACCTACGTCGCGCCTTTCGAGCTGGCCTCGCGCCTGGTCACCAACGGCGAGTACCGCGAATTCATCGAGGCCGGCGGCTACCGCGACCCTGGGCTGTGGCTGGCCGAGGGCTGGGACCGGGTCTGCGCCGGCGAGATGCCGCACCCGCTGTACTGGATCGCCGGCGAGGATGGCTGGAGCGAGTTCACGCTGCACGGCGTGCAGGAGCTCGACCCGGCCCGCCCGGTCACCCACGTCTCGCTGTACGAAGCGGATGCCTATGCGCGCTGGCGCGGCCTGCGCCTGCCGACCGAGGCCGAGTGGGAATTCGCCGCACGCCAGGCCCTGCTGGACAGCGGCGGCCTGCACCCGGAGGCGGCGGAAGGCGACGGCCTGCTGCAGATGTTCGGGGCTTGCTGGCAGTGGACCAGCAGCAGCTACGCGGCTTACCCCGGCTATGCGCCGGCCGCCGGCGCCATCGGCGAGTACAACGGCAAGTTCATGATCAACCAGTACGTGCTGCGCGGCTCTTCCTGCGCCACACCCGGCGGCCACGCGCGGGCCAGCTACCGCAACTTCTTCCCGGCCGGAGCGCGCTGGCAGTTCACCGGGATCAGGCTGGCGCGATGAGCCGCCGCCGGAGCTGGCGCGAGCGTCTGCTGGACCATCGCGCGAACGTCTGGATCCTGTCGCACCCCTTCGCCTTCGTCTTCCAGGTCATCCGCGGCTTCCGCGCCAACCAGGGCCTGCTGCTGGCCGGCGCCGTGGCCTACTACGCGCTGCTGTCGATCGTGCCCTTCCTGATGCTGGTGGTGGTGGCGCTGTCGCATTTCATCGACCAGGCCGAGCTGCTCGAGACCCTGCGCCGCTACCTCGGGCTGCTGGTGCCCGGACAGACCGGGCCGATCGTGGACGAGGTGGCGCACTTCCTTGGCAACCGCGAGCTGATCACCTGGCTGCTGGGCGCGACCATGCTGTTCTTCAGCTCGCTCGCCTTCACGGTGCTCGAGAACGCGATGAGCGTGATCTTCGTCCACCGGGTGGCGGTCAGGCGCCGCCACTTCCTGGTGTCGGCCGTGCTCCCGTACTGCTACATCCTGGCGCTGGGCCTGGGGGTCATGATCGTCACCCTGGTGGCGGGGACGCTGGAGGTGATGGGCCAGGAGAGCGTCTGGCTGTTCGGCTTCGAGTGGTCGCTCGGCGGCGTCTCGGGCGTGCTGCTCTACCTGCTCGGGCTGCTGGGCGAAATCCTGGTGCTGACCTCGATCTACCTGGTGATGCCGGTCGGGCGCCTGTCGATCTGGCATGCCCTGGTCGGCGGCATCACCGCGGCGCTGCTATGGGAGATCGCGCGCCACGTGCTGATCTGGTACTTCTCGACCCTGTCGCAGGTGAACGTCGTGTACGGCTCGATGACGACGGCGATCGTGGTCATGTTCAGCCTCGAGATCGCGGCCACGCTGCTGCTGCTCGGCGCCCAGGTGATCGCCGAGTACGAACGCGTCGGGCAAGGGCAGGTCGACCGGCCGCCTGAGACGATGCACACCGAGCCGCCGGGCTGACGCCCGATCGCCGTTCCCGGTAGGCTACACTGCCGGGCATGGCGCACTTTACTCTTTGCTGGGAACTCGGCGGCGGGCTCGGACACGCCGGCCGCCTCAAATCGATCGCACTGCCGCTGCGCGCGCGCGGCCACCGGGTGAGCTTCGTGCTGCGCGACCTGGTGCTGACGCGCCGCCTCCTGCACGGACTCGACATCCCCGGCTTCCAGGCCCCGGTCTGGCTGCACCGCACCGCCGGCCTGCCGCCGGACCAGGCCAGCCTTGCCGAGATCCTGCTCGCCTGCGGCTACCTGGACGCCGACGCGCTGGCCGGCTTGTGCGGGGGCTGGCGCGCCCAGTTCCAGCAGGGGCGTCCCGACCTGGTCATCGCCGACTATGCGCCGACCGCGCTGCTCGCGGCGCGCAGCCTGGGCTTGCCCGGCGCGGCGCTGGGGCCGGGCTTTACGATGCCGCCCGCCGGCGAGCCGCTGCCGCCGCTGCGCGGCTGGGAGGCGCCGCAGCCGGCGCGCCTGCGCGCGGCCGAAGCGCGCCTGCTCGACAGCGCCAATACGGTCCTGGCCGCACATGGCGCAGCGCCGCTGGCCTGGGGCGCCGACCTGCTGCTCGGCGACCACCCGCTGCTGTGCACCTGGCCCGAGCTCGACCACTTCGGCCGCAGCGGCGGCGGTCCCTGGCTGGGGCCGAACCTGGCGCAGCCGGCCGCGGGACCGGCGCAATGGCCACTTGGCGAGGGGCCGCGCGTGTTCGCCTACCTGCGGCGCGGGGTGGCGGAATCGGCCGAGGTCCTGGGAGCGCTGGTACGGCGGGGCTGCCGGGTGCTGTGCTACATGCCCGAGGTCGCGGCCGGTGCGCCGGCGCCGCTCGACAAGCCCCTGGTCCGCTACGCGCCGGCGCCGGTGGCGCTGCCCGAGGCATTGGCAGGCTGCGAGCTGGTGGTCAGCCACGCGGGTGAAGCGCTGGTGGCCCAGGCCTTGCTGGCCGGGCGGCCGCTGCTGATGCTGCCGCATTCGGCGGAGAGCTTCCTGATGGCGCGCCGCGTGGCGCAGCTGAGGGCGGGGATCAATGCGATGGGCATGCCGCGTCCGCGCGACTGGGAGGCGATGACGGCGGCGCTGCTCGATGGGGAGGCTTACCGCGCGGCGGCAGCGTTGTTCGCAGGCCGCCATGCGGATTTCGATCCGGCGCGCCAGGCCGAAGCGCTGGCGGACCGTTTCGAGGCGATGCTTCCTTAAGCGACGCTGACGCGCGCCGTTCCCGCTTCCATGCGGCCGATCACCGCCGCATCGGCGAAGCCTTCGCGCGCGAACAGCGCCAGCACCTCGTCCACGCTGGCCGGATCGCAGGACACCAGCAGGCCGCCCGAGGTCTGCGGGTCGGTCAGCAGGGCGCGCTGGGCCGGGGTGATGGCGGCGCCGAGTTCCACGTCCTTGCCGTAGGCGTCCCAGTTGCGGCCGGAGGCGCCGGTGAAGAAGCCGTCCTGCGCCAGCTGCAGCACGCCGGGCAGCAGCGGCACCTTGTCCATCTCGAGCGCGGCCGACAGCTGTGCGCCGCGCGCCAGTTCCAGCAGGTGGCCGAGCAGGCCGAAGCCGGTGACGTCGGTCAGCGCGTGTACGCCGGGCATGTCCGCCAGCAGGCGGCCCGGCTTGTTCAGCTTGGTCGTGTTGGCGATCATCGCCGCATAGCCGTCTTCACCCAGCGCATCCTTCTTCAGCGCGGCCGACAGCACGCCCACGCCGAGCGGCTTGCCGAGGACCAGCACATCGCCCGCGCGGGCGTCGGCATTGCGCTTGACCTTCGAGGGATGCACCAGGCCCAGCACCACCAGGCCGTAGATCGGCTCGACCGAATCGATGGTGTGGCCGCCCGCGATCGGGATGCCGGCGTCGGCGCACACCGACTCGCCGCCGCGGATGATCTGGCCGATGGTCTCGAGCGGCAGCTTGTTGACCGGCATGCCGACCAGGGCCAGGGCCATGATCGGGGTGCCGCCCATCGCGTACACGTCCGAGATCGCATTGGTCGCGGCGATGCGGCCGAAGTCGAAGGGATCGTCGACGATCGGCATGAAGAAGTCGGTGGTGGCGATCAGGGCCTGCTCGTCGTTGAGCTTGTAGACGGCGGCATCGTCGGCGGTCTCGATGCCGACCATCAGCTCCTTCGGCACCGGGAAGCCGGCTGACTTGTTGAGGATTTCGGCCAGCACGCCCGGGGCGATCTTGCAGCCGCAGCCGCCGCCGTGCGAGAAGGAAGTGAGTTTGATGGGTTGTTCGGCCGTGGTGCTCATCGTCGTGCTCATCGTGGTTCCGTGTAGGTGTTGGCGTCTGGCGCATGAAGGAGAAGATTATCCACCAAGTCGCGCAGCGCCGCTTGCTCGGCGCTTGGGGCGAACAGGGCGGCGCGGGCCGCGCACTGGCGCCGCAACAGGGCGTCGAAGGCGGCGTCGCCAACGATCCGGTCGATCAGGCGCGCCAGCGCGGCCGCGTCGCCCGCCGTGAAATAGCCGGCGTAGTCCTCGCCCAGCATGCCGCGGTTGCCGCCGATATCGGAGGCCAGCACCGGCACGCCGCTGGTGACGGCTTCGATGATCACGTTGGCGCCGCCTTCCATGGTCGACGTGATCGCCATCGCGTGGCAGCGCTTGAGGCGCTGGCGTGCGGCGGCATGGGGCAGGGCGCCGAGCCAGCGGTAGCGCAAGTTGTGCGACTGGCAACGCTCGGCGGCCCGGCCCAGTGCCGGGTCGAGCGCAGCGCCGATGTGCAGCAGGCGCGCGGCAGGATGCGCCACCAGGTCCGCGGCGCGGATGAAGCTCATGGGGTCTTTCTCCTCGCGCAGGTGGCCGATCATGCAGATGTCGCGGTAGGGCGGCGTGGCCGCCGGGCGCCACGGACGCAGGGCCGGCGCCGACTGGTAGATGACGCGGGCCTTGCCGTGCAGCGCCTCCGGCAATTGGGCCAGGCCGGCCGGCTGCAGCAGCACCAGGGCCGTGGCGCGATCGAGCGAAGCGCGCGCCTGGGCGTCGGCAGCGATGTCGCGGTAGAGATCAGTGCCGGTCAGCACGAGTACCGCGGGGCGCTCGGGAAACGCCGCGCTGAAGGCGGCCAGTGCGGCGGCCGAGCGGCGCGCGTGCAGGGCGATCATCAGGTCCGGCGCCGGATCGTCGGCCGACCAGCTCCCCGCAATGTGCAGCTCGTGGGCGCCGCGCAGGAAACGCGCCCAGCGGCTCGCGGTCTGCCAGTTGCCGTTGTTTTCGCGGGCAGTGGCGGGGCTGACGATAAGGATGCGCTTGCGCACTGCCGGGTTCTCCAATAGTCGGGACCGCGATTATACGACGGGAGTAGAGGCGAAAAAAATGGCTGCCCGAGGGCAGCCATTCTTCATGAAGCAATCAGCGATCAGTATTCGCCGAAGCTGCGGCGGGTGCCGTCGGCCGAGCGCGGATGCGCCGGCTTGGCAAAGCCGCCTTCACGGCGTGCGCCTTCCGGGCGGTTGCCACGGTAGCCGCCTTCGCGCGGTGCGCCGGCCGGTGCGCCTTCGCGCGGTGCCGCGTCACGGCGGTAGCCGCCTTCACGCTGCGGACGGTCGCCGTAGCCACCGGTACGCGGTGCGCCGAAGCCTTCACGCGGACCGCGGTCGGCGAAACCACCTTCACGCGGCGCACGGTCGCCATAACCCGGCTTGGCAAAGCTGCGCTGGGCCGGCTTGGCGGCGTTGCGGCCGTCGCCCGGTTTCCAGCCCGGACGCGAACCCGAACGGGCAGGCGCCGAACGCTTCGGCTCGAAGCCTTCCACGACGTCGACCGGAATCAGCTGCTTGGTGAAGCGCTCGATGCGCTTCACGTTCATGCCTTCCGCGTGGTTCACCAGCGAGATCGCCAGGCCGTTGCGGCCTGCACGGCCGGTACGGCCGATGCGGTGGACGTAATCTTCCGGGAACTTCGGCAGGTCGTAGTTCACCACGTGGGTGATGGTCGGCACGTCGATGCCGCGGGCGGCGACGTCGGTAGCCACCAGCACGCGCACCTGGCCGCGGCGCATGCCGTCCAGGGTGCGGTTGCGCGCGCCCTGGTGCATGTCGCCGTGCAGGGCGGCGGCCGCGAAGCCGGCGATGTTCAGGCGGTCGGCGATCATGTCGGCGTCACGCTTGGTGGCGGTGAACACCACGGCCTGGTCCATCGTTTCGTCGCGCAGCAGGTGGTCGAGCAGGCGGTTCTTGTGCGACAGGTCGTCGACGAAGTGGACCTTCTGCACGATGTTCTCGTGGCGGTTGGTCGCGCTCAGGATCTGGATGGTCTGCGGATCCTTGGTGATGCGGCGCGCCATGTTGCCGACGACGCCGTCCAGGGTGGCCGAGAACAGCATGGTCTGGCGGCTGGCCGGGGTGGCGGCGACGATCTTTTCGATATCGTCGATGAAACCCATGTCCAGCATGCGGTCGGCTTCGTCCAGCACCAGGATTTCCAGTTGCGAGAAGTCGATCTTGCCCGATTCCATGTGGTCGATCAGGCGGCCCGGGGTCGCCACCAGGATTTCAGGATTCTTCGACAGCAGCTGCATCTGCTTCGGGTAAGGCATGCCACCCAGGATCGACACGGCGCGCAGGCGGCGCATGTCCGAGGTATATTGTTCGGTCGCGGTGGTCACTTGCAGTGCCAGTTCGCGGGTCGGGGTCAGGACCAGCATCTTCGGCTGGGCCGGGGTGAAACGGACGCGTTCGCCACGGGCGCGCGCCGACTGCGCGCTCTGCGCAGGGGTGCGGCTCTGGGGCGCCGGTTCCATGCCGGCCAGCTTGTGCAGGGCCGGCAGCATGAATGCCGCGGTCTTGCCCGAGCCGGTCTGCGAGGACACCAGCAGGTCGCGGCCGGCGATGCCGGCGGGGATGGCCTGTTCCTGCACCGGAGTCGGCTTGGTATAGCCGGCGGTGGCAACTGCCTTGACGAGCGACGCGTGTAAACCTAGTGCTTCAAAACTCATGTGTACTTTTACTTTCGGAATAAATCATGATCGCGCGTGTCGAAACGACGAGCGCAAAATAGCAACGCGAACCAACACTACGAAATGACTCAGAAATGAAAGAAATTTCGGCACAAAAGCTTTGCGCCGGGACGGTGTCTTGGTGCTGACACACAGGGCGGGAGGGCTTTTCAGGAGGGCGATAAACGTATCGCCAGGCTTGCGATGCTGCTTGGGTACTGCTGTGGTGAACTGCTGGATCCTGTCTGTTCGGACCTGCTATTGCAGCGCACAAACGACACTATACAGGAGTTTGAAAAAGTCTGCACGCGTTCGCACAGTTGTGCGAACGCGGCGGGCGTGTTGCAGTGCGCTTCAGCGCTGCTTCCGCTTGGACGAGGTGTTGCGGGAGATGCGCTTCTTGCTCGACGTAGCTGCCTTGGCCTTGTAGCGCGAGGCCGAGGCCTTCACGCGCGGGCTGCGCTCGGCTTCGAAGGCCACCACCGCGTTCTCGATGATGTTTTCGGCGATGTCGCCGGCTTGCGAGGCCGAGGCCTTCGGCACCAGGATGGTGGAGCCGGCCTTGAGGGTCGATTTCGCCGGGATGTTGTTGGCCTGGCGGATGACTTCCGGGGTGGTGCCGAATTTCGATGCCAGCGAGGCGATGGAGACGCGCGCACCGGTGATCTTGTGCGTGGTCCAGGTCGACAGTTCGCGGCCCCACTGGGCCAGGTTCAGGTGGAACTTCTCGGCGTTTTCCTTCGGCAGCAGGATCTTGGTTTTTTCGCCGCCGGTGATCACCGGCTTCTTGAACTGCGGGTTCAGCGCCCGGAACTCGTCGAGCGACATTTCGGCCAGCTGGGCGGCGACGGCGACGTCGATGTCGCTGGTCTTGTCGACGGCGGTGAAGTAGGGCTGGTTCTCGATCGCCGGCAGGGCGACGTTGTATTGCGCCGGGTTGGCGACGATGTTCTTGACCGCCTGCAGCTTCGGCACGTAGTTGCGGGTTTCAAGCGGCATCAGCTCGGCCAGGCTGTCGAAGTCGGTGCCCTTGCCGAGCGCCTGGTTCTTCTTGATGATGCGCTGGATGTTGCCTTCGCCCCAGTTATACGCCGCCAGGGCCAGCTGCCAGTCGCCGAACATCGTGTACAGGCGCTGCAGGTAGCTCAGCGCCGCATCGGTCGAGGCCAGCACGCCGCGGCGCTCGTCCTTGAACATGTTCTGCTTCAGGTTGTAGTCCTTGCCGGTGCCCGGCACGAACTGCCAGAGGCCGGCGGCATTCGCGGTCGACAGGGCTTGCGGGTTGAATCCGGACTCGATCACCGGCAGCAGGGCCAGTTCGGTCGGCATGCTGCGTTTTTCCAGTTCCTGCACCACGTGATAGAGATAGGGCGAGGCACGGCCCGAGATGCGCTTGAGGCTGTCCGGACGTGCGCTGTAGGCCTGGGTGTGGCGTGCGACCAGGCTGTTGTCGAGGTCGGGGATGGCGTAGCCGCTGCGGATGCGGCCCCAGACGTCGGTTTCCTTGTACTCGTCGACCTTCAGCAGGCCGGGCGTCAGCGGCGCGGCGGTACGGGCGTTGAGTACGGCGGCGGCAGGTGCGGCGCCGGCGGGCGCGTTGTCCATCGCATGGGTGATCGGGGAGGTGGCCAGCAGTGCCAGCGCGGCAGTCGCTACAGTCTTGCGGATCATGTCGTGCATCGCTTTCCAATGTTGCGTTCGAGAACGAACGTACTGGTCAAGAGGGCAGTGTACGTAGTCATGCTTGAGTCAGTCAAGGCATATGTCCCGATCGTTACAAATTTCTTGCTGCAATTCATTTCTAAAAATTGACATCATGAAAACGGATATTGCCGGAAGATGCAGGCGAAATCGCGGCGGGATGCTGCGGATGGCCGGTGCTGGAGGGAGCCTCGTTTTGCTCGTCCGTTTCATGGCTAGCCTAGCTTCCAGGGGGTGTCAATCTATGAGGGCGCGCAAAGTGTGCGTACAATCCGGCTTCCGCCTACTGCGCGTTTTTTTTGAGTTGTCACCCATGAGTACTGCAAACCCGAATGCCGACGACGACGCCATCGTCGCCGCCACCCGCCGCTGGCTGGAACGGGCCGTCATCGGCCTGAACCTGTGCCCCTTCGCCAAATCCGTCTATGTGAAGGAGCAGGTGCGCTACGTCGTCTCGGCCGCGACCACGCCGGAAGCGCTGCTGGAGCAGCTCATGGACGAGCTGCAGCACCTGTCGGATACCCCGGCCGAGCAGGTCGACACGACCCTGCTGATCCATCCCTTCGTGCTGAGCGATTTCGAGGACTACAACGAATTCCTGGACGTGGCCGATGCGGCGGTCGAGGACATGCAGCTCGACGGCGAACTGCAGGTGGCGAGCTTCCATCCGGACTACCAGTTCGCGGATACCGACCCGAACGACATCGCGAACTACACCAACCGCGCGCCGTATCCGATCCTGCACCTGCTGCGCGAGGACAGCATCGACCGTGCGGTCGAGGCCTTCCCGGAGGCGGCCGAGATCTTCGAGAAGAACATCGATACCATGGAAACGCTCGGCCACGAAGGCTGGGACAAGCTCGATGTCGGACCAGCGCGCTAAGCCGGCGGAGCGTCCGGACACGCCCTGCGTGGCGGTGTGTTCGACCACGTTCGACGAGATCTGCCGCGGCTGCGGGCGCACCGTGGCCGAAGTATCGCAGTGGGTGGTGATGAGCGCCGAGGAAAAGGAGCGGGTCTGGGAACGCATCCTGGCGCAGGGTTACCCGCGCAGGAACACCTAGGCCGGCCGGCCCGGCCGACCAGCTTACCTGTATCAAAGACCCAGGTAATCGCGCTTCCCGATCGGCACCCCGTTGTGGCGCAGGATCGCGTACGCGGTCGTCACGTGGAAGAAGAAGTTCGGCAGCACGAAGCCGGTGAGGTAGTCGTCGCCGCGCTCGAAGTGGCGCGCGCGCTCGCCGGCGCCGTGGGTGACGGCGCGTTCGCCGGCCGCGTCAAAAGCTTCACGCGGCAGCGTTTCGATGTAGCCGAGGGTCTTGGTGATGCGCTGCTGGAGTTCGGCGAAGCTCTGTTCGTTGTCCTCGTAGCGCGGCACTTCCTGGCCCGCCAGGCGCGCGCTCGCGCCCTTGGCGAAGTCGGTGGCGATCAGGACCTGGCCGATCAAGGGGAACATGTCCGGGAACAGGCGCGCCTGCAGCAGTGCCGCCGGCTCGATCTTGTTCTGCTGGGCGTGGGCTTCGGCCTTTTCCAGTACCCCTCCCAGGGCGCGCAGCATTTTCTGGAACACCGGAACCGATGCGGAATACATTGACAGGCTCATAGATACTCCTCCGAAAGATTCAATCATAACAAGTCTTGTCGCGTCCTGCCGACACTGCCACCGCAAGCCGCGCTGCGCAACATGCAATTTGCTGACGCTTCGTCATCCACGATGCATAATCAGGCCGTAGCTATTGCCAAAAGTAAATAATAATTCCTGCCAGGCGGCGGGGACAGGCCCGACACCGATGCCCCTGCGACGTTTTTCACTCCCAGCGCCAGTCCGCGGCCTGTTCGCCAGGCTGCGCAAGCTCTACGGCCGCTCGATCTACGGCGCGCTGCTGCTGGTCGTGTTCGGCGGCCTGGCCGTGCCGGCGGTGGTGGGCGGCTATTTCCTGATCGGCGTGAAGGAACACGAGGCGACCGTCCACACGCTGAACGACGCCCTGCAGCGCAACGCCGACATCCTGGCCCTGGGCGTCCAGGAATCATTATGGGACATGAATACAGAAGCGGCGCGTGCGCTGGTCGATTCCTTCGTGCGTGATCCCGCCATCGTGCGCGTCGAAGTGCGCGACCTGGCCCAGGCCGACTTCATCAGCCGCCACAATCCGGTCCCCGCCGGCGTCCGCCTGTATCGCGCCGAGCGCGAGATCATGGTGCGCGGCCAGAAGATCGGCCAGGTGGCCATCGAGATGGGCGACCACCATTTTCAGGAAGATCTGCGCTCCAAGCAGCGCAATTACGCCGTGGTGCTGGCGATCCAGCTGGCGGTGTCGCTGCTGCTGATCGGGCTGCTGCTCAGGCGCCGCCTGCTGTCGCCGCTGCGCACGCTCACCGGCTTTTCGGACCGCCTTGCGCGCGGCGACTTCGACACTCCGCTCGTGCTGCCGGCCGATGACGAACTGGGGCGGCTCGGCGGCCAGATGGAACGCATGCGCACGGCGATCGGCCAGCTGTTCGCCGACATCGCCCGCCGGGAAGAGCAGTTCCGCACCATCGTGACCCAGGTGCCGGGCGCCGTGTTCCGCGCCCGTCCGGGCGGCCACATCGACTTCGTCAGCGACGCCATCGAGGAGATATCCGGCTATCCGGCCGAGCGCTTCATGCTGGCCACCACCGACGACTGGGGCGACATCGTCCATCCGGAAGACCGGCGCATGCAGCGCCGCGCAACCAGGGATGCGCTTGCCGCCGGCAGCGCCTACGAAATCGAGTACCGCATCATCGACGCCGGCGGTATCGAGCGCTGGGTGCTGGAAAGCGGCCAGCCGCTGGGCGAGTGGGGCAGCGAGGACTTCCGCGTCGACGGCATCATCTACGACATCAGCGAACGCAAGCACGACGAGATGCGCATCGAGGCCTTGCTCACCGAGCAGGGCGCGATCCTGGACAACGTGATGTTCGGCGTGCTGTTCGTGCGCGAGCGCCGCATCGTCTCGGCCAACCGCCGTGCCGAACAGCTGTTCGGCTACCTCGAGGGCGAGATGCCGGGCCGCGCCACCGAGATCCTGTTCCCGGGCCGCGCCGGCTACGAGCGCCTGTGGCTCGACAAGTACCCGAAGATCGCGCATGGCCCGGACAACGGCGAGGAGATCCAGTTCCGCCGCCGCGACGGTTCGGTGTTCTGGCTGCTGGTGAGCGGTTGCGCGCTCGATGCCGCACGCCCCAACGAGGGCAGCATCTGGGTGTTCGCCGACATCACCGAACGCAAGCTGGCCGAGGAAAAACTGCGCCTGTCCGCCACGGTGCTCGAGCACATCGCCGACGGCGTGGTGGTGCTGGATGCGACCGGCCGTGTGGTCGCCACCAACCCGGCCTTCACCCAGATCACCGGCTACACCGAGCGTGAGGCGCTCGGCCAGCTATCGAGCCTGATGCGCGCCAGCCGCCATGAGCCGGCCAT
Organism: Telluria sp. ZB4P36; assembly: GCF_059685865.1. NCBI lineage: Bacteria > Pseudomonadati > Pseudomonadota > Betaproteobacteria > Burkholderiales > Oxalobacteraceae > Telluria > Telluria sp. ZB4P36. Next base: position 99,216 of record NZ_JCASIE010000019.1, read on the forward strand.
CTACCAGCAGCTGTGGCATGACCTGGCCGACACCGGCTTCTGGCGCGGCGAGCTGTGGGAGACCCGCAAGAACGGCGAGGGATTCCTCGAATCGCTCACCGTCTCGAGCGTCCAGAACGACCAGGACGAGGTGACGCACTACGTCTGCGTGTTCAGCGACATCACCAAGGTCAAGGAATCCCAGGACAAGCTCGACCACCTGGCCCACCACGATCCGCTGACCGCGCTGCCGAACCGGCTGCTGTTCCACGACCGCCTGCAGCACGCGATGATCCGTTCCGCACGCGAGGACCAGCAGCTGGCGGTGCTGTTCATCGACCTGGACCGCTTCAAGAACGTCAACGACACCCTCGGTCATCACGTGGGCGACGAGCTGCTCAAGCAGGTGGCAAGCGCGCTGGCCGGCTGCCTGCGCGAGGGCGACACCCTGGCGCGCCTGGGCGGCGACGAATTCATCGTGCTGCTGGAAGACGTCGACGGGAACTTCGGCGCCGGGCATGTGTCGACCAAGCTGATGACCCTGTTCGAGCAGCCCTTCACCGTGTCCGGCCACGAGCTGTTCGTCACCGGCAGCGTCGGCATCAGCCTGTTCCCCCAGGATGCCACCGACCTGAACATGCTGGTGCGGAACGCCGACATCGCCATGTACCAGGCCAAGGCGCGCGGCCGCAACGGCTACCAGTTCTATGCGCCCTCGATGAGCGGCGAGGGGGTCGAGCGCCTGCGCCTGGAAGCCTTGCTGCGGCGCGCGATCGAGAAGCACGAGATCCATCTCCACTATCAGCCGCAGGTCGACATCGACAGCGGCCGCCTGGTCGGGGTCGAGGCGCTGGTGCGCTGGAACAGCCCGGAGCTCGGGCAGGTCAGTCCGGCGCGCTTCATCCCGGTGGCCGAGGATACGGGTTTCATCAACCAGCTGGGCCAGTGGGTGCTGGCCGAGGCCTGCCGCCAGATGGTCCGGTGGGACCGCTCGGGCCTGCAGGTGCCGAAGATGGCGGTGAACCTGTCGGTGCGCCAGTTCGAGCGCGGCAGCATCGCGCCGACCGTGGCGGCGGTGCTGCGCGAGAGCGGCCTGGGGGCCGGACGCCTGCAGCTGGAGGTGACCGAATCGGTCATCATGAACACGGGCGATGCGCTGGAATACATCAACGACCTGCGCGCGGTCGGCGTCGGCCTGGCGATCGACGATTTCGGCACCGGCTATTCCTCGCTGGCCTACCTGAACCAGTTGCCGGTCCAGACCCTGAAGATCGACCGCAGCTTCATTCAGGACATCGCCACCGATGCCGACGACGAAGCGATCGCGGTGGCGATCATCCAGCTCGGCAAGAGCCTGAACCTGTCGGTGGTGGCCGAAGGCGTGGAGAACGAAGCGCAGGCCGCTTTCCTGCAGCGCCACGGCTGCCGCCTGGCGCAGGGCTACCTGTATGGCCGCCCGGCGGCGCCTGACGATATACTGTCGCGTTGGGGACAAGTGCAGGGACACGATGAATCGACCGGGGCTGGAGTATCCGAACGAAGCGAAGCCTGAGGCGGCACCGCAAAGGAAGGCTGCCGCCAGGCGCAGACTCTCGCGGCGCGGTTTCCTGCTGGGCGGCGTGCTCGCCGGCGGCAGCCTGCTGGTCGGCTGGGGCCTGCAGCCGCCGCGCCAGCGCCTGCATGGCGCCAGTCCGCTGGCGCTCGGCGCTGCGGTCGCCCTGAACGGCTGGATCGCCATCGCGCCGGACGGCACGGTGTCGGTGGTGGTGCCGCGCAGCGAGATGGGGCAGGGCGTGCACACCGCGCTGCCGATGCTGGTGGCCGAGGAGCTGGACGTCTCCTTGAGCGCGGTGCGCATCGCCCAGGCCCCGATCGACAAGATCTTCGCCAACCTCACCATGCTGCGCGAAAACCTCCCTTTCCACCCGGACGATGCCGGCAGCACCCGCCAGGGCGCCCAGTGGCTGATGGCCAAGCTGGGGCGTGAGCTGGGCATCATGTTCACCGGCGGCTCCACCAGCGTGAAGGACGCCTGGATGCCGATGCGCGAGGCGGGCGCGGTGGCGCGCGCCATGCTGCTCGCGGCCGCGGCGCGGCAGTGGAAGACGCCGCTGGCGCGCCTGCGCACCGAAGACGGCTTCGTGCTGCACCCCGACGGGCGCCGTGCCGGCTACGGCGCGCTGGCGAGCGAGGCGGCGCGGGCGGGAGCCGGCATCGATGCCGGCGACGTGCGCCTGAAGGAGCCGCGCGAATTCCGCCTGATCGGCAAGCCTTTGCCGCGCCTGGACAGCCGCGCCAAGGCCGACGGCAGCGCGCGCTTCGGCATCGACGCCCGCGTGCCCGGCATGGTGTACGCGGCCGTCAAGATGGCCCCGGTCGTCGGCGCCACGCTCATCGGGCATGAAGCGGGCGAGATCGCCTCCATGGCGGGCGTGTTGGAAATCGTGCCGATTCCAGGCTTGACGGACGCGCGCAGCGGCATGGGCGTCGGCGTCGCCGTGGTCGCCACGAGCTGGTGGCAGGCGCAGCAGGCCGTGAAGGCGCTGCCGGTGAGCTGGAACATCGGCGAGGTGGACCAGCTGTCCAGCGCATCGGTGTTCGCGGACTTCGCGCGCGCCCTCGATGACGACAGCGGCTACGTCTACCACGAGACCGGCAGCCAGGCCGTGCAGGGCGCGGCCACGACGGTGACGGCCGAATACCGCGCACCCTTCCTGGCGCACGCGGCCCTGGAACCCATCAATTGCACCGCCCAGGTCGTGGACGGCAAGGTGCGCCTGTGGGCCTCGACCCAGGTGCCGAGCGTGGCGGTGGACGTGGCGGCGCGCGTGGCCGGCGTCGACCGCGCCGACGTAGCGATCGAGCTCATGCTGCTGGGCGGCGGCTTCGGGCGCCGCCTGGAAGCCGACATGGTGGCGCAGGCGGTGACGGTCGCCATGGCGCTGGACGGCCGCCCGGTGCAACTGATCTGGACGCGCGAGGACGACACCACCCACGACGTCTACCGCCCGGCCGCGCTGGCGCGCTTCAGCGCCTGCCTCGACGCGCAAGGCGGCATCCTGGCCTGGGACAGCAAGTCGGCCAGCGGCGCCATCGGCCACCAGTACTTCCCGCGCAACCTCGGCTTGCCGGGCGTGGGGCCCGACAAGTCCACGGCCGAAGGCGCGTACGACATGCAGTATGCGATCGCCAACCAGCGCATCGCCCACGTGATCGTGGACAGCCCGGTGCCGCTCGGCTACTGGCGCTCGGTGGGGCATTCACACAATGCCTTTTTCAAGGAGAGCTTCATCGAGGAGCTGGCGCACGCGGCGCGGCGCGACGGCGTCGCCTTCCGGCGCGCGCTGCTGCGCGATCATCCGCGCGCGCTGGCGGCGCTGGACGCGGCGGTGGCGCGCGCCGGCCTCCCGCCGGCCGGGCGCGCCCACGGGGTGGCGCTGCACCGCTCCTTCGGCAGCACGGTGGCCCAGGTGGCCGAAGTCTCGGTGGAGGGAAAGCAGATCCGCGTGCACCGGGTGGTGTGCGCGATCGACTGCGGACTGGCGGTGAACCCGAACATCGTCGCGCAGCAGGTGGAAGGCGGCGTGCTGTTCGGGCTGTCGGCCGCGCTGCACGGCGAGATCACCTTCAAGCATGGACGGGTGCAGCAGTCGAACTTCGGCGACTACCCGGTCTTGCGCATGCACGAGGCGCCGCAGGTGGAGACCATCGTGATGCCGAGCGCCGCCCATCCCGAGGGCGTGGGCGAGCCGGCGGTGCCGCCGGTCGCGCCGGCGGTGGCGAGCGCCGTGTTCAAGCTCACCGGGCAGCGGCTGCGCAGCCTGCCGCTGCGGCTGGCGTAGGGTGGGCGGCAAAGTGAACTGACCCCAAATAGTTGGACGTTAAGTCGTTAAGCGCCCATGGCCTGGGTCCTGTACTGCACGGGACTCAGGCCTTTTAGTTTGAGTTTGATGCGGTCATTATTGTAATACCT
>NZ_JCASIE010000020.1:0-87523 GCF_059685865.1 Telluria sp. ZB4P36
CGACAGCGGCGCCATTCCCGCATCGGCTTTGTTCCGCCAGCGTTGTTCGCCGAATCCTTCAGCGAACAGCCGCAGGCGGCTTAAGACATGCGTGTCCGTTATTGACAGTACACCTCACGGTACATCGGGTGCGACAAGGAATGATCAAAGCCAGAACGGCTCAGGCCAACCAGATTCGAGGGTTGCTCGCCGAATTCGGGTTAGTTGTTCCGATAGGGATCTCGAACTTGTTTTTGAAGGTGCCGACAATGCTCGATGAAACCAAAGACACCGTACCTGGCGTATTCCGGGAACTCATCCACCGGCTATTGGCGCACATGAAGGAACTGACGCGCCAGGTCGACGAACTAGAGATCCAGATTCATCATTGGCACCGCACTAGCGAGGCTTCCCGGAATTTGGAGCAGGTTCCGGGAATCGGTCCAATTTCGGCCAGTGCACTAGTGGCATCGATTGGTGATGCACGCAACTTCAAGAACGGTCGGCAGCTCGCCGCATGGCTAGGATTGGTACCCAAACAGCACTCCAGCGGGGGTAAGACCAAGCTGCAAGGCATCAGTAAGAGAGGTGACAATTACCTACGCACCTTGCTGGTACACGGAGCGCGAGCGGTTGTAAAAAGCGCCGAGCGAAAGCCCGAACGCAATGTTTGGCTTAGCAAATTAATGGGCCGTAGCAACAACAACATCGCGACAGTAGCGCTGGCTAACAAGAACGCGCGGGTCGTCTGGGCCTTGATGGCACATGATCAGTTGGAAAATAGTTCAGTAATGCAGCAGTAAGCAGATTCCACCAGTTGCGAGGACGCTTCAGACGTTGATGGCAAACAGGTTAGACCGTGGTCGACATAGCCCGATGACAGCATCGTACTTCGAGCACGTTTTGGCGACTGGGACGTTGGCCAGCGGAACCAATCAGGGACAGGGTTAACAACCCACACAAGTCCGAATGTACGCTTGCAGACTTACCTACTTGCCCTTAGCGACTGATGTACTTGCAAACCGGGGGCGTCCATGTACGCTGTCACCGTTGCGTGTTGGAGTTCGCACCGATCGCCGCGCGTAGCATGGCTTCAGCCGATGCGATGCGCCGGCCATCGACCGCCCACTGCCAGCCCAGGTAGCTCGACAGATAGCGAGACGCCACGCCTTTGAAGCGCACCAGCCACTGCCTGACGCGGCTGTGATAGGCGTTCACGTTCTGGACATGGATAGCTCCGCGTACCCGTTCGCCTGCACGCAGGTTGACGGCTTCGTGCGAGATGCCGGCGGCGCGCGCAAACGCACGATAAGCGCCATGCCCGTCGCTGACCAGCAGCACCTCCTTGTCGAGGACGGGAAGCAGGTGCTGGTGGAGCTCGGCCGCGGTGACCGCGCCCCGGCCCGTCACGAAATCGACGGTCGCCCCGCTTCGGTCGCGTGCTACCAACACGCACACGTGCTCGCGATTGATGCCGCGCCGGCTGGCCACGCCGCCTCGCTTACGCGGCGGCCTATCCAGCGAGCGTGATCCCTTCTGCGACTCAAGCAGGAACATTTCGTCGGCCTCGGCGATGCCCGCGAGCACCGCGGGGCGGTCGGATTTTGCCAGGTGCAGGAAGCGGTGGCGCCAGCGGAAACAGGTGTTGCGATGCACGCCGAGCGCCTCGGCCGCAGTCCGTACGGACTTTGCATCAAGCATTCCTTCCAGATACGCGAGCCAGCGCGCGCGATGGCGCAGCCTGGCAAGCGGGTTCCCGTGAGGGCGCTGAAGGTACGGCCGCAGGCACAGCAACGGTAGCGCTGCACGCCGCGGTCGAGGCCGTGGCGATGCTTGCGCTGGTTGCCGCAGGCCGGACAGCACAAGGCCGGCCTGGCTCCCTCGATTGCTGCGCAGGCCCGTTCCAGGTCCAGCATCAGGCGCAGGTTCGAGAACAATTGCTCACGCTGGCGCCTGGTGAGCAAGGCCAACTGTCCAAGCCACTTCCTGAAGCGTGCTGCATCCATGTTCGCCTCTGCTGTCGTCGGGATGGAGGTCAGACAGTGGAACAGCTCAACAGTTCAAGGAACTCAACAGGTAACGGTGACAGCGCCTTCTTTTTTTGGAGTGCAATCTGTTCAAGTATGGAAGAGCTGCACTATCCGGGCACCGTGTCGTCCTTATATTGCCTCAATAAGAATATTATATATCTATTAACACAATTATGGAATACATTATTTTCCCGAACTAACGTTTCGCAGAAGAAAAATTTTTCCTGCAAAATAAGTTTAATTTCGTGTTGTGAATGCGCCGAAATTATGTCGAATTGTCACTCAACAGTTCTTCCTTTCGTATTACGCTGCTTTTCGTTGCATCCATTGGTCACCGGCAATTACCGGAATCGGCCATAGGCAAGAATATATTGCCAACGGAAAACATACATTAAGGAAGAAAGATGACGCATATCCATTCGCTGCATCCTGCAATGCTGAAAATGTGCGCTGCAATCTCGTTTGCTTTCGTGGCAGCCATGGCTGGCGCGGCCGAGCGGAACTTTATCGTAGATACAGACCGTGTCATCGTCAAGTACACGGACTCGGCGCCGGCTAGCAAGAAGGCGGCCAAGGCGGCCCTGAAGGCCGACCGCAAGGCCAAGCTGGACCGTGCGGGCCAGGAGTTCGGCATGGTGGTCAGCGAGAGCCATTCGATTGCGACTGGCGCCCATGTGTTCAAGCTCAATGGCAAGAAGCACCTGGAGGAAGTCGAAAAGCTGGCCGCCGAAATGATGGCGCGCGACCCGGACATCGAATACGCCGAGCCGGACCGCATCATGACCTACATGGCGACCGCGAACGACCCATATTACGCCCAGCAATGGCATTACACCGATGCGACCGGCGGCCTGCGCCTGCCGACCGCCTGGGACAAGTCGACCGGCACCGGCGTCGTGGTGGCCGTGATCGACACCGGCTATCGCCCGCACGCCGACCTGAGCGGCCAGTTCCTGCCGGGCTATGACTTCATTAGCAACGCCACCATGGGCAATGACGGCACCGGCCGCGACAGCGATCCGAGCGACCCGGGCGACCAGATCGCAGCAGGCGAATGCTATGCCGGTTCTCCGGCCAAAAATTCCAGCTGGCATGGCACCCACGTGGCCGGCACGGTTGCTGCGAAGACCAACAACGGCCTGGGCGTGGCCGGCGTGGCGTTCAACGCCAGGATGGTCCCGGTGCGCGTGCTCGGCAAGTGCGGCGGCTATACCTCGGACATCGCCGATGCGATCATCTGGTCCTCGGGCGGCGCCGTGAACAGCGTGCCGGCCAACGCGAACCCGGCCAAGGTGCTGAACCTGTCGCTGGGCGGCAGCGGCGCCTGCGACGTCACTACCCAGACCGCGATCAACAGCGCCCGTTCACGCGGTGCGGTCGTGGTCGTGGCGGCGGGTAACGCCAACACGGACGTCAGCAACGCCAGCCCGGCAAACTGCTCGGGCGTCATCGCCGTGGCGGCAACCGGAAAGACAGGTGCACGTGCTTCCTACTCGAACTACGGGACCCTGATCGACGTGGCCGCGCCCGGCGGCGGCGACGGCTACGGTGTGATCTCGACCCTGAATACGGGCTCCTCTGCCCCAGGCTCGGACAGCTACGCCGGCTACCAGGGCACCTCGATGGCGACTCCGCATGTTGCCGGCGTCGCTGCGCTGATGTTTGCTGTCAAGCCGGCCCTGACCCCGGACCAGGTGGAAAGCATGCTGAAGTCGACCGCGCGCGCCTTCCCCGCAAGCTGCTCGGGCTGCGGCACCGGCATCGTGGACGCGACCGCGGCGGTGAACGCGGCGATTGGCGGCAGCATCACCCCGTCCGGCCCGAACATCAACGAGACCGAGTCGAATGACAGCACGGGTACCGCGAACCTGGTCTCGACCAGCGGAACTACCCTTAATGGCGTCCTGGGCAGCTCGACCGATAAGGATTACTTCCGGGTTAACCTGCCGGCAGGTAAGACCCTGAGTGCGGTCATGACGCCAAACTCGACCTCGGACTACGACCTGTACGTTTACAGCGGCTCGGGTATGTTACTTAGTCGCAGCCAGAACGGCGTCGGTGCGGCCGAGAGCGTGAGCTCGGCCAATACCGGTACCACCACGGCGACCCGCTACGTGCGCGTCGTGTACTACGGCGGCTATACCGGTGCCGCAGGCACCTACAACGTGAAGCTGGGCTGGTAAGCTCAGGAGGAAACGGCGCGGCTCCCTGCGCCGCCTTCATCCGGGAACGCGCGGCATGCCGCGCGTTTTCTTTGACGTCTTGCAAGAAAAAACGGATACTGTATGCAATTACAGTAGTCGGCTCCGCCGTCACGTGAACGCCTCCCTTCGTAAAATCATCCACTGCGACTGCGACTGTTTCTACGCATCGGTCGAGATGCGCGACGACCCGTCGCTACGCGGCCGTCCGCTCGCGGTCGGCGGCCGCCCCGACCAGCGCGGCGTGGTCGCCACCTGCAACTACGAGGCGCGCCGCTTCGGCATCCATTCGGCCATGGCCACCGCCCAGGCGATGAAGCTGTGCCCGGGACTGCTGGTGATCCCGCCGGCAATGGAAAAGTACCGCATCGCATCAACCCAGATCATGGACATCTACCGCGACTACACCGAGCTGGTGGAGCCGCTCTCGCTCGACGAAGCCTACCTCGACGTCAGCGATTCGCCCCATTGCAAGGGCAGCGCCACCCTGATCGCCCAGGAAATCCGGCGCCGCATCGTCGAGACGGTCGGCATCACCGCCTCGGCCGGGGTGGCGCCGAACAAGTTCGTGGCCAAGATCGCCAGCGACTGGAACAAGCCGGACGGGCTGTTCCTGGTGCGGCCGGAAGAGGTGGACGCGTTTGTTGCCGCGCTGCCGGTCAAGAAGCTGTATGGCGTCGGCAAGGTGACGGCCGAAAAGATGAGCCGGCTCGGTCTGCAGACCTGCGCCGACATGCGCAGCTGGAGCATCGAACGGCTGACCGAACACTTCGGCAGCTTCGGCTACCGCCTGCACAAGCTCTGCCGCGGCATCGATGATCGCGAAGTCAACACCTCGCGCGAGCGCAAGTCGATCAGCACCGAGGAAACCTACACGCCGGACGTGCCGAACCTGGACGCCTGCCTGAAGCTGCTGCCGGATTTGTATGAGCACCTGCTGGGCCGCATCAAGCGTAACGGTGCTGAAAAATTCATCAACAAGCTCTTCGTGAAGATCAAGTTCTCGGACTTCCAGCAGACCACGGTCGAGTGTGTTGGCTATGCGCCACATATCCCGACCTATGCCCGCCTGATGGAAACCGGCTGGGCCCGCCATAGCCGCCCGGTGCGCTTGCTGGGTGTCGGCGTGCGGCTGGGCGACACCGAGACGGTCGAGCAGCTGCGCCTGTTCGACGACACGCTGCCGGCGGCGATCGTCGAGGCAGTTGGCGACTCGGCAACAGATTAATTTTTTCCCTTTCCTGCCAGCTGCAATTGCCTTCCGGCAGCGTAGAATGTCGTTCCCCAGAATTTTGGAAACAATCGGATAACAGCGTATGTGGTTCAAGAATCTCCAGATTTACCGCCTGCCCGCTCCTTGGGCATTCAACCCTGAACAGATGGAAGAAGCACTGCAGTCGCAGGCTTTCACGCCCGCGAGCAGCAATGAACTGCTGCGCCAGGGCTGGGATTCGCCACGCGGCAACGGCAAGCTGGTGCACGTCGTCAACAAACAGATGCTGATGATGCTGGGCACCGAGAAAAAGCTGCTGCCGAGCTCGGTCATCAACCAGGTCGCCAAGGCCAAGGCCGCCGAACTGGAAGAGCAGCAGGGCTTCCCGCCGGGCAAGAAGGCGATGAAGGAACTGAAGGAACGCGTGGCCGACGAACTGCTGCCGCGTGCCTTCTCGATCCGCAGCAATGTCTGGGTCTGGATCGACCCGGTCAACGGCTGGCTGGTGGTCGATGCCGCCAGCCCCTCGAAGGCGGATGACGTCATCAAGCTGCTGCTCAAGGCGGTCGACCGCATGCCGCTGGAATCGCTGCGCGTGCAGCGCTCGCCGGTGGCCGTGATGACCGGCTGGCTGGAAGCGGACGAAGCGCCCTACGGCTTCACCATCGACCAGGACACCGAACTGCGCGCCACCGGCGAAAGCCGCGCGGCCGTGCGCTACGTGAAGCACACCCTGGAGCCGGACGACATCCGCCGCCACATCGCCGCCGGCAAGCAGTGCACCCGCCTGGCCATGACCTGGACTGACCGCATCAGCTTCGTGCTGACCGAGTCGCTGGCGATCAAGGGCATCAAGCCGCTCGACGTGATCAAGGAAGGCGAAGCCGTTACCTATAGCGACGACGAGCGTTTCGATAACGACATCATGCTGATGACGGGTGAACTGGCCAAGCTGATGGCGGACGTGGTCGAGGCGCTGGGCGGGGAAGCCAAGGCCTGACCGGCTACTTTTCTCCCACCATCTCCTCACTGGTCGACGGCTCATCTTCCTGTTCCGTCCGGCCATTCGAGTAGGTCGGCCCCGCCCGGTTCTGGTGCGGCGCCGGCTTGCCCGGCAGTGGCGGCAAGGCCTTGGCCTGTTCCAGGTCGATCCCGGCCACTTCCGCCACGCGCCGCCCGTAATCCTCGTCGCAATGCCACAGGTGCCACACCATGCGCAGCTGGATCGGCGCCGGGCATTTCTTGAGGTCGCCGCCGACGTTGCCGACCAGGTCGTCCCGTTCCCAGTCTTCGAAGCTCCGGTAGCGCGCGCCGGCCTGGGCGTAGTCGTCCATCGTGCGGGTGGTCTGGTAGCGGCCCAGGTGGCCTTCCACGACCTGGTGGTATTCCTTCTCGGGCTTGGGCGCCTCGCTGTAGCCGCCCATCAGGCTCGGTTCGTAGTTGATGTGCTTGTCCTCGCCGCGGCCGTCCACGTAATAGGTCATCTGGCCGTCGCGCTGGTTGGTGCGCGCCGCCGCGCCTTCCTGCGGCTGGTTGATCGGCAGCTGCAGGTAGTTCGGGCCCACGCGGTAGCGCTGGGTGTCGGAATAGGACAGGGTGCGGCCCTGCAGCATCTTGTCATCCGAGAAGTCGATGCCGTCCACCAGTACGCCGGTGCCGAAGGCCGACTGCTCGGTTTCCGCGAACACGTTGTCCGGGTTCTTGTTGAGCACGATGCGGCCCACCGGCAGCAGCGGGAACCGGTCTTCCGGCCAGCGCTTGGTGTCGTCCAAGGGGTCGAAATCGAGTTCCGGATGCTCGCCGTCGCTCATCATCTGCACGCAGAATTCCCATTCCGGATAGTCGCCGCGCTCGATCGCCCCGTAGAGGTCGCGTGTGGCGTGGCTGGTGTCGTGGGCCTGGATCTCGGCCGCTTGCTTGGCAGTCAGGTTGCGCACGCCCTGCTTCGGCTCGAAGTGGAACTTCACCAGGTGGGCCACGCCCTGGTCGTTGACCAGTTTATAGGTGTTCACGCCCGAGCCTTCCATCTCGCGGTAGGTGGCGGGGATGCCCCACGGGCTCTTGACCCAGGTGACCATGTGCAGGGCTTCCGGATGGCTGCAGATGAAGTCGTAGAAGCGCCACGGCTCCTGCTGGTTGGTGACCGGGTCAGGCTTGAAGGCGTGGATCATGTCCGGGAACTTGATCGCGTCGCGGATGAAGAAGACCTTCAGGTTATTGCCCACCAGGTCCCAGTTGCCGTCGACGGTCTTGAACTTGATCGCGAAACCCCGCGGGTCGCGCGCCGTCTCGGGCGACTCCTTGCCGCCGATCACGGTGGAGAAGCGCACGAAGATCGGCGTCTGTACGCCGAGCTCGTTCAATACGCGGGCGCGCGTGTACTTGCCGGCGGGTTCGCCGCCGATGGTCCCGTAGGGCACGAAGAAACCGTGGGCGCCGGTGCCGCGCGCGTGCACCACGCGCTCCGGAATGCGCTCGCGGTCGAAATGGGTGATCTTTTCGATGAACTGGTAATTCTCGAGCGTGGCCGGACCACGTTCGCCCACCGAGCGCAGCGACTGGTTGTCGCGGACCGGGTGGCCCTGGCGCGTGGTCAGGATGGGACGCTGCTCGTTCATTGCTTTCTCCTCGTGCGGATGCGATCGGAGGAAGCAGTATAGGCAGGCGCGCACAGGCGCAGCGCGCGCCTGCCCCAGAGTATTAGAGCTGCTGGAACACGCCGGCGGCGCGGTTCTTGGTGACGTTATCCCACGGGAACACCTGGCCGTTCATGGCGACGTAGACGCCGGCCGGCAGGGTCTGGGCGACGCCGCAGGCGAAGCCGAGATTGAACAGGGCGTCGGAATTCGCGATCTCGTAGGGGATCATGGCGCCGGTCAGCACGATGGTCTGGCCCAGGCTCGCCGCACCGAGCACGGCCGCGGTTTCGCGCATGGTGTCGGTGCCGTGGATGATGACGATGGCTTTCTCTTTTGCCGCCTGACAGGAAGCCAGTACGCGCTGGCGGTCGGGGTCATGCATGTCGAGCGAGTCGAGCAGCGGCAGCACCTCCAGCTCGACGGGAACGGTCATGCGCGAGCGCGCGATCACCGCCGGCAGATGGCTGTCGGCAAAGCCGAGGATGCCGTTCAGTTCGTTATAGTGTTTGTCGAAAGTGCCACCGGTGGCGATGATTCGCAAAGTCATGTTGATTTGTCCACGTGCAGAAAAAAGGTGGCTAATGATAGCCGTAAATGGGTATGTATCCGTGTGTGACTGCGCTAGAATCGTCCGGATCGGATGAGTACACTCTTTCCTTTCTTCTTCCTTTTTCTCATTTGTTCCCATGAAAGCCGTCGCACCGGGCACCGTCATCTTCCACCGCCATCGAGGCTATGGCGTGATCACCCACGTCAACCTGCTGACCGGCTGGATCTCGGCGCGTTTCGGCAGCGAGCAGCGCACGCTCGACCTGAACCTGTCGAGCGACGAGGTGCAGCACGCGGATGGCGAACCGATCCTGTTCCGCCGCACGCCGCCGGACCGCATGCCACACGCGCGCCTGATGGAGGTGGTGCGCGCACTGCACAAGGCGGGCTACCAGAAACTCTACCTGTACTCCTGGCCCAAGCCTTCAGGACTGCACTGGCGCTGGCATCTGTTCACCGGCCCGCGCAACTGGATGCAGCGCACCTGGCGCGAAGGCTGGTATGGCTCGGGCGCGGACTACAACAACAATCCGGTCATGGGCTGGGGCGATACGCCGGGTGCGAGCACGGACGAGCTGATCCATGCGCTGGCGAAGTTCGATCCCCAGGGGCTGGCGCAGGCGCTGGGCCGCGACGAAGACCACACGGCCTGGTTCGACCAGGTGTGCGAACTGTTGCTGCCGGGCTACATGTACAGCCTCAATATGGAGCGCCCGGCGGGTGGCGGGCTGGTCGAGGCGCCGCCGGTGCCGGTGGTGCCGGTGCGCGCAGGGCTCCAGCCTTACGCGGGCCCGGCGATCGGCTGGCCGCCGGGCTGGGCCGGCCTGTGGACCGGCACCCACGTGATGCCGGTGCGGCGGCCCAGTTTCACCGGCACACCGGAACTGAAGCAGGAGAGCTAGCGTTTTCCCAGCGCTTCCGGATTCAGGATATTGTCCGGTTGCCCCGCCGCGAAGCGCAGCACGTTCTCGAAGGCCGTCTGGAAATAGATTTCATAGCTGTCCTGCTCCACATACCCCAGGTGCGGCGTCGCCAGCACCGTCGGGATGCGCAGCAAGGGCGAATCCGCACGCAAGGGTTCACTAGTAAACACGTCCAGCGCCGCATAGCCCGGCCGCCCCGCGCGCAGGGCCTGCTCCAGCGCGCCTTCGTCGACCAGCTCGGCCCGGCTCGTGTTGACGAACAGGGCATCCGGCTTCATGCGCGCGAAATCCTCGGCCTTCACGATGCCGCGCGTCGCCTCCGAAAGGCGCAGGTGCAGGCTCAAGACGTCCGCCTGCACGAACAGCGCATCGCGCGATACCGCCGCCTCGAAGCCGTCGGCCACGGCTGCCTGCCGGCTGCCCTCGCTCCCCCAGACCAGCACGCGCATGCCGAAGGCGCGCGCATACCCGGCCACCAGTTGGCCGATCTTGCCGTAGCCCCAGATCGCCAAGGTACGCCCACGCAGCGAGCGCCCCAGGCCATTCAGCACCGGGTTGGTCGAGGCCGTCTGCCACAGGCCGTCCTTCAGGTTATTCGCATACGGCACGATCTTGCGGCTGGCCGCCATGATCAGGGCCCAGGTGAGTTCGGACGGCGCCACCGGTGAGCCGATGCCTTCGGCGATCGCGATGCCGTGTTCGGTTGCCGCCGCGACGTCGATGTGCCCGCTGACCTTGCCGGTCTGCGAGATCAGCTTCAGATTCGGCAGGCGTGCCAGCAAGGCGGCCGGGAAGGCGGTGCGCTCGCGGATCAGCACCAGTGCGTCGTAAGGGGCCAGCCGGATCGCCAGCTGACCGAGGCCGCGCGCCGCATGACTGAAGACCTTGACCTCGTGCCCGTCCAGCAGGCGGAAGCAGGAAAGGCCGCGTACCGCGTCCTGGTAATCGTCCAAAACAGCTATTCGCATGAGAGTTTCTTTCAATAAACGTTTGTCGCGTAGCGAAATAACAGGTTCGAAAAAGCCGCCGAATAGCCTACTACATTACTCGGGCATTTCTGCTACTTTTTTGTAGTAGCTGAGCGTAAATCGGGGTTTTCCGGGTGTACAATCGGCCAATTCTTGAGGGTTTGACACGCTCGTATCGAACCCGGCAGCACCGTTCCCGGTCTCCTCTTCAGAGACCGTCGACACGACCGCCGTAAACGCCGCGCTCCGCTGGAGCGACATGCCATTCTAAGGCAACGGCCAGACGACGATCCTGCCGTGCCTGGGACAGACAGCATTCTTAATTGGCATTGGAGGTATCTATGAACCAGCCCGTGATGGGCGGCGTCGCCGCTTTGAACGTTCCCGCTCACGTCAAACACCAGCAGCTCATCAATTGGGTCGCGGACATCGCCGCCCTGACGAAGCCTGACAGCATCTACTGGTGCGACGGCTCCGAGGAAGAGTACGACCGCCTGTGCGCACAGATGGTCGAAGCCGGCACCATGAAAAAGCTGAATCCGGCAAAGCGCCCGAATTCCTACCTGGCCTGGTCCGACCCGTCGGACGTCGCCCGCGTCGAAGACCGCACCTACATCTGCTCGGCCACCAAAGAGCAGGCCGGCCCGACCAACAACTGGATGGACCCGGCCGAGATGCGCCGCACCCTGAACGGCCTGTTCGACGGCTGCATGGCCGGCCGCACCCTGTACGTGGTGCCGTTCTCGATGGGCCCGCTGGGTTCGCCGATCGCCCACATCGGCGTGGAACTGTCCGACTCGCCTTATGTCGCCGTCAACATGCGCATCATGACGCGCATGGGCAAGGCCGTGTTCGACGTGCTCGGTACCGACGGCGAGTTCGTGCCCTGCGTGCACACCGTCGGCATGCCGCTGGCCGCCGGCCAACAAGACGTGCCGTGGCCGTGCAACAGCACCAAGTACATCGTCCACTACCCGGAAACCCGCGAGATCTGGTCCTTCGGTTCGGGCTACGGCGGCAACGCGCTGCTGGGCAAGAAATGCTTCGCACTGCGTATCGCCTCGAACATGGGCTACCAGGAAGCCCAGCAGGGCGGCACCGGCTGGCTGGCCGAGCACATGCTGATCCTGGGCGTCGAATCGCCCAAGGGGGAGAAGAAATACGTGGCCGCCGCCTTCCCTTCGGCCTGCGGCAAGACCAACTTCGCGATGCTGATCCCGCCGAAGGCCTTCGACGGCTGGAAGGTGACCACCATCGGCGACGACATCGCCTGGATCAAGCCGGGCCAGGACGGCAAGCTGTACGCCATCAACCCGGAAGCCGGCTACTTCGGCGTGGCCCCGGGCACCAATGACAAGACCAATCCGAACTGCATGGCCTCGCTGCGCGAGAACGTCATCTTCACCAACGTGGCGCTGACCGACGACGGCGACGTGTGGTGGGAAGGCATGAGCAAGCAGGCGCCGGATCACCTGACCGACTGGCAGGGCAAGGACTGGACCCCGGCATCGGGGACCAAGGCCGCCCACCCGAACGCGCGCTTCACCGTCGCCGCCACCCAGAACCCGGTCATCGACGCGGCCTGGGACGATCCGGCCGGCGTGCCGATCACGGCCTTCATCTTCGGTGGCCGCCGCTCGACCACCGTGCCGCTGGTCACTGAAGCCAACAACTGGGTGGAAGGCGTGTACATGGCCGCCACCATGGGCTCGGAAACCACCGCCGCCGCCGCCGGCCAGATGGGCATCGTGCGCCGCGACCCGTTCGCGATGCTGCCCTTCATCGGCTACAACATGAGCGACTACTTCCAGCACTGGCTGGACCTGGGCAAGAAAGTCGAAGCCAAGGGCAGCGCACCGAAGATCTTCTGCGTCAACTGGTTCCGCACCGGCGAAGACGGCGGCTTCGTGTGGCCGGGCTACGGCGACAATATGCGCGTGCTGAAGTGGATCCTCGACCGCGCCGAAGGCGGCGCCCAGGGCGGCCAGCAGCACCTGTTCGGCACCTCGCCGAACTACGGCGACCTGAACTGGGACGGCATCGACTTCACCGAGCAGCAGTTCACCCAGATTACCTCGATCGACAAGGCCGCCTGGAACGAAGAGCTGAAGCTGCACAGCGAGCTGTTCGAGAAGCTGGCTTACCACCTGCCGCAGGAGCTGGTGGATACCAAGGCCAAGCTGGAGAAGCAACTGGCGGTTTGAGTCGATATCGCGCATGGCGGACGGCATTCTGTCGTTCGTTGTGCGAGCCGCAGGGTTGAACAAAAAGGATTCATGTGAATGAATCCTTTTTGCATTTTTATCTGCGTAAGAAGGTCACTGTTCATTGCAACGCGATAATAACGCTTAAAGTTGGTAAATATTTTATTGTCGAGCAAACTTACATTAGTAAATACTAATACTGCATCGGGAGAAAATTTCTCTTTCTAATCATGATATTAGTGCGCTGGCACACTTGATGCTATGACTACTTTCGGTATCTGTTGTATGTAAATCAACTAACGAAAGAGAGAGAAAATGAAAATATATAAAGCACTGTTAGCCACCGTTTTTTTTGCAGCTGCAAACGCTGCTTACGCCGGGCCCTTGGTAAATGGCGGCTTCGAGGATGGAAGCGCCAACGGATGGACGACTGGGGGCGGCTATCGCAGTGGCGTCAGTAATTCCGCACTCTCGCCGGCGGACTTCCTTCCGGGCGGAGCCAGATACGCGGCGTCGAACCGGTCGTCGATCATCACTGCCGGCACTGTCGACCCGCTGGTCGGTTCCGCGCTGGGCTCGACTGTCTATTCAGGAAATTATTCCTACCGCGGCGAAGACACAGCGTCTGGTGGCTACGCGTCCGTGCTCAGCCAGAAAGTGCAGAATTACACGGATGCGAACATCTTCTTTGCCTGGAAAGCCGTGCTTGAAAATGGTGGCCACAGCAACGATAGCTCGGCAATCATGGTGATCACGCTCACTGACGATACAACCGGTACGCTGCTCATCAACCGTGTCTACAATGCCGGCGCGGGTGGTGGTGGTGTGGACAACCGGTTTACGGCGGTTGGTGATCTTTTCTACACTCCCCAATGGCAGATTGAACAGCTGGCGATCGACATTGGGCTACAAGGACATGACTTTACGATCTCATTGATGGTCGCAGATTGCCAGCCTACCGGGCATGTCGGCTACGCCTACATCGACGGTTTCGGCCAGTATGTTCCGCCAGCCGACGTGCCCGAGCCGGCCACTGCGGGACTCATGATGTTGGGCGTCGCTGGCTTCCTGGCATCGCGCCGCCGCAAGCAGCAATCGAAGTCGACCGCCGTAGCGGAACACACGGGTCATGCTTGAGATGTGCCGATCAGTGCATATGAGGCGCTGAAAACATCAGGGCAGTAGCTTTATGGTACTGCCCTGATTTGTTCGATACCGCTTTCTTCAGACCTTGCATACAAGCTTTTTTCCCGATTCAAAGTAGCGCTCCCTGGACCGCGTGCGGACTAGGCTTCTGGGTTTCCACTGCCATGCAAAAAAGGAGAGACCCTGAATGCGCCATGAGGCAGCTGCTTGCGGCTTTGCTTGCCGTACTGCTGGCAGGAAGCCCCGCCGCCCAGGTGGGGCCGGCGCAGCAGGCGGCGACCCCGGGCACCGAGCGCAATAGGGAAGAGATGCGGGATGCGACCACGCACATCAACAAGGCCATCGAAGTCGTCGGCCAGATGCAGGCGACACCGGACATGCGCGCGCAACTGCAGCGTGCGCGCGGCGTGAAAGTCGGCAACAGCTGGGGCAACCCGGCCTTCTATAACTTCGGCGGCGTCAGCGCCGGCTTGCAGGCCGGCGTGGAGGCCGGCGCCATCGCTTTCTTCCTCAACGACCAGACGGCGATGAACAGCTTCATGCAGAACAATAAATTCGCCCTGAATGCCGACGCCGGCCTGACCTTGGTGAACTGGTCGAAGCAGGGCGTGGGATCGGCCGGCTGGGGCAACATCACCGTGTGGTCCGATACCGAAGGCCTGTTCGGCGGCGCGGCGGTCAGCGTGGCCGATGTCGATTACGACGAAGACGAAACCGCGGCCTATTACGGGCGCCAGGTGGCGGCACGCGATGTCCTGAGCGGGAAGATCCGCAATCCGCAGGCCGATGCCTTGCGCCAGGCCCTGGCCAATATCACCAGCGGCAAGGGCGCGGCCAGCATGGGCAGCAGCGCGGCCGGCACCATGGGCTCGGGCACCAAGGCCAGGAACGACAAGCGCAGCCGCGACCGCTAGCTGAAGCCGACCCCGCGCGCCATCGCGGCCGCAAGAATGGGAATCAGCGCGAATACGTGGATCTCGGCGAGCATGATGCGGCGCAGCTTGCCGACGTCCTCCTGCTGCGGCACGAAGGCCGCGTCGGCCTTGAGCGCTTTTTGCCAGGCCGCGATGCGCATGGTCGGCCGGACCGAGAGCAGTCCCACGGCGCCGAAGGCGGCGATCTTGGCCCAGAACATGGGATTCTGCAGGTAGAAGTCGGCGCCCTTGGCGCCGTGCCAGACGCGGACGGCGCCGACGGCCAGGATGGCCAGCGACAGCATGCCGTAGGCGGCATCGAAGCGACCCAGCAGCCTGACCGTGCCGGGCGACATGGCGGCGGGCCGCATCAGGGCCAGTTCGGCAGCCAGCACGGCCGCGAGGCCGAACACGATCAGGTGGTGGAGGCTGGCAAGCACGAGGTCGCTCATGATGCGGAAACTGGGCTGTGGAAGTGCGCCCAATGTATCACGGCTGCGACCGGCAAAAAAAGAAGAGGCCGAAGCCTCTTCCCTTTGTTACCGTTCCGGCATCACTGCTTCAGCAGCGGTTTCAGATACTTGCCGGTGACGCTGGCCTTGTTCTTCGCCACGTCTTCCGGCGTACCGCTGGCGACGATCATGCCGCCGCCCGCGCCGCCTTCGGGGCCCAGATCGACGATCCAGTCGGCCGTCTTGATCACGTCGAGGTTGTGCTCGATGATCGCCAGCGTATTGCCCTGGTCGCGCAGGCGGTGGATGACTTTCAGCAGCAGGTCGATGTCGGCGAAGTGCAGGCCGGTGGTCGGCTCATCCAGGATGTACAGGGTACGTCCCGTATCGCGCTTGGACAGTTCCAGCGACAGCTTGACGCGCTGCGCCTCGCCGCCCGACAGCGTGGTCGCGCTCTGGCCCAGCTTGATGTAGCCGAGGCCCACGTCCAGCAGGGTCTGCAGCTTGCGCGCGATGACCGGCACCGGCTTGAAGAACTCGTGCGCGTCCTCGACCGTCATCTCCAGCACTTCGGTGATGTTCTTGCCCTTGTACTGCACCTCGAGCGTTTCACGGTTGTAGCGCTTGCCGTGGCAGACGTCGCAGGGCACGTACACGTCCGGCAGGAAGTGCATCTCGACCTTGATCACGCCGTCGCCCTGGCAGGCTTCGCAGCGGCCGCCCTTCACGTTGAACGAGAAGCGGCCCGCCGAGTAGCCGCGTTCCTTCGCGGTCGGCACCGTGGCGAACAGGTCGCGGATCGGCGTGAACAGGCCGGTGTAGGTCGCCGGGTTCGACCGCGGGGTGCGGCCGATCGGGGCCTGGTCGACCGAGATCACCTTGTCGAAGTGTTCCAGGCCGTGGATCGAATCGTGCTCCGCAGGCTCGGTCTGCGAACCATACAGGTGGCGCGACAGGGCCGGGTACAGGGTGTCGTTGATCAGGGTCGACTTGCCCGAGCCCGAGACCCCGGCGATGCAGGTCATCAGGCCCACCGGCAGCGTCAGCGACACGTTCTTCAGGTTATTGCCCCTGGCGCCGGTGATCACCAGCTGGCGCGCCGGGTCGGCCTTGGTGCGCTTCTTCGGCACGGCGATCTTGCGGCGGCCGTCCAGGTACTGCGCGGTCACCGAGTGCTCGTTCTTCATGATCTGCTCGAGCGTGCCTTCGGCGATGATCTGGCCGCCGTGCACGCCCGCGCCCGGACCCATGTCGACGATGTAGTCGGCGGTACGGATCGCGTCCTCGTCGTGTTCCACCACCAGCACGCTGTTGCCGATGTCGCGCAGGTGCTTCAGGGTCGCGATCAGGCGATCGTTGTCGCGCTGGTGCAGGCCGATCGAGGGCTCGTCCAGCACGTACATCACGCCGGTCAGACCGGAGCCGATCTGCGAGGCCAGGCGGATGCGCTGGGCTTCGCCGCCGGACAGGGTGTCGGCACTGCGGTCGAGCGACAGGTAATCGAGGCCGACGTTGTTCAGGAACTTCAGGCGCGCCGTGATTTCCTTGATGACGCGCTCGGCGATGTCTTTCTTGGCGCCGGTCAGTTCCAGCGTCTCGAAGAAGTCCAGCGTATCGCGCAGCGGCTTGTCGGACACTTCATAGATGGCGCGCTGCTGCGCGCCCTGGCCAATTTTGACGTAGCGTGCTTCGGTGCGCAGGCGCGCGCCCTCGCAGGCCGGGCACTTCTTCTCGTTGATGAACTTGGCCAGCTCTTCCTTGACCGCCATCGAGTCGGTCTCGCGGTAGCGCCGCTGCAGGTTGTTGACCACGCCTTCGAAAGTATGCTCGCGGATCACGGTGCGGCCACGCTCGTTGACGTAGCTGAACGGGATCGAGGTCTTGCCCGAGCCGAACAGCACGGCTTCCTGCGCCGTCTTCGGCAGGGTCTCGAAGGGCTTGTCGAGGTCGAAGTCATAGTAGGCCGCCAGGCTCTGCAGCATCTGGTAGTAGAACTGGTTGCGGCGGTCCCAGCCCTTCACGGCGCCGGAGGCCAGCGACAGGTGCGGGAAGGCGACGATGCGCTTCGGATCGAAGAACTCGATGTGGCCGAGGCCGTCGCACTCCTGGCAGGCGCCCATTGGGTTGTTGAAGGAGAACAGGCGCGGCTCGAGCTCCTGCAGCGAATAGCCGCAGACGTTACAGGCGAACTTGTTCGAGAACACCGTTTCCTTCTCGGTGTCCATCTCGTAGGCCACGGCGCGGCCATCGGCGAGGCGCAGCGCGGTCTCGAAGCTTTCGGCCAGGCGCTGCTTGATCTCGGGATTGACCTTGACGCGGTCGATCACGACATCGATGGTGTGCTTTTCGGTCTTCTTGAGCTTGGGCAGCTCGTCGATCTCGACAATCTTGGCCGCGTTGACGCCGCTGGCGACGCGGAAGCGTACGAAGCCCTGGGCCTGCATGGCCTGGAACAGGTCGCCGTGTTCGCCCTTGCGGTTGGCCACGACCGGCGCCAGGATCATCAGCTTGGTGCCTTCCGGCATGGCCAGCACGCTGTCGACCATCTGCGACACGGTCTGGGCCGCGAGCGGCTCCTGCGGGTGGTCCGGGCAGTAGGGAGTGCCGACGCGCGCGTACAGCAGGCGCAGGTAGTCGTGGATCTCGGTGACGGTGCCGACGGTCGAACGCGGGTTGTGCGAGGTGGCTTTCTGCTCGATCGAGATCGCCGGCGACAGGCCTTCGATCAGGTCGACGTCCGGTTTTTCCATCAGCTGCAGGAACTGGCGCGCGTAGGCCGACAGCGACTCGACGTAGCGGCGCTGGCCCTCGGCGTACAGGGTGTCGAAGGCGAGCGAGGACTTGCCCGAACCCGAGAGGCCGGTGATGACGATCAGCTTGTTACGCGGAAGGTCGAGGTTGATGTTCTTGAGGTTGTGCGTGCGCGCGCCGCGGATTCGAATTTCTTCCATTAGTTTTTTTTGCAGGCTTTCAGTAAGTTTGCAGGGCCGGCGCACGATACATGGTCGCGGTGAGCGGGCCAATCAGGGAGAACCTCGTAGTGTAGCTGGTTTTTGGAAGTGCTGTACATGCATCCAGCACTTTTGTGCCGTCAAGACACATCGTACTGGACACCCCAACAGTGGTATCTGATGCGTTCTCACGCCAGTTCAATAGTTCGCTCGTCAACATTCCAGGTTTTTTAGCAGGTCACGGCGCGCGACTTCATAGTAGAGTGTTGTTACTTGGCAAACATGCGCTTTGCTGGCAATGCAGAAGGGCAGTAAACGATGGAAATTACTACCGAAGACGATTTTTCCGGGGTCCAGGAAGACCATCCGTTTGTCAAACAATTCATGGTGATTGGCTACGCAAGCGGCGGGACCAGTCTCATCCCCCATCATTTCTTCCGCAACTGGCTGGACGAAGAAGCAATGCATGGCCGTTTCCATATTGGCCGCTGCTCGGCCCTCGGTGTGGGCTCGCTGGCCAAATATGATGCCGGGCATCAGGGATTGGTGATAGGCCGCTTCGTGGCAGGCGGCTTGCGCCTTCGCTTCCTGCTCAACGGCCAGCATGAGATGAGAACGATCTCGACCTATATGTTCTCCATCCTGGACATGGGCATGGACACCGCGCCACCGCCGCAGTATGGCGATTCCGTCGTCAAGAACGATGTCTGGATCGGCGACGAAGTCATGATGCTGGGCGGCGGGGTCATTGAAAACGGTTGCGTCATTGGCGCCCGCTCCGTTCTCCCTCCGAACTTCCGCTCCGAACCCTACGGCATCTATGCCGGTTCGCCGGCCAGGTTGATCCGGTTCCGCTTTTCGGAAGCCGTTCGCGCGGCCCTGCGCGATCTGGCGTGGTGGGAGATGCCCCTGGCCTGGATCCGTGACCACAACGCCATGTTCCTGGAAGACATGACTGCTGACGACGACCGGGTTCTCCCCATCATTGCCGGCCTGAAGGCCAGCCGCGCGGCCTACGAAGCGCAGCACGGCAAGCAAAGCTGAGCGGCGCCGGAGCGGTATTTTTGACATGGGTCATGACGCTGCAGTGCTGCGAAAAAGCCCTTTCGGTTCCTGCTCATCGGCCCCATAATAGTCAGTTGCAGCACACGTTCCCTGGCGCTTAGTCACGTGCAGAGTCAGGGCTCTACAAAACTCACTGGAGTATCAACATGGCATCAGTTAACAAGGTCATCATCGTCGGCAACCTGGGCCGCGATCCGGAAATCCGCTACATGCCGAGCGGCGATGCAATCGCGAACATCGCGGTCGCCACCTCGTACAAGTCGAAAGACCGCCAGACCGGCGAACAGAAAGAGCTGACCGAGTGGCACCGCATCTCGTTCTTCGGCCGCCTGGCCGAGATCGTGGGCCAGTACCTCAAGAAGGGCTCGTCGGTCTACGTCGAAGGCCGCCTGCAGACCCGCAAGTACACCGACAAGGACGGCATCGAGCGCTACGCGACCGACATCATCGCCGAGAACATGCAGATGCTGGGCGGCCGCCAGGGCATGGGCGGCGACGCCGGCATGGGTGGCATGGATGACGGCGGCGGCTACGAGCCGCAACAGCGCCCGGCCCCGCGCCAGGCCCCGCCGGCACCGGCAGCCCGTCCGCAGCCGAAACCGGCGCCGAACTTCTCGGACATGGACGACGACATTCCGTTCTGATCGAGCGGCGTTTCAGTACAGCCAGAAAAACGGATGGGCCGCGAGGCCCATCCGTTTTTTTATTGCGCGGCGCTCCGGCTCAGGCGGCGAAGCCGCCATCGATCAGCAGGTCGGCCCCGGTCACGAAGGCCGCTTCCGGACTCGCCAGGTAGGCCACCATGCCCGCGATCTCGTCGGCATGCCCGTGGCGCGGCACGGCCATCAAGCCATGCAGGAAGCTGGCGAACTCGCCTTCGGCGGGATTCATGTCGGTATCGACCGGGCCGGGCTGGACATTGTTGACCGTGATGTTGCGTGGGCCCAGGTCGCGCGCCAGTCCCTTGGCCAGCCCGGTCAGGGCCGACTTGCTCATCGCGTACATTCCAGAACGGGGTCACAGAACGGGGTCAGGTCTGACATTCGAACGGGGTCAGGTCTGACATTCGGACACGAACTCAACCATAAGCCAAGTCCCGCGTAGACGGCTGCGCAAGCTCAGCGCGTACGGCACGATGGTCCAGTACCGTAACTCCAGAACGGGGTCAGGTCTGACATTCGGACACGAACTCAACCATAAGCCAAGTCCCGCGTAGACGGCTGCGCAAGCTCAGCGCGTACGGCACGATGGTCCAGTACCGTAACCGCCATGACTCGACCGCTTCGACTCGAATTTCCTGGCGCACTCTACCATGTCACATCACGAGGCAACCGACGCAACGATATCTATCGCGACGATGATGATCGGTGTGCTTGGCTAGATGTGCTTGCGCTTGTTTGCGAACGGCACCACTGCGTCATCCACAGCTTTGCCAAATGACCAATCACTATCATTTACTGATTGAAACGGTGGAGGCGAATCTGCCGCAAGCGATGCGTCAGCTCAATGGGTTATATACCCAGCATTTCAATCGGCGACACCGCCTCGTCGGGCACCTTTTCCAGGGACGTTACAAAGCCATCTTGGTGCAGAAAGAAAGCTATCTTCTGGAGCTATCCCGTTACATCGTCTTGAATCCTTTACGGGCAAAGATGGTATTGTCTCTGGATGAATGGATGTGGAGCAGTCATTATTATTTCCTACGTGAAAATTGCCCGCTTGCCTGGCTCGAGCGCGATTGGTTGTTGAGCCGTTTCGGCACTTCTTATCGTGCAGTTGTCTCAGCTTATCGAGCTTTTATCATTGATGGGATCGATCGGGCCAGTCCGCTTACGGCTACCCGCCACCAGATACTTCTCGGCGATGACGCTTTTGTATCACAACTTCAGCAGTTGGAACGCTCTTAAAAAATTTTAGAAACGGTGAGGGCCGAGCGACGTGCCGTTGCGCTTTCCCTGACGGACTATCAAATTCTATTTTCCGACAGAGACGAAGCCATGGCACGCGCTTACTTATCGACCGCGTTCACTATGACGCGGATCTCATCCGCATTCGGTGTGTCGACCAAGACCGTCAGCCGGGCGGTGGCTGCTTTCGAGAAGGTGAAGCGGTGTGAGTAAGGTCGAGGCCGTGTCCGAATGTCAGACCTGACCCCGTCCCGCGCGTGAGTAAGGTCGAGGCCGTGTCCGAATGTCAGACCTGACCCCGCCCCGGAGGCCGTGTCCGAATGTCAGACCTGACCCCGCCCCGCGGACCTGACCCCGTCCCGCGCGAAGCCATGGCACGCGCTTACTTATCGACCGCGTTCACTATGACGCGGATCTCATCCGCATTCGGTGTGTCGACCAAGACCGTCAGCCGGGCGGTGGCTGCTTTCGAGAAGGTGAAGCGGTGTGAGTAAGGTCGAGGCCGTGTCCGAATGTTAGACCTGACCCCGTCCCGGTGTCCGAATGTCAGACCTGACCCCGTCCCGCGGACCGACCCCGTCCCGCGGACCCCGTCCCGCGTCCCGCGCGTCCCGCGCACATAGCTTACCGATCGGTATGTTTCATTGTCCGATCAGCGTGCATCGGGCAAAAAATTACCGATCTAACAGTTTTTGTTCTGATTGAGCTTTATAGGACTATAATCTTACCGATCGCGCATATCAGAAGCCACCATGGAAAAGACAGCTGTTTCTCCAAGCGCTTGGAACGAAAAGGCCATCACTTCCGTACACGAACTCGGGATCGCCGTCCGTGAAGTGCGGAAGGGCCAAGGCATGACCCAGCAGGATGTATCGGGACTGGCCGGGTTCGGCAACCGCTTCATCATCGACCTTGAACATGGCAAGGAAACTGTCCAGATGCAAAAGGTGATCGACGTGCTCGGTTTGCTTGGGCTGGAACTGGTCATCCGGAAAGCCTGATCATGGCAAAGCACCAGCCATTACCACCGTCCTTGTCGGTATTCGGGCCGGATGGCCTGATCGGCAGCCTGTATCCGACAGAACCACTGAGCTTCCGCTACAGCTCAAGCTGGCTGGACAAGCCCGATGCGCAAGCCCTGCATCCTGCATTACCCCTGGGCGCCGAAGCGCTCGATTCCGAATTCGTCAACGCATTCTTCGAAAACCTGCTTCCGGAAGGAGACCAGCGCAGGCTCGTCATGATGAGGGAGCAGGTCTCGACCGTATTCGGCCTGTTGTCCTGCATCGGGGGAGAAAGCGCCGGTTCGGTCGTCCTGCTGCCGGAAGGAGAGGAGCCGCAGCGGCCGATCTACCAGCGCTTGAACTGGGAACAGGTGGATGCCCTGGTCCACCGGGGGGCGGGAACGGCCGAACGCAAGGCCATCGACAAGGCTGCGAAAGGCATGCCGGAACCCCGTATGTCGATCTCGGGCGCGCAGCACAAGATCCTGCTGTATATCGACGACGACGGAACGCCATGCCGGCCAATGGGGAGTTCGCCGTCGACCCATATCCTCAAGCCCGATATCGTCCGCTCCGACATCAAGGTCTTCGCATCGGCTGCGAACGAAACCATCATGATGCTCGCCGCACGACGGTGCGGCCTGCCGACGGCGGCAGTGCGCTACCAGCCCGAGACCCGGGCATGCCTGGTGGAGCGCTACGACCGGCAGCCCGGGGAAGACCATGTGCTGCGGCGGCTTTGGCAGGCGGATTTTTGCCAATTACTGGGCAAGCCGTCCGACGTCAAATACGAACACGACGGCGGTCCCGGCTTTCCGGAATGTTTCGCGCTCCTGAAGCAGTCCACCCAGCCCGGTGTTGACCAACGTCACCTGCTACGCTGGCTGTTCTTCAATCTCTATACGGGAAATAACGATTCGCACGCCAAGAACCTGTCCATGATCGCGGCAGGACGCGGCATGCGGCTTGCGCCCTTCTACGACCTGATGTGCACGCGGGCCTACACCGGCCTTGGAACGCACTTCGCCTTGTCGATTGGCGGGGAAACCGATCCAGGAAAGATGAGGCAGGAGCACTTCCTTGCATTGGCTGCCACCCTGGGGATCGGGCCGAAGTACCTCCTGAAACTCGCAAGAGAGATGGCCCTTGCGGTCGACGTCGCGGTCCCGGCTGCTGCGGCCGATGTCATGCCCTGGCTGGACGCCAGCCAGCGTGTACTGGCGGAGCGCATCGTCGACAAGGTGGCCTCCATCACGCGCAGGATGCGGCAGCGGATCGTCGGCGCGTGACCCTCAGTCGGGCTCACCGGGCCGGCGCGGCTTCGGATTGTCGGCGATCGCATAGACATCCCCTGCCGTCGCTCCGGCATCAAGCCTGCGCGCCCGCAGGTCGCGGTACACGGCGGCGCGCATGATCGTCATCGAGACCACCGGCGCCGTCAGCAGGATGAACACCGAGATGATGACTTCGTGGATCACGGGCCGCGACTGCGCCGCCGTGAAGTAGAGCATCGATGCCAGCAGCAGGCAGCCGGCACCGAGCGTGACGGTGACGGCCGGGCCGTGGATGCGCTGGTAGAAGGTGGGCAGGCGCAGCAGGCCGAGCGCGCCGATCAGGACGATGCTGGCGCCCAGCACCAGCAGCAGGGCCACCGGCAGCGCCGCCCAGGCGGGGATGTGCTCGATGCCGCTCATTCCGCTGATCATTCGATGATCTCCCCACGCATCAGGAACTTCGCCATCGCCACCGTCGACACGAAGCCCACCAGCGCGATCAGGATCGCCACCTCGAAATACACCTGGGTGCCGAAGCGGATGCCCAGCACCAGGGCCAGCAAAATGCCGCACATCCACAGCGTGTCCAGCGCCAGCACCCGGTCGTGCCCCGAGGGCCCGATCAGCAGGCGCAGTGCGCAGAAGCCCATCGCCACCAGCACGCACACCATCGCGTAGCCGATCGCCAGTTCAAGTACGGTTTGCATGGTCGTCCTCCGATTCGAAGATCTCGATGAGGGGCCGCTCGTAACGGCCCTTGATGGTATCGACCCACCACTGGCGGTCGTGCAGGTCGAACACGTGCAGCGACAGCTCGTGCTGCTCCGGCAGGATCTCCACCCACACCGTCCCCGGCGTCATGTTGATCAGGCAGGACAGCATCGCCAGTCCGTAGGGGTCGCGCAGCGTCAGCGGCACGCGGATGAACTGCGCATTCACGGTTGCATGGTCGCGGAACAGGATGATGCGGCACACGTTGAAGCTCGAGCGGATGATCTCGACCGAGGCCATGGCGGCCAGGCGCAGGATGGTCAGCGGTGCGCGCAGGCGCGGATAGCCGAAGGGCTGCAGCCGGCGCGTCAGCAGCGGCACTGCGATGCCCAGCGCCGCGCCGAACAGCAGGTTGGCCGGGTCGAGCGTCTGGTTGAGCAGCAGCCACAGCGCGCACAGGGACAGCGACACGATGGGAAAGGGCAGCCAGGGCGTCATCGCGCCTCCGGTCCCGGTACCGGTGGCGTGCCCAGCACCCGGTCGATATACAGGGCGGGACGGTGCAGAACGCTGCTGGCGCGCGCCAGGTAGTCGTAGACCGGCTGCGCCTGTATGGTCAGCAGCGCCGATGCCAGCAGCAGCCCCGCCACCGGCAGCGCTTCCGCGGCGTGCAGGCGCGGCGGGCCGAGGGTCTCGGCGGCTCAGAAGGTGCGCACGCCGAAGCGCATCAGCGAGACGATGGCGACCAGGCCGGAGAGGATCACCAGCGCCATCAGGGTCCAGCCGCCGGCGCCGATCGGCGGCAGCCCCGGCCCGGGGTTGATCAGGGCGTGGAACATGCCGAACTTGGCGACGAAGCCCGACAGCGGCGGCAGGCCGGCGATCATCAGGGCGCAGGCGGCGAAGGCCAGCGACAGGAAGGCCATCGCGGCCGGTACGCCCCGGCCCTTCGGTTCGGCCGGCGTGTCCTCGACGGCATACACTTCCATCGTCAGCGCCAGCATCGCGGCGCCCGGCGTGCGGATGCGGTCGACCAGTTCGATCAGGAGCACGAAGGCGGCAATCGCCACCGTGGAGGCGACGAAGTAGTACAGCCCGGCGGTCACGAGCGCCTGCTGGCCGTAGCCGGTCACGGCCAGCAGCGTGCCGGACGAGACGATCGCCGCATAGCCGGCCATGCGTCCGGCGGCGTCGGTGGCCAGCATGCCGGCCGCGCCGAACACGATGGTCGCCATTCCGCCCCACAGCAGGGCGTCGTAGCCGAAGCGCGCCGTGTCGGAGCTCCCTTCCGGGAACACCAGCAGCCAGATGCGCAGGATGACGTAGGCGCCGACCTTGGTCATCAGGACCAGCATCGCGGCCACCGGCGGCGAGGCCGCGGCATAGGTGGTCGGCAGCCAGAAGCCGAGCGGCCACATGGCGCCCTTGACCAGGAAGGCCAGCGCCAGCACCGCCACGCCCGCCTTGAGCAGGCCGGTGGCATGCGGCGGCAGCGTCCCGACCCGCTGCGCCAGGTCGGCCATGTTGAGCGTGCCCGTGGTGGCGTAGATCAGCGCGACGCCGATCAGGAACAGCAGGGCGGCGGCCAGGTTGACCGCGATGTACTGCATGCTGGCGCGCAGGCGCGCCACGTTGTAGCCGTGCAGGACCAGGCCATAGGAGGCGGCCAGCATCACTTCGAAGAACACGAACAGGTTGAACAGGTCGTGGGTCAGGAAGGCGCCGTTGATCCCCATGAGCAGGAACTGGAACAGCGAATGGAAATGCACGCCGATCCGGCCCCAGCGCGGCTGCGCGTAATGCAGGGCGGCCAGGGCCAGCACCGCGGTGAGCACCAGCATCATGGCCGACAGGCGGTCGGCCACCAGCGCGATGCCGAAAGGCGCGGCCCAGTTGGCGGCGAAGTAGGCCTGGATACCGCCGGCCCATTCGCCATCGGTGAGCAGCACCAGCGCCAGCGCATTCGCCAGCAGGCCCAGCACCGAGACATAGCTGGCCGCGAATTTCAGGCGGTGGCGGCCTTCCGTCAGCGGCGCGAGCAGGGCGCCGCACAGCAGCGGCAGCAGCACCGGGACGATCACGAGGTGGTGCATCCAGTCCAGCGTCATGTCTCGGGCTCCTCCCCATCCACATGATCGGTGCCGGTCAGGCCGCGCGCGCCGATCATCACCACCAGGTAGAGCGCCGTGGTGGCGAAGCCGATCACGATGGCGGTGAGCACCAGCGCCTGCGGCACCGGATCGGCCAGCGCGGCAGGGTCGGGCACCGTGCCGGCCGGGGTCAGCGGCGGCCGGTCCACGCTGAGGCGGCCCATGGCGAAGATGAACAGGTTGACGGCATACGACATCAGCATCAGGCCGATCAGGACCTGGAAGCTGCGCGGGCGCAGCACCAGCCAGATACCGGAGCCGAACACGATGCCGATCGCGAGTGCCAGCACGATCTCCATCAGCCGATCTCCTTGGTGGGCGGGATCGCCGCCAGCGCCGCGGCACTGGGCTTGCCGGCCAGCGGCGTGCGGCGGCTGCGCAGCGACTGGTGGGCCAGCGCCACCAGGATCAGCATGGTGGTGCCGACCACCACCAGGAACACGCCGAGGTCGAACACGAAGGCCGAGGGCAGGTGCAGCTCGCCGAGCAGCGGCAGCGTGAGGTGGGCGGTGTGGCTGGTCAGGAAGGGATAGCCGAACAGCCAGGCACCGATGCCGGTGCCGCAGGCGCTGACCAGGCCCCAGCCGATCCAGCGGTGCGGGCGCAGGCGCAGGTGCGATTCGACCCAGTCGGTGCCGGCCACCATGTACTGCACGATGAGGGCGGTGGCGAAGATCAGGCCCGCCACGAAGCCGCCGCCCGGCAGGTTGTGGCCGCGCATGAAGAAGTACACGGCGACCACGCCCATCACCGGCAGCAGGAAGCGCAGGTAGACCGACTGCACCATCAGGTAGCCGTCGCGCGCCTGCTGGCCCGGTTTCTGGCCGACCGCCGGGTCGACGTCGTTGGCCTGCTGCACCGGGATGGCGATGCTCTCCGGCGCCGGGCGGAAGCGGCGCAGCAGGGCGTAGACCGTGAGCGCCACCGCCGACAGCACGGTGATCTCGCCCATGGTGTCGAAGCCGCGGAAGTCCACCAGCAGCACGTTGACGACGTTGGCGCCGCCGCCTTCGGGCAGGGCGCGCCGCACGAAGAAGTCGCGGATGCTGGTTCCGCCCGCCTGCGGGGAAGTCAGGACCGCGTAGCTCGCCGCCGCCAGGCCCAGGCCGCCGGCAGTCGCCACCAGTGCGTCGCGCCCACGGCGCAGCCAGGCGCTCGGCGGGACGCGCGCCGCCAGGTAGGCAGGGCGGAAGCGCGGCGGCAGCCAGCGCAGGCCGAGCAGGATCAGGACCGTGGTCACCGTCTCGACCATCAGCTGGGTCAGCGCCAGGTCGGGCGCAGACAGCCACAGGAAGGTGGCGCTGGTGGCCAGCCCGGTGCCGCCGACCAGGGCCAGTGCCGCCAGCCGGTGGTACTTGGCCTTCCAGGCCGCGGCCACGGCGCAGCCGGCGCCGATCAGCCACAGCAAGGCAAACAGGGGATCGGCGCCGGCCGGTGGCGGCATGGCGAGATCGCGTACCGGCCCGGCCAGCAGCAGCGGCACGATCACCGTCGCCGCCATGAGCACCAGCAGCTGCGGCTGCAGCCTCCGGGTGCCGGCCAGGCGCAGCAGCCAGGCCGCGCCCTGCGACAGGCCGACCAGCACGTTCTCGTAGAGCTGGGCGCCTTTCAGGCGGTGCAGCACCGGCACCCGGTCGCGCTGCGCCAGCTCGAACCAGTTGCGCAGCACCAGGTAGCCGACCAGGCCGCCCGCCAGCGCGATCATGCTCATCAGGAGCGGCAGGTTGACGCCGTGCCAGATCGCCAGGCTGTATTCGGGCATGGTGGGGCCGAGGACCGAGTGCGCGGCCACCGCCAGCACGTCGCCCACCACGCGCTCGGGCATCACGCCCACCGCGATGCACAACAGGACCAGGCACTCGATCGGCACCCGCATCCAGCGCGGCGGCTCGTGCGGTTCGTCCGGCAGGTCGTGCGCCAGCGGCCCGAAGAAGACGCTGATGAAGCGCAGCGAGTAGATCACGCTGAACAGCCCCATCATGCCGGCCGCCACCGACATCCACCAGTTCTCGCTGCCGCCCACGACCATGGTCTCGGCGAAGAACATCTCCTTCGACAGGAAGCCGTTCATCAGCGGCACCCCCGCCATGGCCGCCGTGGCCACGATGGCCAGCGCCGCGGTGTGCGGCATGGCGCGCTTCAGGCCGCGCAGCTGGCGCATGTCGCGGGTGCCGCTCTCGTGGTCGACGATGCCGACCGCCATGAACAGCGAGGCCTTGAACACGGCGTGGTTCATGGTGTGGAAGATCGCCGCCACCACCGACAGCGGCGTCCCGATGCTCAGCAGGACGGTGATCAGGCCGAGGTGGCTGATGGTGGAATAGGCCAGCAGGCCCTTCATGTCGTACTGGAAGATCGCAAAGAAGGACCCCAGCAGCAGGGTGCAGACGCCGGCCGCGCCGAGGATCCAGGTCCATTCCTCGGTGCCGGCCAGCGCCGGCCACAGGCGGATCAGGAGGAACACGCCGGCCTTGACCATCGTGGCCGAGTGCAGGAAGGCGGACACCGGCGTCGGCGCCGCCATCGCATGCGGCAGCCAGAAGTGGAAGGGGAACTGCGCGCTCTTGGTCAGGGCCCCCAGCAGCACCAGCACCAGGGCCGGCACATACCAGTCGTGGGCGCGGATCCGGTTGCCGGCCGCCAGCACGTCTTGCAATGCGTAGCTGCCCGCGATGTGGCCGAGCAGCAGCACCCCGGCCAGCAGGCACAGGCCGCCGATGGTGGTGACCGTGAAGGCCATGCGGGCGCCGCGCCGCGCGTCGTTGCGCTCCTGCCAGTAGCCGATCAGGAGGAAGGAGGTGACGCTGGTCAGCTCCCAGAACACGACCAGCTGGATCAGGTTCCCCGACAGGACCACGCCGAGCATCGCGCCCATGAAGGCCATCATGTAGGCATAGAAGCGGGCGACCGGATCGCGCCGCGACATGTAGTAGCGGGCGTAGAGCAGCACCAGCACCCCGATGCCGAGCACCATGACGGTGAAGACCCAGGCCAGGCCGTCCATGCGCAGCACGATGTCGAGCCCGAAAGCCGGCAGCCAGGCGTAGCGTTCCTGCGGCACGGCGCCGCCTGCGATGAGGTCGAAACGGGAGACGGCCAGCGCCAGGGCTGCCAGGGTGGCGAGGCCGGCGACCGCGGCGGGACGGTCGCGCGAGTCGCCGGGCATGCAGGCTGCAACAAAAGCGGCGCCGAAAGGGAGCAGGAGCAGTATCAGCAGCATCGCGCCCGGCTCCTGGCTGGGCGCCGGCGCGCCGGAGCGTCAGCCATCGTCGCTGCCCTCCCGCACCAGCAGGGTGTCGCAGCCGAGATGCTGGAGCAGATCGTCGCTGCGCTTGCCCATGAAGACGCGCGCCACGCCCGAATGGCGGTGCACGCCGAGCACCACCAGCTGGACCATGTTCTCGAGGACGTAGCGTGCCACGGCTTCCACCACCATCGCCACCACGATGCGTTCATAGCCGCCGCGCGTACGCTGGCGCACGACCAGCAGCGGCTGCGCCAGTTCCCGTGCAAGGCGCGCGGCGGTGGAGCCGAGGAACAGCTGCAACGGGCGGTCGCAGCGCGCGCTCAGGTCGCTTGCCAGCAGCAGGCGCCGTGGCGGAAGGGCAGGGGGGCTGTCGTTCACGCGAAGCTCCATGCTTGAGCAGGTGGCAAATGCGCCTACTGTACCGTTTTTGCATGGATCGGGCGACGCGTTACTACGGGCAAATCGAGTTGTCCCATGGGAAACAATCTCGCGCCTGGCCCTGCTGCTGGCCGGCCCGACGCAGGTGCAGAACCTTGGTCGATCCCATCATCGAATTGAGATCATTCGCCCGGTGTGGAAATCATCGCAGCGCCCAGGCGTCGAACGGATAGCGCAAGCCCATTCGCGGAGATGCGCACTGCCGTCTCACTGCGTTTCGCAGGCGCGAGTGGCGGCGGGCAGGGCCAGCCAGTGATGCATCCTCGTCGTCCAATAGGCACGTTCCGGCGCTGGAAAACGCGGGTCCGCAAATCCTCCCGCCGACAGCGCGACGAATTCCTGGTTCGCGTCCGACCAGGTGAGCAGGGTGGTCCCGCAGTCCGGGCAGAACGCGAACGAGAGCCTGCGGCCCGAGGCTCTCATCCGCGTCCAGACGGATTGGCGGCCCGTCACCGTGACCTCGGATGCCTTGAAGCGCGCCCTGTACGCGAACACCGTGCCGGAAAGCTTCTGGCAGTCTTCACAACAGCACAGGTAGACCCCTAGGGGCTCACCGGTGACGCGCGCATGAAGCTGTCCGCAAGCACATGCGCATTGCCGGCTGCGATCTTCGGCATGCAAGGTGTCAGACATGGTCGCCCTTCAGCAGCTTGAAGAGCGCGGCCACTTGCTGCTCACCGAACCCGGCCCTGACCGCCTTGCCGAAGATATTCGCCAGGAATGCCGGGATCTCCCCGTCGATGCCTGCTTCCTGCGCATGGCGTGCCATTGTGTCCGCGGTCTCGGCCACGATACGAACGCTGCTCTGCGCGTCATGGTAGGTCTCGTTCGCAATGGTGTTGGCCTCATGATTGACCATGTGCGTCAGTGTCGGTGCAAGCTGCCCGAGCATCGCTCCGAACGATGCGACCGGAAGCCCCTCCGCACGATACACGTTCGCGCCGTGGTAGAAGCCGAGCAGCGCGCAGAACAGGTACGACAGGATCGCGATATCCGCCGTCGCAGCGAGGCCGGCCGGCTGGCCGAGATAGGCCACATTGGACGCCAGCGGGCTCAGGACCGGCCGCGCCTTCAGCCAGGCCTCTTCCTGGCCCGACACGAGGATCGCCGCTTGCTCAGTGCCGATTTGCGAAGGCGTCGCCATGATGGCCCCGTCGACATACTCCACCCCGCGCGCCCTTGCCCAGTCGTCGGCATCGCGCGCATCCTGTGGCGTCCCGCTACTGAGCTGGATCAGCAGTTTTCCTTCGAGCGCCGAGCCGATACGAGGGTCGGCGAGCACCGCGTTGGCAGCCCCGTAGTTGGTCACACAGACGATGACGACGGGGCTGGCCTGCACCGCTGACACCACGTCGGAGACGAGGCGCATGCCGGCAAGCTGCGGCAGCCGCGCGTTTGGCGCCGTGCGGTTCCATGCCGTGAGCGCGAAACCCGCGTCAGCCAGTCGCCTGGCCAGGGCCAGTCCCATTGCCCCCAATCCAATGACAGATACATCACTCATTTCTACATTCCTTTCAGATCAAGCCTCATATCGCTGTTCGGCGAATTCGCCGGTCATGATCTTCAAGGATGCGTGCGCGGCCGTCGCGTCCATTTGCACGGCGCCGAGCAGGAATGCACGAGATTTATCCGGCTCGAGCGGGTGATAGAATCGGGCTTGGTGCATCGAGAGAGCGGCGGCCATGACAACCCAACTTCCCTTCCCTGACGTATTCCGCCAGCACGGACGAGAACTTCACGGACGAGAACCTGCCGGCACGCGCGTGCGCGTGGCGGTGGAGCGAAGAAATGCCGGCATCGTCGACCTGGCGGCAGGCGCGGAACATCTCGTGCGCGTCCAGGCGGCGCCCGTCACCGGTGCCTGCGCCGTGGACAGCTTCCACTACACTGCGGGCGACATCGATATTCTGCCCGCGGGCCGGGCGGAGCAGTGGGAGGAGTTCTCGCCGAGCGTGACACTGGCGGTAAGCGTCCCCCATGCGATATTGCGCCAGGCGGCCGACCAGGTTGGCATCGGCGCGGCGCTGACGGGGCTGGAGCCGCGCTTTGGCTTGCGCGACCCCCGAATCGAGCACGTCGCGTGGGCACTCAACGCGGAGCGTGAAGCAGCTTGTCCGAACGGCAGACTTTATTCGGACTTCCTGGCAATGGCGCTCGCCGTGCACCTGCTCGGAAAATACCGGGCGCCGTCCCGTGTGCATGGCGGCCTCCCGCAGCATGTCTTGCGCCGGGTGACGGCCTACATCGAGGAAAACCTGGACCAGGAGCTTTCCTTGGCCAGCCTTGCCGCCCTGGCGGACCTGAGCACCTCTCATTTTGGTGTGCAGTTCAGGAAGTCCGCCGGAATGCCCGTACACGAATACGTCATCCGGCGCCGGGTCGATCGCGCCAGGCAGCTGTTGCGGAACGGCGCCCTGCCCGCCAGCCAGATCGCCTTCGACACCGGATTTGCGCACCAGAGCCACATGGCCCGCTGGATGCGGCGTATCCTGGGCGTGAGCCCGAGCCAGGTACGCGACCAGGGCTGAGGCCTTCCCGCAATACGCTGCTGTCCTGCCGCGCAGCCTACTGATCGGACGGATAGCGCAGGCCGATCTGCCCACGGATACGGTCGAGCAGCGTCATGACCGACAGCGTGTCCTCGTGCGTCATCAGCGGATGCTCGATCAGGCCCTCGCGCAGGCAGCGGCCGGCTTCGATGGCCTCATGGGTGTAGCCGTTGCCGAGGTAGGGCGTCGGGACGGTGCGCGAGGAGCCGTCCTGCAGCTCGACGGTGATGCGCTCGGCCAGGTGGAACAGGCGGTGCATGCGGATGCTGCCGCCCGTGCCGGAGACGATCAGCTCGGAAGCCGAGCGCGCGCGGATCGAGCAGCTGCAGACCGAGAGCGTGCCGCCGCGGTGCTTCATGATGAAGGCGGTGCTGGTGTCGACGCCGCTGTCGCCCACGATGGCTTCCGCATGGACGCTGTCCGCCTTGCCCAGCAAGGCGCAGGCAATCGACAGCGGGTAGATGCCGAGATCGAGCAGCGCGCCGCCGCCCAGTTCGCGCTTGTTGATGCGGTGCTCGGGATCGGTGGTGGCCGAGAAACCGAAATCCGCATGCACCTGCGTGACCGTGCCGATCTCGCCGGAAGCCATGATGCGCTTCACCTCCGCCAGGGCCGGCAGGAAGCGCGTCCACATGGCTTCCATCAGGAACAGGTTCTTGGCACGCGCCAGCGCCACCATCTCACCGGCCTCGCGCCGGTTCATGGCAAAGGGTTTTTCGCACAGCACGGCCTTGCCGCCGCCCAGCGCCAGCAGGGTGTTTGGCGCGTGCATCGGGTGCGGCGTGCCGATATAGATGATGTCGACGCCCTCCGCGTCGGCCAGTTCCTCATAGGAGCCGCAGGCCCGCTCGGCGCCGAGTTCGCGCGCGAAGGTCTGCGCGCTGTCCAGCGTGCGCGAGCCCACCGCCGCCAGCACCGCGCCGGGCGCGTGCCTCAGTCCGAGTGCGAAGGCGCGCGCGATGCCGCCTGTGCCCAGGATGCCCCATCGTACCGTGTCACCCATCAGAGTTCTCCCTTGAGGAATCGCCATGAGCAGCATACTCCCGGACGCCGGAGCTGGGAATGGCGTGGGCTTCAGTAATAAAATCGCTTGCAATTAAATAGTGCGCTATATACAATTGTGTAGTGCACTATCTAATCGTTAAGTAGGCAACCGGGCAAGTGCCCTCAACCAGCAAAGGAACATCATCATGGCAATCGAAAAAGTCCTCTACCGTGCAAGCGCCAAGGCCACCGGCGGCCGCGACGGCCGTGCCGTCTCGTCCGACAACGCACTCGACGTCAAGCTGTCGACCCCGAAAGAACTCGGCGGCGCGGGCGGCGGGGGTACCAATCCGGAGCAACTGTTCGCCGCCGGCTACTCGGCCTGCTTCCTCGGCGCGATGAAGTTCGTGGCTGCGCGCGACAAGCTGAAGATCTCGCCGGACGTGTCGGTGCAGGGCAGCGTCGGCATCGGTCCGATCCCGAGCGGTTTCGGTATCGAGGTGACGCTGCAGATCAGCCTGCCGGGCGTGCCGGAAGAGGAAGCACGTTTGCTGGTGGAGCGCGCGCATCTCGTTTGCCCGTATTCGAATGCGACGCGCGGCAACATCGACGTGAGCCTGGAACTGATTTAATGATCTGAAGTAATGCGGCATGTGTATGCCGCATATTCGTACTTCATATATTTCACAATTCGGTGCACCCGATAATGTCAGTGGGTGCGGGAATTGTTATGGCGGGAAAT
The DNA here is from genome assembly GCF_059685865.1 of Telluria sp. ZB4P36. NCBI lineage: Bacteria > Pseudomonadati > Pseudomonadota > Betaproteobacteria > Burkholderiales > Oxalobacteraceae > Telluria > Telluria sp. ZB4P36. Next base: position 34,241 of record NZ_JCASIE010000020.1, read on the forward strand.
ACGGTTTCGGAATAATGCCGAGTTCGTATTTCCCGCTATTTTTTTATCCGTCCTTTATCAAATAGGGGCCGTTTCGAGGCGGCCTCGGCAGAAAGAGTGAAGAACAAACTCAGCAGTAAATCCGTTTAACTGCACGCTTTTGCAGCAATCTGCCGGGCTTTCTCCTTGGTTTCGTAGTGCTTCGCCAATAGAGTTGTCATGTTTTCGTCGACGGAAAACAACAAGCGCAAATATTTTTCCGCACGGCAAACACAGATTTTTTCCGGTCGTTAAAATTGCCTCCCATCAGCTTTCTGACGCCAACTAATTGCGGTTGGCGTTTGCATTTCAGGGCGCCTTGGCAGTTTTTAATCACCCAAAAAATTTAACAATTCGGTTCTTTCAATGCACACCACTGTTTCTGCACCACGTTCGTATTCTCTCGCGCAGACCCAGCAGTACGCGCTGCCGGTCCTGTTCGCGCTGTTCGGCCTGATCATGGGCTCGTGGGCCGGCCGCATCCCGGCCCTGGCCGAGCGTGTCCAGGTGTCCCACTCGGCGCTGTCGATGGTCTTGCTGTGCGGCGGCCTGGGCGCCGTCGTCTCCTACCCGATCTCGTCCTTCCTGATGGGCCGCTTCGGCGCCCGCAAGTCGCTGCTGATCTCGGGCATGGCCCTGCTGTGCGTGCTGGTGTCGATCGGCATGGCGCCGACCGTGCCGCGCCTGATGCTGTCGGTCCTGATGCTGGGCATCACCGCCAGCACCTTCGACGTCGCCATCAACTCGGCCGCGACCAAGCGTGAGAAGCAGACCGGCAAGTCGGAACTGTCGATGTTGCACGGTATCGGCTGCGCCGGCGGCCTGGCGGGCGCGACCTTGGGCAGCCTGATGGCCAGCATGAAGATCGCCCCGGCCACCCACTTCCTGATGCTGGCCGGTCCGCTGGCCCTGGCGCTGTGGGGCGCCTTCAACATGATGGACGCCGACGACAGTGTCGAGAAAGTCGAGAAGAAGTCGTTCTCGCTGCCGCGCGGTCCGCTGGCGCTGCTGGGCCTGCTGGGCTTCCTCGGTTCGATGTCGGAAGGCAGCATCGCCGACTGGAGCGGCGTGTTCCTGAAAGAGCACTTCGGTGCCTCGGACGGCCTGGCGCCGCTGGCCCTGTCGGCGTTCTCGGTCATGATGCTGCTGTCGCGCATGGTCGGCGACAAGATGAAAGTGCGCTTCGGCGCCCAGCGCCTGGTCAAGATCGGCGCGCTGGTGTCGGCATCCGGGCTGTTCTTCGCCGTGATGGCCCCGAACGCCTACGTCGCCCTGGGCGGTTTCGCGATCGCCGGCCTCGGCCTGTCGCTGCTGTTCCCCTTCGTGTTCAGCGCGGCCGGCGCACAAGGCCCGATGGCCCTGGCCGCCGTCGCCAGCATGGCCTACAGCGGCAGCCTGATGGGCCCGCCGGTGATCGGCGCCGTCGCCCACTTCGTCGGCATGCGGGCAGCGATCGCCTACGTCGGCGGCCTGTCGCTGGTCATCGCCTTCGTTGCCAGCCGTACCAAACTGCTGAAGTAACGGTTTCGCCAGCCAGGGGCCGGCACCCACTCCTCGCACGGCGCAAGCCGGCTTCCAACGCAGACCGCGCCCCGCGCCGTCTGCGTTTTTTTTGCGCTGGCCCAAGCCAGCCTGGGTTTGCACACCGCGCCGGGGCCTAAACGGGGGTCGAAGAGCGGCACCCGGAAAGACGGTATGATCGAGGTATTGCCCTGCCTGCCTACTGGCCGACCATGCTCCAGACACCTGCCTCCTTCACGCCGCTGTTCGCACCCCGTCCCGATCCCGCACCCCTGCGCTTCCTGTTCCACGGCGGCAGGCTGCTGGTGCGCGAACACGACCTCGCCCTGCCCGACGCCGCGACCCTGGAGCGGCTGGAGGTGGACCGCGCCCGCCTGCAGCCGCTTGGCCTGCATGGCGAACGCTATTGCGAGACCGGCTGGTTCGACAGCGAACCCGCACTGCCGCCGGGCTATGCCTTGCGCGGCCTGCGTTCGCTGTTTACGGACATGGATGAAGCGCTGCTGGGATTGGCGGCGCGCGCCGCCCAGGTCGCCGAATGGGCGCGTACCCACCGCTTCTGCGGCGCCTGCGGCAGCGGCACCGTGCTCGCCGCCGGCGAGCGCTGCTACAAGTGCGTGCAGTGCGGGCACATGGCCTACCCGCGCATCTCACCGGCCATGATGGTGCTGATCAAGAAGGGCGACAGCGTGCTGCTGGCGATGCACGTCGCGTCGCCCACCAAGCGCTTCGTGCCGCTGGCCGGCTTCCTGGAGGCGGGCGAGTCGGTGGAGGAAGCGATCCACCGCGAAGTGTATGAGGAAGTGGGGCTGCGGGTGCAGAACCTGCGCTACTTCGCCAGCCAGTCCTGGCCCTTCCCGCATTCGCTGATGCTGGCGTTCACGGCCGACTACCTGGACGGCGAGATCCGGGTCGATGCCTCGGAAATTTCGGAAGCGCGCTGGTTCGGGCCGGATGACGAATGGCCCGAACGGGTGCCGCACATATCGGTGTCGAGCGTGCTGGTCGACGCGCACCGTCCGCCGGGACGCTAGCCCTCAGCCCCGGGCCGGCACGCTGTCCGGCGTCGTGCGCGCGGCCGGCTGGGGCTTGGCGCCGGTGCCGCGCAGTTGCACCGCACGCTGCAGCAGGTCGAACCAGAAGGGCGCGCCGAACAGCGTGGTGCCGGCGGTGATCAGCCAGCCGGCCACCTGCAGCGCGAAGGCGCTTGTGAGCTGCGGCGGGAAGCTGCGCCAGCCGATCGGCATCGCCCACAGCTGGCGCAGCGCTTCGGCGTCGAGCGCTCCCGGGGCCGCCTTGATCTGCGCCGCCAGCGCCGGGTTCTGCCACAGGGTCTGGAACAGATGGATGCTGTCGATGTTCAGCATGATCGTCAGCAGCAGGGCCAGCAGGAAGGAGATCAGCAGCTGGCGCCGCTTGTAGACGCCGGACAGGCGCTCCATCGCGCTGTTGAACCAGCCGGCGATACCGTCCTGGAAACGCTGCAGGTCGCCGCCGGCCTGGCGGTGCAGCGCCAGCAGCACGCGTTTCACCTGCTCGTCGGGCAGGGCGTCGATGGCGGCCTGCAGTGGAATGGCCGGGTTGCTGCGCAGCGAATCGAGCAGCGCGATCGCGAAGTGGGCGGGTTCGATGTACGATGGTTTGACGGACAGCGGACGCCGGGCCTTGCCGCCGCCGTGGGGATTGACCAGCGGATGGTCGTACAGGCTCTGCGCCAGCGCTTCGCAGCGCGGATCGTCCAGCATGCGCTTGACGGCGTCGAGCAGCATGTTGGCGCGCAGGCTGAAGGCTGCAGCCAGCGCTTCCTGCACGGTACTGACGACCAGCGCCAGGGTGCCGTAGCAAAACGTCAAACCGATGGCGACTTCGAGGACGGTGCTGCCGAACATGGCGATCTCCCAGGCGAGGAACCACCTTCCACGCTACGCTCGGCCCAAGGTCGGCACATTAACTTTGCTCAATAAACCGGCAGTGGCTGCTGCCCTGCACGCATTTTCTATATACTTGCGGCAATTGATTTTTTAAGGTTCACCATGTCTGACAAAGAAGCTTTCACCGAACAAGACTGGCGCCGCCTGCTGGCCAGCCTGGGCGAAGATCCCGACCGTCCGGGCCTGCAGGAAACGCCGCACCGCGTGGCGAAAGCCTGGAAACACTGGACCTCGGGCTACACCCAGGATCCGGTCGAAGTGCTCAAGGCCTTCGAGGACGGCGCCGAGGAATACAATGAATTGATCGTGGTGCGCAACATCCCCGTCTACAGCCATTGCGAGCACCACCTGGCGCCATTCTTCGGCAAGGCCACGGTCGGCTACCTGCCGAACGGGAAGATCGTCGGCCTTTCGAAGCTGACCCGCCTGGTCGACATCTTCTCCAAGCGCCTGCAGGTGCAGGAACGCATGACGATCCAGATCGCCAACGCGCTGATGGAAGTGCTGGAACCGAAGGCGGTCGGCGTGGTGGTGAAATGCCGCCACCTGTGCATGGAAAGCCGCGGCATCCGCGCCATCGGCGAGGAAACCATTACCTCGGCCATGCTGGGTGAACTGCAGCCGAACCTGGCGCTGCGCACGGAATTCCTCGCTTTGGCGCGCGACTAGGACTAAGCTGATAGTAATCGGACCTCCGGCCGGGCCTCGCGGCCGGGCTCGCCTTGGAACCTGTTCCGGATCGCCGATCTCCAAGTAATTTTCGGAGGGCGCGCCATGGAACGTCCGGCTTATCCCAGCGATATTTCCCGCGAACAGTTCGAGCCTGTACGCAGCATGCTGGAAGCGGCGCGCCGCAAGACCCGCCCGCGCAAGCATGACCTGTACGACGTGTTCTGCGCCGTCCTGTATTTCCTCCATACCGGCGCTACCTGGCGCAGCATGCCGCCGGGTTTCCCGCCCTGGCGCACCGTGCACGAATATTTCACGCAGTGGACCATGCTGCGCGACGCCGACCGCAGCCTGCTCGAAAGCGCACTCGAGAAGTCCGGGCGCGAGCTGGAACTGACCCAGTTGCGCCGTTTGCTCAACCGGCGTTGAGCTGACGCAGGAGTGTGCGACATCGCTTACACATTGTCACAATCTGTTGCACTTCTCGAAAAGTGCGGCGGCCAAGCTCGGCTACTCTAAGAATGTGCCAATATTTTATCTTCGAGCCGGCGCCGCGCAGTGGCTGATGGCGGCCTGGTCGCGCGTCTACCTGGGGGGGCACTGGCCGAAGGACATGGCCGTTGCACTGTGCATGTCGGCAGCGATGGCCTTGCTGGTATCGACCCCGGCAGCGCGCGCGTATTGCGCGTCCTTGTTGCCGGTAACGGAAAACCTGTACCGCCGCGTGCTGGCGGTACCGATCGGGCGCGGCTGGCTGCGTCCCTGAAAAGTAGGCTAGCGCGGCCGGCAAGGTAGCGGCCGCCATTGCGTCGTACGAGGGGATCCAACGCACGCAGGACGCGTGGACGGGTTCTCGTGCCGGCCGCGCTTTCCTACCTCGTCTTCTCAGCTCCCGCTTGCATTGGCCGCCTCGAATACCAGCTTGTCGTGCTCGTCGAGATGGAAACTGCCCAGCGCCTGACCGGTGACGGCGCTCGCGTCCGGCGCTTCCAGTTCGGTACAGCCCTGGGTGTCGACCTGCCAGACATCCTCGCCCACGCGCAGCGTGTACACATTGGGACCGCTTGCGAACAGCTCGATCTCCAGGCCCGGCAGGGATACCTTGCCCAGCTCCATCTGGCGCTGGCAGTCCGGCATCCGGGCGGCGGTCAGGCGCAGCGTCGCCTCCTTGCTCCAGAAATAGTCCTGCACCACGCGCAGGGTCAGCGCATGCTCCTTGCCCTCGATCTGGTAGCTGGCCCAATCGTTGACGCAGCCGGCCAGCAGCAGCGGTGCAAACAGTGCCGCAGTCAGCGGGCGAAGCAGGATGGATGGCATGCGCATGGCGGTTCCGTTGTCAAAAGATGCATGAGTGCATCGCCTGACGGAGTATAGAAGGGGCATCGGATGGGCGCAACCGCGCGCACCTTGCCCAGACGTTCAGAAATCGACCCCCAGCGTAAGCGAACCGATGGTATGGCGCGGCACCGGCACCGGCGCGCGGAACTCGGCCGTGCGGCGGGTGGCACGCAGCTGGGCGAACCAGGGGCCGTGGTCGCGGCCGCGCGTGCCGGGAAAATCGAGGCGCAGCCCGGCCGTCAGGTCGCCGACCCAGCGCCGCGGCTTCACGCCCGGGTCGTCCTTCCAGGGCCGCCCTTCGAGGAACAGGTTGTAGGCCATGCCGCGCGCCTCCGCGCCCAGCACCAGCGTGCACTGGACCCAGCGCCAGCGGCAGGCCGTCTCCACGCCCGTCACGCGGTTGACGATGCCCGGCGGGGCGGGCGCGACGAGCGGCAGGTTCTTGCCGATCGTGATGCTCAGGCCGACCGCGGCATAGCTCATGATGTTGCCGGCGGCCAGGCGCCAGTGGCCGGCCGTGCGCAGCTGCAGGTCCCCCGCCAGCTGGCCGGAAAGCAGCGGCAAGGCCGAGCGCCGCTCGGCCGAGACCAGCAGCGACAGCGACTTGCCGACCTGGTGGTCCCAGCCTTGCGGCGCCGGGCGGTCCATGATGCGGTGGAACAGCTTCTGGGCCGGTTCGGCCAGCGACAGCTTGCCGGTGATGCCGGCCTGGGCCGTCAGGGTCGTGATCGCGGCGCCATCCGGCGCCAGGAACAGCCACTGGCGCTCGGCGTAGAGCAGGCCGGCCCAGGGACGGTCGAAGGGCTGCGGTGCGGCGATGGTGATGTCGGCCGGGGTGTACATCAGCTGGCCGACGCTGTGCTGGGACAGCATGAAGCGCGCATCGCCGCAGCCGAACAGGCGGCAGGCTGCATCAAGCCAGCGCCGCACCAGCTCGCCGCGCTCGTCCTGGGGCGTGCGCGCGCTGAACTGGATGCCGTTGGTGTAGTAGCGGTCGGTCTTGAACCAGCTGTCGTTGTCCAGGGTGACGAAGCGGGCTTCCTGGGCCGCACAGGGAAGCGCCAACAGGAGGGCGGATACCGCAATGATGCGCATGGTTGTCCTTTCTTGCTCGAAACATCTCCCAGTCTTGTGCCTGCGGTAAAGCGGTTCTTGATCATGCACAGCAAAGCCGCGGATTCGAGACGGACACCGTGGTTCCGGGTTTTGCGCGAAGATGGAACCCAAGGAGCGCAGATCATGAAGCACGAACAGACCAAGGAAGACATCGAGCTGCTCACGCCCGCGGGCGGCAAGCCGGTCAAGATGTGGACCCAGGGCGTCCCGGTCGAGGCCGAGGCGAAGGAACAGCTCGAGAAGCTGGCGCAATTGCCCTTTGTGTTCCATCACGTCGCCGTGATGCCGGACGTCCATGTTGGCAAAGGCTCGACCATCGGCAGCGTGATCCCGACCCTGGGCGCGGTGATTCCGGCTGCGGTCGGCGTGGATATCGGTTGCGGCATGATGGCCGCCAAGACCACCCTGCGCGCCGGCGACCTGCCCGATAACCTGCACGGCTTGCGCAGCGCCATCGAACAGGCGGTGCCGCACGGGATGTCGCCCAGGACGCGCGGCCACAAGGGCCGCGACGTCGGTTCCTGGAGCAACCCGCCGCCGCCGGTCAATGCCGGCTGGGCGAAGTTGAAGGGCGAGTTCGACGAGATCTGCCGCAAGTACCCGAAGCTGCGCGGCACCAACAACTACAAGCACCTGGGAACGCTAGGCGGCGGCAACCACTTCGTCGAGGTCTGCCTGGATGAGGAAGGCTCCGTCTGGGTGATGCTGCACTCCGGCTCGCGCGGCATCGGCAATGCGATCGGCACCCATTTCATCGAGCTGGCGCGCCAGGACATGCGGCGCCACATGGTCAACCTGCCCGACCAGGACCTGGCCTACCTCGAGGAAGGCACCCAGCACTACGACGACTACGTGGAAGCGGTCGGCTGGGCGCAGAAGTTCGCGCGCATCAACCGCGAAGTGATGATGCACAACGTGATCCGGGCGATGCGCGAGGTGATCACCAAACCCTTCGAGACGCACGTGGAGGCAGTCAATTGCCACCACAACTATGTGCAGAAGGAGAAGCACTTCGGCAAGGACGTGTTCGTCACGCGCAAGGGCGCGGTGTCGGCGCGTGAAGGTGAGCTCGGCATCATTCCGGGCTCGATGGGCGCGAAGAGTTTTATCGTGCGCGGCAAGGGCAACCCGGAAAGCTTCAACAGCTGCAGCCACGGCGCCGGGCGCGTCATGAGCCGCACCGAGGCCAAGCGCCGCTTTACCAGGCTGGATGCCGAACGCGCCACCGAGGGCGTGGAATGCCGCAAGGACGAGGGCGTGATCGACGAGATCCCGATGGCCTACAAGGACATCGACGCCGTCATGCATGCGCAGCGCGACCTGGTCGAGGTCGTGCACACCCTCAAGCAGGTGGTCTGTGTAAAGGGTTAGGCGGACGCAGGATGTGCAGCAGTTCGGCCGGCGTGCCGAACTCGCGCTCCGGCGCCACCCGCCGCAGCGCCTCGATCGGCGCATAGCCCCAGCTTACCGCGCCGAAGGCCACCCCGGCCCGGCGCGCGGCATCGGCGTCCAGCGCCTGGTCGCCCACGTACAGCGCATGCGCCGCCGGCACCGCCGCGCGTTTTATTACCTTGCGGATGCGTCCGGCCTTGCCGAACACCGACATCCCGCATTCGTAGTGCCCGAACAGGGCGCTCAGGTGCGGGCCCAGCACCAGCCGCACGTTCTGCTCCGAATTCGAGGATACGATCGCCAGCCGCACGCCTTCGCGGTCCAGCCCGTGCAGCGCTTCCCTCACCCCCTCGAACAGCGGGATGCGCGCCGCGTTCTCGCGCATCAGGCCGATGAAGCTGCGCGAGGCCAGCGGCAGTTTCCAGGCCGGCATGCCGACGTGGCGCATGATCGCGCGGGTGTCGTGGTGGCGCAGGTCCTGGGCCTCGGCCGCGCCGACGCGCCGGAAGCCGTGCTCGTCGGCGATCTGGTTGAACACGCTGATGAAGAAGGGGAAGGAATCGGCCAGCGTGCCGTCGAAGTCGAAAATGGCAAGGCGGTAGGACATGGGACCATTATAGTCTCCGCCGTTCAGGCGGTGCCGCCGTTGGCGCGCAGCACCTGGCCGTTGATCCAGCCCGACTCCTCGCTCACCAGGAAGGACACGATGCGCGCGATGTCGCCCGGCTCGCCCAGGCGCTCGAGCGGCGGCAGCCTGGCGAAACCCTCGATCTGCTCCTGGGTCTTCCCCGTGAAGAACAGCTCGGTGGCGACCGGCCCAGGCGCCACCGTGTTGACGCGGATGCGGCGTCCGCGCAGCTCCTTCGCGAACACGGCGCCCATTGCTTCCACCGCCGCCTTGCTGGCGCTGTAGATGGCGTAGCCGGGCAGCTTCATCGCCAGCACGGAGGTTGAAAAATTCACGATGCGCCCGCCGTCGTTCAGGCGGCGCGCCGCTTCGCGCAGGGTGTTGAAGGTGCCCTGCACGTTCACCCCGAAGGTCTGGGCGAACAGCTCGTCGCTGGTGTCGGCCAGCGGCATGGTCTTTAGCACGCCGGCATTGTTCACCAGGACGTCCACCTTGCCCAGTTCGCGCTCGGCGCTGTCGAACAGTGCGCGCACGTCCTCCGCGTTCGCGACATCGGCCTTGACCGCGATCGCGCTGTGGCCGCAGGCGTGCAGGGTCGCGACCACGCGATGGGCTTCGGCCTCGTTGCCGGCATAGTTGACGACCACCTGGTAGCCGTCTTCGGCCAGGCGCTGGGCGAGGGCGGCGCCGATGCCGCGCGAGGCGCCGGTGACGATCGCGACCGGCCGGGTGTCCTGGTTCATGCTGCCTCCTTGTGGTGAGTGGATGCCTTCATGATGGACTATTATCGGAAAAAGATAATTAGCTTCTGCGCAGCAAGATTATTCCGCTTCGCTCAACAATCTGAGGGTAAAGGACAGCGCCTCGCCATCGCCTGGCACCCACAGCCGGTCCGCCACGCCGGCCGCGCGCGCCGCATCCAGCAGTTCGCGGCGCGTTACCGGGCAGTGGCTCAGCGCCTCCAGGTGATTGGCCACCACGCTGCCGGTCGTCACCCGCATCAGGCGCATCACTTCTTCCGTGTTCATGATGATCTCGTGCCCCAGGTCGAAACGGGCGCCGCCGGCCGGCACCAGGCACACGTCCGGCTGCCGGCGCGCGACGAAATCCAGTACCTGCGGCGTCAGGACCGTGTCGCCCGACAGATAAAGCGTCGGCTCGCCCGGCATCTCGATGAAGTAGCCGACCCCGTGTTCCATCAGCAGGGCCACTGCGCCGCGGCCGTGGCGGCAGGGCACCGTGGTGACCTGGCCGCGCAGGAAGGGCTGCGGCGCGTGGCCGCAGCCGGCCAGTGGCTGCACGTTCAGGCCGCGACCGCGCAGGTAATCCGAGTCGTGCGGCGTGCAGATGACCGGGATGGCGCGCTCGCGCAGCCAGCGCTTGCCGGCGCGGTCGAGGTGGTCGAAGTGGCCCTTCTGGCAGTGCGTGATGAGGCAGTGGGTGACGCCGTCGAGCAGGGCGTCGCTCGCTTGCGGCAGGTCGACGGTCGGGTTGCGTGCGCGCCCGCCGCCGAACTTCAGCGCGGGCAGGGCGTGTTTCGGCGCCAGCATGGGGTCGACCAGGATGCGGTAGGGACCGAGTTCGATGATGGCGGTGGCATTGCGCAGCTGGGTGATCTTCATGGGATGCTCCGGTTCGAGGGAATGAAAGCATTGTCCGCCGGCGCGCCATCTGCTTAAATGGCAGGGATCGACATAAACCATCCATTTCACGCCATGGACACCACTCCGCTCCGCGTCGGTCTGCTGCTCTACCCGGGCTGCATGCCGGCCGGGCTGCTTGCCTTCGCCGACCTGCTGCACGCCGCCAACCGCCGCGCGGGCCGGCAGCTGTTCGAGACCCTGTACGTGGCCGCTTCGGGTGATATCGTGGACTGCGCGCACGGCCTGCGCCTGCCGGCCCAGGCCCGGCTCGATGCGGCGGAACTGGACGCGCTGCTGGTGCCCGGCTTCTGGACCGAATCCGCGCGCCAGGTGGAAGCGGCGCTGGCCGACAACGCGGGCCTGGTCGCCGCCATCGGCCGGCTCGGCAAGGGCGTCATGGTGTGGAGCTACTGCACCGGCGTGTGCCTGGCGGCGGCCGCGCGCCGGCTGGAGCGGCAGCCCGCGACCATCACCTGGTGGCTGGCCGACGCCGCGCGCGCGCGCTTCCCGCGCGTGGACTGGCAGGTCGAGCGCACCTGCGTGTTCAATGAACACAGCGCGACTGCCTCGGGCGTCAACGGCTATCTTCCGATCGCGCAGGCCCTGATCGAGCAGCGCCTCAGCATCGACGCCTACCGCGACCTGACCCGGCTGATGGTGCTGCCGCGCCCCGAGCGCACCCACCAGGCCTTCCAGACCGTGAACCTGATCGGCCAGCCCGGCCGCCTGATGCAGCGCCTGCACGACACGGTCGAGCGCCTGCCCGCGTTCGAGGTGACGCTGGCGCGCCTGGCGCAGGAACTGGGGACGACCGAACGCACCCTGTCGCGCAAGGTCGGCGCGGCCACCGGGACGCCGGCGGCCAGCTGGGTGCGGCGCATCAAGCTGAACCAGGTGAGCGAGCGCCTGATCCACACTTCGGCGCCGGCCAGCAGCATCAGCGCGGATCTCGGTTTCAGCAGCGATGCCAGCATGCGCCGCATGTTCAAGGAAGTCACCGGCATGACGACGGCGCAGTACCGCCAGGCGTTCGGACGGAACTGAGCAGATCAGCGCTTTTCTGATTCGTTCAATCGTTCCTGGAACGTTTGTGCCGAACCAAAGCAAAACCTAGCATTGCCAGTGCAAACAAGGCCGGAGTATTTGGTTCTGGTACATCAGCAGTTGGAATAAAAGAATTGGCATAGTCGATGCCGCTGCCGGATGAAGCAGAAAAATCAATCGCTGTACCGTCGGCGAGGGTGACACGATCAATACCACCCCAGTAAAGCGAGTTTCCTAAATCAGCTACCGCGTTGCCTGATGATACGGCGCGTCCATTGCCGATAAAAGTCTGCGCCAACAAACCCATATAAATGTGTGTCGGCATTCCGACAGCCGTATTCGCCACCAGATTGATTCGTCCGCCTTGTGGAAGTGCCTGGTGGTTTCCTTGCTGGGAGGTCACAAGGCTGCCGTTATCCATGACGTCGATACGCTCCCCAAAATTGACGGATGTCGAATTAGCGTAATGGTTGAAGCGCCACTCTGTCCATCCCAGCGAAGCGTCACCATTTCCGAAACCGCTCAGTTGAGTAAAATCCAGTGAAAGAGCGGCGTCGAGCAGAAAGCTATAGTGGATCTGAATAGCCGTACCTGTCGCGAAACTATTGCTGTTAATTTGAAACTGATCACTCCATTGCACAAACGAGGTCGACGACGCAGCTAGTGGCCCGGTCGTGTACGACGAATCCGCAGAAGCTTTGATGACACCGCCGCCTGCAATGCCTGACGCATTGGCGGACACGACGTAGGGCGGAATGGGCTGGCCACCGGCGCCGGTGTTACCTTCAGTACGTGAGCTGATCGAATGAAAAGCAGTATCCTGGTAATTCTCGTTCTTTCCATTGGTCCAAGTACCGGTTGTAAGCTGCATGCTTGGACCAGCGTTTGCAGCACTGCTGACGGTGGACAGCAACAAGAAACCAGCCGCAGCGAATGATACGAAAGATAGAGTTTTCATCTCGCCCCCTAGTTAAATGCCAGGAGTGGAGCAAAAACTATTCCAGATAATCGAATCAGTTACTTGCGAAGCTTTTCCTTGCCGCCTGTAAAATTTTTCGACAGCAACTTACACCCTCAGGCGGCAATGCTCGTGTCTCCTGTACTGGCGGCGGCCAGGTGGCGGTTCACCGCCGACAGCAGCGCGCGGAACGATGCCGTCACGATATTGCTGTCGATGCCGACCCCGAACAGGGTCTGGCCGCTGCCCACCCGCAGCTCGACGTAGCAGGCGGCGCGCGCATCGGCGCCGCGGCCGATCGCGTGTTCGTGGTAGTCCATCACGCGGATGTCGAGGCCGAGCGCGTTGACGAAGGCGTCGATCGGGCCGTTGCCTTCACCCTTCAGGGCCTGGGGCGCGTGGTGGCGCGCCAGGTTCAGGTCGATTTGCACGCCGTGCGCGCTGTCTTCCAGCATGCGGTGCGCGACGTATTCGTAGGGCGTGTCCTGTTCCAGGTACTCGCGCGAGAACAGCGCATGGATGTCGGATGCCGCGACTTCGCGGCCGGTCTGGTCGGCCATGCGCTGCACCGCGCGCGAGAACTCGATCTGCAGGCGGCGCGGCAGCTCCAGGCCGTATTCCTGCTGCAGCAAATAGGCCATGCCGCCCTTGCCGGACTGGCTGTTGACGCGGATGACGGCGTCGTAGCTGCGTCCCAGGTCGGCCGGGTCGATCGGCAGGTAGGGCACTTCCCACAGCGCGTCGGCTTGTTGCACGGCGAAGCCCTTCTTGATGGCATCCTGGTGCGAGCCGGAGAAGGCGGTGAACACCAGGTCGCCCGCATACGGATGGCGCGGGTGCACCGGCAGCTGGTTGCATTCCTCCACCAGCTGGCGCACCGCGTCGATGTCCGAGAAATCCAGGCCCGGGTCGATGCCCTGGGTGTAGAGGTTCATGGCCAGGGTCACCAGGTCGACGTTGCCGGTGCGCTCGCCATTCCCGAACAGGCAGCCCTCGACGCGGTCGGCGCCGGCCATCACGGCCAGTTCGGCCGCCGCCACGGCAGTGCCGCGGTCATTGTGCGGGTGCACGCTGATGACCAGCGCGTCGCGGCGCTCCAGGTGGCGGCACATCCACTCGATCTGGTCGGCATAGACATTGGGCGTGCTCGCCTCCACGGTGGAGGGCAGGTTGACGATCATCGGGTTCCGCGGCGTCGGCTGCCACACGGCGCTGACGGCATCCACGATCTGCTTCGAGAAATCGAGCTCGGTGGTCGAGAAGGATTCCGGCGAATACTCGAGGCCCCATTGCGTCTGCGGATGCTGGGCCACCAGTTCCTTGATCAGCTGCGTTCCCTTCACCGCGATCTGCACGATCTCCTCGCGTTCCATGCCGAACACCACGCGGCGGAACACCGGCGCCACCGAGTTGTAGACGTGGACCACGGCGCGTTTCGCACCGGCCGCCGACGCCACCGTGCGGCGGATCAGCTCCTCGCGCGCCTGGGTCAGCACGATGATGGTCACGTCGTCCGGAATGCGTTTCTCTTCGACCAGCATGCGCACGAAGTCGAAGTCGGTCTGCGAGGCCGACGGGAAACCGACCTCGATCTCCTTGATGCCGATCTTGACCAGCATCTCGAAGAAGCGCAGCTTCTTCTCGGGGCTCATCGGCTCGATCAGTGCCTGGTTACCGTCGCGCAGGTCGGTGCTCATCCAGACCGGCGGCTTGGCGATGACGGCATTCGGCCATTGGCGGTCGGCCAGCGGGACGGCGGGGAAAGGACGGTATTTGGCGGCGGGGTTCTTCAGCATGATCGTTTGCTCCTGGTTTGCGGTACACGGTGCGCCTTGCTAGGCGGGGGGTGTGGCGGCAGGCTGCCGGACGGGCCACGAACGCTAGGCCCGGCAACCGGTCGGTAGCTTTAGCAGCAGACGGACAAGCGCGCGCGAACCTGCTGCCAGGCTGGTGCCGGTAGTGGAGAACGACGAAGTAGGGAAGGCAATCTTGGACATCGGTACAACTCCTGGCTGCTTGTTTGGCCGGCATAGGCGCCGGGACGTACGGGCGTGGATTACGCGCGTAGTAGCAGTAGGGAAGTCGACAGATGCAGGTGGAAGGACATGCGATCCACTCTAAAAGAGGAGTGGGCCGTATGTCAAGGAAAAATTGTGCGGTGCAGAATACTCAGAGCCGCTCCAGCAGCGCCGGCAGCTCCCTGATGAAGGCATCGCGCACCCGCAGCCCGGCACGGCCGCCGGGCTCGCGCTTCGCATCCTGCACCAGCCGCGCGAACACCACCGTGCGCTTGCCGTCGCTGGTCCAGCCCACCAGCCAGCCATGCGGCAGGGCGCCCGGTTCCGAGCCGCTGCCGGTCTTCGCATAGAGATCCCAGCCGTTGCGCAGCCGCGGATAGCGCATCAGCGAGGCCGTCATGTCGACCGCCTTGGCCGACACCGGCAGGGTGCGGTTGACCAGCTTGCGCAGGAATACGGCCTGCTCGTCGGGCGAGATCTTCAGCGAGTTGCCCAGCCAGGCCTGGGTCAGCCCGCCGGAGGCGTCGCGGTTGCCGTAGTCGAAGCGGTCGAGGTAGGACTGGAAACGCTCGGCGCCGACGCGCGTGGTCACCTGCTGCGAGTACCACACCACCGAATGCTTCATCCACGTATCCGGGGCGGTGGCGGTGCGCCATTCCGGCAGCCAGTCCGCGTAGCTTGCGCGGAAAGGCAGCAGCGGGCTTGCCGCGTCCTGCAGGATGCCGCTGTCGAAGCCCATCAGGCTGATCGTCACCTTGAAGGTCGAGGCGGGCGTCACGCGCTGCTCGCACTGGCCGTCGCGCAGCAGCGTCTTGCCGCTCGCGGCATCGACCAGCAGGGTGCAGTGGATCGCGTCCCGGGCTGCTGCCGGAAGCGCGGCGGCGGCCAGCACCAGCGCCATCACATAGTTCTTGTTCATCGCGTCTCCGTCAAACCGGGCAGTATAGCGGTCTTGACGGCCCGCAGGCGCTGCAGGGCTAATGCTGTTATACTGGTCCCAGCGGGTAGGGTATTGCCTTGCCGCTTCCGGTTGCCTCGCTGTGCCCGTGCAGGTGCAAGGCGACATACCGGTCACGCCAGAAAATGGATCCGCATGAGCGGGCTTTTTTCTTCTTCCCCTCCTGGCTGTCCCAGGCCGGGCTCCCCACACGTGGCGACATGCCGCGACTCCCTCCCCACTGTCGACCCGCTGCGCCGGGACGCACCCTTTCCAGGAGCCACCATGGCAAAAGAAGAACTGATCGAAATGAACGGCCTTGTCTGCGAAGTGCTGCCCGAACTGCGTTTCCGCGTCGACCTCGACAACGGACACAAGATGATCGCGTACACCGCCGGCCGCATGAAGAAAAACCACATCCGTATCCTGGCCGGCGACCGCGTGACGCTCGAGCTGTCGCCCTACGACCTGACCAAGGGCCGGATCGTGTTCCGCCACATCGAAACGCGCGGCCCGGCCGCACCACGCCGCGCGCCTCCGCGCCGCCGTTAATACCGGGCAGGCGTGCGCGCCGCCGTCAGGAAGGGTTCATACTCCGGTATGCCTACCTGACGACGGGAGCACGCGATGGACCAGCTACTGTTTTTCCTGGCCGATGGCCTGACAGGGGCTCCGGCATCCGGTATCGTGGCCACCACGCTGCTGACGACGCACGTGACCATCGTCGCCGTGACCGTCTACCTTCACCGCCACCAGGCGCACCGCGCCCTCTCGCTCCACCCCGTCATCTCCCATTTCTTCCGCTTCTGGCTGTGGCTGACCACCGGCATGGTGACGCGCGAATGGGTCGCCATCCACCGCCGTCACCACGCGCACTGCGAACGCGAGGGCGACCCGCACAGCCCGCGCCAGGTGGGTCTGCGCACCGTGCTGCTGCGCGGTGCGGAACTTTATCGCAGCGCCAGCAATGATCACGAAGCGATTGCGCGTTACGCGGCAGGCTGCCCGGACGACTGGATCGAACGCCGCCTGTACAGCCGCTTTACGTGGCAGGGCGTGGGCCTGCTCCTGATCATCGACGTGCTGCTGTTCGGCGTCATCGGCCTGTCGGTCTGGGGCATCCAGATGCTGTGGATTCCCGTGCTGGCGGCGGGCGTGATCAACGGCGCCGGCCATGCCATCGGCTACCGCAACTTCGACTGCCCGGAAGCGGCGACCAACATTCTGCCCTTCGGCCTGCTGATCGGCGGCGAAGAGCTGCACAACAACCACCATACCTTCGCCTGCTCGGCCAAGATGTCGGTGAAGTGGTATGAGTTCGACATCGGCTGGATGTACATCCGGATGCTGGAATGGTTGCGGCTGGCGAAGGCGCGGCCGCTGCCGGCAGCACCCGGCATCCGCTACCGCCACGCCGAAGTCGATGCCATGACCCTGCGCGCCGTGCTAGCGAATCGCGCACGCGTGATGGCGGCGCTGAATGCGCGGCTCAAGCCGGTGTGGCGGCGCGAACTCCGCGCCATCCCGCTCGGCGCCGGGATCGACCGGAAAACCGTCCTGCGCCTCCTGATGCGCGACCCGGGCTACCTGGACGGCGACGAACAAGGACGGCTGGGCGGCGTGCTGGCCGCCAGCGATTCCCTGCGCCGGGTGCAGGCCCTGCGCGAGCAGTTGGCGCAGCTGTGGCAGCGCTCGCTGGCCAGCGAGGAGCAGCTGCAGGAGGCCTTGAGCGCATGGTGCGCACGGGCGGCTGCCGACAGCTGCGCACAGGTGCGTTCGTTCGCCGCCGAATTAAAGAGCTATTCGTAATTCAGCGATAGCAAACGTGACCGGCTTTACTGAGGTGCGCGGCATGCATCTTTCTTCAGGGCGGGGGAAGGATCGCGCGGACGCGCGCACCATTGGCGCAAATCATGGCGCGCATTGGCAAGACGGCCAGGCTTGAGGGCATGCGGCACCTACAAGCCTTCAAGTATGAACTGATGCCAACTGGCGAACAGTCGCGCCTCATGCTCTGCTTCGCCGGCTGCTGCCGCTTCGTGTTCAACAAGGCGCTGGCGCTGCAGCAGGAGCGCCACGCAGTCGCGTTGCCGAAGCTTGGCTACGCCGGCCTGTGCCGCCAACTCACCGCTTGGCGCCACGACCCAGAGACCGCTTGGCTGGCTGAGGCGCCGGCCCAGCCGCTGCAGCAGGCCTTGAAAGACCTGGAGCGGGCATACACCAATTTCTTCGAACAACGCGCCGGTTTTCCAAGGTTCAAGCAAAGAGGACGGCACGACCGCTTCCGCTACCCAGATCCGAAACAAATCAAACTCGATCAAGGCAACGGTCGTATTTTCCTACCCAAGCTCGGCTGGCTGCGCTACCGCAAGAGCCGCAACGTGCAGGGCGAGGTGCGTAATGTGACTCTCAGCCTGTCAGCCGGCAGGTGGTACGTGTCAATCCAGACACAACGCGATGTCGCCCAGCCCGTACCGGCATCGACGGGTGCCATCGGCATTGACGTTGGCATTGTCCGTTTCGCCACCTTCAGCGACGGCAGTTTTATAGAACCGATCAACAGCTTCAAAAGGCACAAGCAGCGTCTGGCGCGTTATCAGAGACGCCTACGCCGCAAGGTGAAATTCAGCAGCAACTGGAAAAAGGTACAGGCTCGTGTCCAGAAGCTGCACGCCCGCATCGCAAACGTTCGCCGCGACTTCCTGCACAAGGCCACCACCACGATCAGCAAAAACCACGCGCTCGTGTGCATCGAGGACCTGCAGGTCAGGAACATGGCAAAATCGGCGCGCGGTACGGCCTCACGGCCTGGCAGGAACGTGAAGCAGAAGACTGCCCTGAACCGCGCCATCCTGGATCAGGGCTGGTATGAATTCCGTCGCCAGCTGGAATACAAGATGGCATGGAACGACGGCCTGCTGTTTGCGGTGCCGCCGCACCATACGAGCCAGACCTGTCCGCAATGCGGGTATGTCTCGCCGGACAACCGGCGCACGCAGGCCCAGTTCCTGTGTATCGGCTGTGGCTACGCTAACAACGCCGACGTAGTCGGCGCAATGAACGTACTTGAGCGGGGGCACCGCTTGCTAGCCTGTGGAGAGACGGCGCAGCTGGGCCGCTCGATGAAGCAGGAACCACCGAAGCGACTGGCAACGAATCGCACAGCGCAGTAGGAATCCGCTTCCATTAGGGAGGGGAGGATGTCAAAATGTTGCTATTCTAAAAACAGCTGAGCGACGATCCATGGCCCATATCCATCCTGCCGGCTGGCGCGAGATGTCCGTCACCGGTGCCGCCGCGCGTGAAATCGAAACCCTGGCGCTGCTCGAGAAGCGCCTGTCCGACACCCCCTACGAGATCTACCACGGCGTCCACTGGACCAATGTCGAACACGGGTTCTCGGCCTACGGCGACATCGACTTCATCATCCTGGCGCCGAACGGCAGGCTGCTGCTGATCGAGCAGATCGCCGGCTTCCTGAACGAGAGCCGCGACGGCCTGGTG
This sequence comes from Telluria sp. ZB4P36, assembly GCF_059685865.1. Taxonomy (NCBI): domain Bacteria; kingdom Pseudomonadati; phylum Pseudomonadota; class Betaproteobacteria; order Burkholderiales; family Oxalobacteraceae; genus Telluria; species Telluria sp. ZB4P36. The sequence goes on from NZ_JCASIE010000020.1 coordinate 52,958, forward strand.
AAGAACTACCAGGGCAAGCCGCGCAAGATCCGCCACCAGATCCTGCACACCATCGAAGGCTTCGCCAAGCGCTACCAGGGCGAGCTGTCGATCGACTACCTGCTGTACTGCCCCGACTACATCGTCAAGGACCCGCAGCAGGCCGGCATCGACCCCAGCCACATCATCGACGCCACCACCAAGGGCCAGCTGGGCGCGAAGATCCGCGAGATCCTGCCGCTGACGCCGCGCACCGAGGACTTCGACCGGGTCACGCGCTACCTCGGCGACACCCTGAGCCTGCGCCCCGACCCGAGCTCGATGATCGGCTGCGCCACCCAGATGGTGACGCGCCTGTCGGGCGGCCTCGCGACCTGGGCGCGGCGCCTCGAGGTTACGCCTTACCGCCTGCGCGTGATGGGCACTGCCGGCAGCGGCAAGACCCAGCTGGCGCTGGCCGAATACACGGCCGCCATCGACGCCGGCCTGCGCCCGCTCTATGTCTGCTTCAACCGCCCGCTGGCCGACCACATCGAGCGCCTGGTGCCGGCGGGCGGGCGCGTCGCCAACTTCCATGAACTGTGCGACGCCTGGCTGCGTGCCCAGGGCAGGACGCCCGACTACGGCTCGCCCACGGTCTGGGCCGAGATCGAAGGCTCCCTGGCTTCGGCCGACCTGCCCGAGACCTGGCAGTACGACGTCGTCATCGTCGACGAGGGCCAGGACTTCTCGGCCACCTGGCGCGACATCGTGCTGCGCATGCTGAGGGAAGGCGGGCGCGCCATCTGGCTGGAAGACCCGGACCAGAACCTGTACGGCAAGGAGAGCGTGCCGCTACCGGCCTGGGTGGTGCTGCACTCGAACACCAACTACCGCAGCCCGCGCCAGATCGTGCAGATGCTCAGTTCCATCGGCGCGGTGAGCCAGCCGGTGGAGGCGGGCAGCCCTTTCAAGGGCGCCGACATCGAGGAGCTGACCTACCCTGAAGGCGATACCGAGGCGATGCTGGGGCAGACCCGGCGCGCCGTCACGACCTGCCTGGCCGCCGGCTTCCAGCGTCAGGACATCGCGATCTGCTCCTTCCGCGGGCGCGAAAAATCGGCCATCCTCAAACTGGACAAACTGAGCGACGCCCACACGCTGCGCTCCTTCACCGGTGCCTACGACCTGTTTGGCAACCCGGTGTTCCGCGAGGGCGGGCTGCTGGCGGAATCGGTGTACCGCTTCAAGGGACAATCGGCGCCGGCGCTGATCTTCACCGAGATCGATTTCGAAGAGATGGACGAGCTGACGCTGAGGAAACTGTTCGTCGGCATGACACGCGCGCGCCTGAAACTCGTGCTGGTGATGAGCGAGCGCGCATCGGTGCAGATCCTGGACCGGATGTGACGGCGGCCGACAACGCATTTCATGCAAGGCTCATGACGAATCCCTGCAGCGGGGCCGCGGGCGCGTGCTAGCATCTGCTGATCGGACTCTCGGAGAGGCGTTCATGAAGAAGCACGAAGTCAACACCGCGGCGCGCAGGCGCCTGCGCCTGGTATGTGCATCCGCGGCCATGCTGCTGCTGGCCGCCTGCGGCGACCATCCGCCGGCGGACGACGGCGACGACAAGCCGCCGCCGTCGCAGGCCGCCATCAGCATCGTCGCGGGCAGCGCTACCGAAACCGGCAGCACCAATGCCACCGCTGATGCGGCACGTTTCAATGATCCGCGCGGCATCGCCATCGACGCCGCCGGCAACCTGTACGTGGCCGACACCGGCAATCAAACGATCCGCAAGATCACGCCGGCCGGCGTCGTCACTACCCTGGCCGGCGCCGCCAACCCGAACAACGCCATCATCGACGGAGCCGGCGACCGCGCACGCTTCGCCGATCCCACTGCGCTGGCGATCGACGGCAGCGGCACCCTTTTCGTCACCGACGCCTTGCGCATCCGCAGCGTGGCCGGCAGCGGCCAGGTGGGCACCGTGGCCACCATTCCGGTCGGCCCCAACGTCGACAGCCGCAGCATGATGGCGATTGCCGCCAGAGGGATCGCGGTCGACGCACGCGGCCATTTGCTGGTCACGAATGGCTTCAGCACACGCCGCATCGTGTCTGGCGGCACGGCCATGCTGGAGGGCGTGGAGGTGATACAGGACCTGTTCGGCACGCGCATCGCCGAGGCGCGTGGGGTGGCGACCGACAGCAGCAACAACGTCTATGTGTTCGATTTGCAGCGCAGGATCAGCCGGACCAACAATGCCACGATCGCCACCATGAATGTCCTTACGCCGCTTGCCGGCACGGCCGGCGGCGCTCGCGGTGCGGCGAACGGAACGGGAGCCGCGGCCAGCTTCGAAGACGTGGTGGCGCTGACGGTCGACCCGCAAGGCAATGTCTATGCGGCCGACGCAGTCAACAACCTGGTGCGCAAGATCACCCCGGCCGGCGTGGTGACGACGATCGCCGGCACCACGCGCGCCACGGCGCTGCAGGCGGGGAACCTGCCGGGCAGCCTGGCGGCCATCCGGGGCATCACCAACGACGGCAAGGGCAACTTGTACGCGACCTCGGGTAACGCGATCATCAAGATCAAGTTGCCCTAAGCCAGTCGAGTTATTTGCCGATGGCTGCGGTGGCGACGCCCTGCGCCACGCTGTTCTTGCTGGTCGTGGTGGTGAGCGCGAACAGCGGCTTGCGCGGCGATTTATCGGTGGTCCATTCATAGGCAACGGTGCTCTTGACGCCGTCGGGGCCCTTGTCCGAGGTATTACGCTTGCGCTCGCTGCGGAAGGGTTCCGGGGCCTTGCCCACCGTCTTTTCGAACATGGCCTGGACCGTGGTGGCCGGCACTGTCTTGGCGTACAGCGCGCACAAATTCTTGTCTGAATGGACGACCAGGATGAACTGGCCGTGCTGGCTCGGCACGGACCAGGCATTGCCCTTGGCGCCCTGCAGGAACATGGCTGCGGCTTCCGCAGGCAGCTGGGGAAACGCCTTCAGCTCGTTGCGCAGGCCGTCGAAGTCGTGCAGGTACTTCAGGCAATGCTTGGAATAGATATCCATGAAGGCGGCGGCCTGCTGTTCAGGCGCCGCAATAGCGATTGACGATAGCAAGGTTCCTCCCAGGATAGTGGCGGCTTGACGAAGAAGTCGCATAGGTTTCGTGCTCCGGCTGGTTTCTGGTACGTCTTACTATAGCAACTCAGCCCTGAAATCACGGGTTGCCTAAGGCAAACGTACGCGAGGATGTACCACATGGCACGCGTCTACAAGAAGCTGGATTTTCCGACTGAAAAGGAATTGAGCTCCACGTTTGAATCGCGCAACTCATCGTCTAGCGATGAGAATATCTTTCCCGTTATCAATTTCGTTTGGTAGCATCTCGAGATGAACGATCTCTCTGCTACTGGACTGACTCCTCCACGGATCCGTCGCCGCCAAACCCTGGCCCTTGTACTGCTGGTGATTACCGGCGTCATCAACTACCTCGACCGCGCCACCCTGGCCGTCGCCAATGAGTTCATCCGGGCCGACCTCGACCTCTCGCTCGGGCAAATGGGTCTGCTGCTTTCGGCCTTCTCCTGGAGCTATGCGCTCTGTCAGCTTCCAGTCGGCGCGCTGGTCGACAAGATCGGGCCGCGTTGGCTGCTTGGCGCGGGCCTAGTCCTGTGGTCACTGGCGCAAGCCGCGGGCGGGCTGGTATCGACCTTTGGCTGGTTCGTGCTCGCACGGGTCGTGCTCGGTATCGGCGAGGCGCCGCAGTTCCCGGCGGCAGCACGGGTGGTGAGCAACTGGTTCCCGATCAGGTCGCGCGGTACGCCGACGGGGATCTACAACTCGGCATCGCCACTGGGCTTTGCGCTCGCGCCACTGTGCCTCTCCCCGCTGATTGCCGCGACCAGCTGGCATTGGGCATTCTTCGTCACCGGTGCGCTCGGCATCGTCGCGGCCGTTGTCTGGGTGATGCTGTATCGCGACCCGGTGCGCGAACAACTGTCCGAGGCCGAGCGTGCCTACCTGGACGAAGGGCAGAGCCTAGAGCCCGCGCCGACAACGGATTTCGCGGCCTGGCGCGCGCTGTTCCGCCAGCGCGCTACCTGGGGCATGATGCTCGGATTCTTTGGCTCGGTTTATCTGAACTGGGTCTTCCTCACCTGGCTGCCGGGTTACCTGCGGACCGAACGCCACATGGACGTGGCCTACGTCGGAATCGCAGCCACGATCCCCTTCCTGTGCGGCTTCGCCGGCGCCCTGGTGGCAGGTTGGGCTTCTGACCGGATTACCCGCCGTGCGGCGTCGACGGTATTGGGCCGCCGCACGGCGGTGGTGCTGGCGATGCTGGGCATGGTGGCGTTCACGATTCCGGCTGCCCTCGTCGAGAGCAATACCGCGGCCATCGCCTGCATCTCGGTCGTGATCTTTCTGGCCAACGCGGCGTCGGCCTGTTCGTGGTCGCTGGTTACCGCAGTGGCGCCGCGCAGCCGCGTGGCTTCGCTCGGGGCGATCCAGAACTTCGGTGGATTCATCGGTAGTGCGCTGGCACCGATCTTCACCGGCTATATCGCGCAAAGCTGGTCCTTTGTACCTGCCTTGCTGACGGGGGCGGGCATCGCTTTCATCGGTGCGATGTCCTACCAGTTCCTGGTTGTCAGGCCGATCCCCGAGCAGGAATGAGCGACTTTCGCTTCTGATCGGTCATGAAGCGCTTGAAAATAAAAACGGCCTCGTAAGAGGCCGTTTTAACGTAAAGCGAAGAACGCTTAGACGTCGATATTCCCCGCCCGCAGCGCATTGGCCTCGATGAAGTTACGACGCGGCTCCACTTCATCACCCATCAGCGTGGTAAAGATCTGGTCCGCCGCAATCGCATCCTCGATCTGCACCTTCAGCAGGCGGCGCACGGTCGGATCCATCGTGGTCTCCCACAGCTGCTCCGGATTCATCTCGCCCAGACCCTTGTAACGCTGCTTCGACACGCCGCGTTCCGCTTCTTCACGCAACCAGATCATGGCTTCGTGGAAGCCGCGCACCGCGAATTCCTTCATCTTCTCGCCTTCGCCGCGGCGCATGATGGCGCCTTCGCCCATCAGGCCCTGGAAGGTGGCAGCAGCATTGGCCAGCACGGCGTAGTCGTTGCTCTGCACGAAGTCGGCGTCGATCGAGGTGACGTTCACGTTACCGTGGCGCATGCGCTCGATGCGCAGCGCGTGCTTTTCCGACAGCTCGTCCGAACGCACCACAACCTTCACCGCCGGATCGTTGATCGCCGCTTCCATCGCCTTGGCCGAAGCCGCGGCGTCTTCCAGCGTGGTCATTTGCAGCGTCACGCCGCTCATGATCGCGGTCAGCGCCGCGCGGTCGATCACGCGGGTCAGGCGCATCATGATGGCGTTGGCCAGGTTGTACTGCTGCACCAGCGCGCTCAGGCCTTCGCCGGTGATCGGCTCGGCGCCTTCGCGCGGGATCAGCGAGGCGGTGTTCAGCGCAACTGTCATCATGTAGCTCGCTTCCTCGACGTCGTCCTTCAGGTAGCGTTCGTCGCGGCCGGACTTCACCTTGTACAGCGGCGGCTGGGCGATGTAGATGTGGCCGCGTTCCACCAGCTGCGGCATCTGGCGGTAGAATAGGGTCAGCAGCAGGGTACGGATGTGGGCGCCGTCGACGTCTGCGTCGGTCATGATGATGATGCGGTGGTAGCGCAGTTTGTCGACGTTGAATTCGTCCGGGCCGATCGAGGTGCCGAGGGTCGCGATCAGGGTGGTGATCTGCTCCGACGACAGCATCTTTTCGAAGCGCGCCTTTTCCACGTTCAGCACCTTGCCGCGCAGCGGCAGGATGGCCTGGAACTTGCGGTCGCGGCCCTGCTTGGCGGAGCCGCCTGCGGAGTCACCCTCGACGATGTACAGCTCGGCCAGCGCCGGGTCGCGTTCCTGGCAGTCGGCCAGCTTCGAGGACAGGCCCAGGCCGTCCATCACGCCCTTGCGGCGGGTCAGGTCGCGCGCCTTGCGTGCCGCTTCGCGCGCACGGGCCGCTTCGACGATCTTGCCGCAGATGATCTTGGCGTCGTTCGGCTTCTCCATCAGGAAGTCGGTCAGCGTCTTGGCGACGATTTCTTCCACCGGGCCGCGCACTTCCGACGACACCAGCTTGTCCTTGGTCTGCGACGAGAACTTCGGCTCCGGCACCTTCACCGACAGCACGCAGGTCAGGCCTTCGCGCATGTCGTCGCCCGAGATCTCGACCTTCGCCTTCTTGGCGAAGTCGTTCTCGTCGATGTACTTGTTGATCACGCGCGTCATCGCCGCACGCAGGCCGGTCAGGTGGGTGCCGCCGTCGCGCTGCGGGATGTTGTTGGTGAAGCACAGCACCTGTTCGTTGTAGGCGTCGTTCCACTGCATCGACACGTCCACCGAAATGTTGGTGCCCTGGTCCGACAGGCGGTCGCCGGTGGCCTGGAACACGGTCGGGTGCAGGACGGTCTTGGCCTTGTTGATGTACTCCACGAAGCCGCGGGTGCCGCCTTCGAAGGCGAACACTTCTTCCTTGCCGCTGCGGTGGTCGCTCAGCTTGATATTGACGCCGTTGTTCAGGAACGAGAGTTCGCGGATACGCTTCGACAGGATCTCGTAGTGGAATTCGACGTGGGTGAAGATTTCTTCGTCGGCCCAGAAGTGCACCTCGGTGCCGCGCTTGTCGGTCTCGCCGATCACCTTCATCGGGGAGACTTCGACGCCGTCGACGACCTCGATCAGGCGGTCGATCGGGACGCCGCGCACGAATTCCAGCTGGTGCACCTTGCCTTTTTGGCGCACGGTCACGCGCAGCAGCTTCGACAGCGCGTTCACGCACGAGACGCCCACGCCGTGCAGGCCGCCGGACACCTTGTAGGAGTTCTGGTTGAACTTGCCGCCGGCATGCAGTTCGGTCAGGGCGATCTCGGTCGCCGAGCGCTTTGGCTCGTGCTTGTCGTCCATCTTGACGCCGGTCGGGATGCCGCGGCCGTTGTCGGTGATCGAGATCGAATTGTCGGAGTGGATCGTGACGTGGATCTCGGTGCAGTAGCCGGCCAGGGCCTCGTCGATCGAGTTGTCGAGCACCTCGAACACCAGGTGGTGCAGGCCGGTGCCGTCCGAGGTGTCGCCAATGTACATGCCCGGACGCTTGCGCACCGCTTCCAGGCCTTCCAGGATCTGGATCGAGGACGCGCCGTAGTCGTCCGCTTTAGGGACGGGGGTCATTTCTGGTTGGGTATTCTCGGACATGGACTGCTTTCTATAAAACGGGTAATCCAAGGCTGCTTGCAGCCCGTGCCGCCACGCCGGCCTGGGCCGGCGTGGCGGTGAGTACTATTCTTTAGCTCAGATACGCATCGGCATGACGACATACTTGAAGTCGCCATTGTGGGGAATCGAGATCAGTGCCGACGAGTTCGAATCGCCCAGCGCGATGTTCACCTGGTCGCACTTGAGGTTGTTCAGCACGTCGAGCAGGTAGGTCACGTTGAAGCCGATGTCGATGGTGTCGCCGCCGTAGTCGATCTCGAGTTCTTCGACCGCCTCTTCCTGGTCGGCGTTGGTCGAGCTGATCTTCATGACGCCCGGCTCGATGATGCAGCGCACGCCCTTGAATTTGTCGCTGGTCATGATCGCAGCGCGCTGTAGCGAACGCAGCAGCTCATCGCGGCCGATCGTGAACTCGTTCTTGTAACCCTTCGGGATCACGCGGGTGTAGTCAGGGAACTTGCCCTCGACCAGCTTCGAGACCAGCTCGATGTCGGCGAAGGTCAGCTTCACCTGCGAGGCGGCGATGTCCAGGCGCACTTCCTCGTCGCTTTCTTCCAGCAGGCGCTGCAGTTCGATGATGGTCTTGCGCGGGATGATCACTTCCTGGCGCTCGAAGGACTGCTCGGTCTCCACCTGGCAGAAGGCCAGGCGGTGGCCGTCGGTCGCCACGGCGATGATGTTCTGGCCGTCCAGCACCAGCAGCAGGCCGTTCAGGTAGTAGCGGATGTCCTGCTGGGCCATCGAGAAATGCACCATGTTGAACAGGTGCTTCAGCGTCTTCTGCGGCAGGGTCACCGAGGCGTTGTAGGTGTCGGCCACCGACACGGTCGGGAATTCTTCCGCGGCCAGGGTCTGCAGGGCGAAGCGCGACTTGCCGCTCTGGACGGCCAGGCGCTTGTTCTGCAGGGTCATGGTAACGTCGCCCGACTCCGGCAGCGCGCGCAGGATGTCGAGCAGCTTGCGGGCCGCCACCGTGGTGCCGGTCACGTCATCGCCCGAGCCGATGTTGGCGAGCGTGGTGATCTGCACTTCGGTGTCGGTCGAGAGGAACGAGACGCTTTCACCGTCCTTGCGAATGAGGATATTGGCCAGAATCGGCATAGTGTGCCGACGCTCGACAATACCGCTCACGATCTGCAGTGGCCGGAGAAGCGTGTCTCGGGTGGTTTTGACCAGTTGCATAGATATCCTCAAATAATTATTAATGTATTTATTGCTACTACACTATTTTGCCAATTGCCGGGAGAGAACACAAACGTCGGCGCATAACCCGGCCGGCATAATCGGTTAGCCCTTCAGCGTCTGCTCCAGCACGTGCAGCTCGTGGTTGCATTCGGCGTTCTTCTGGCGGTCCGCCGCGATCTTGCGCACCGCGTGCAGCACGGTCGTGTGGTCGCGGCCGCCGAACAGCTCGCCGATCTCCGGCAGGCTCTTCTGGGTCAGTTCCTTGGCCAGGTACATGGCGATCTGGCGCGGGCGGGCGATGTTCGCCGGGCGGCGCTTGGAGTACATGTCCGCCACCTTGATGTTGAAGAAGTCCGCGACCGTCTTCTGGATGTTCTCCACCGAGATCTGGCGGTTCTGCACCGACAGCAGGTCCTTCAGGGCTTCCTTCACCACGTCGATGGTGATGTCCTTGCCGTGGAAGCGCGAGTAGGCCAGGATCTTGCGCAGCGCGCCTTCCAGTTCGCGCACGTTCGAGCGCAGGTGCTTGGCCACGAAGAAGGCGACATCGTCCGACAGGGTCACGTTTTCGGACTGCGCTTTTTTCAGCAAAATCGCCACGCGCATTTCCAGCTCCGGCGGCTCGATCGCCACCGTCAGGCCGGAGTCGAAGCGCGAGATCAGGCGGTCGTCCATGCCGGTGATCTCTTTCGGATAGGTATCCGACGTGATGATGATCTGCTTCTTGGCGGCGATCAGGGCTTCGAAGGCATAGAAGAACTCTTCCTGCGTGCGGCTCTTGCCGCCGAAGAATTGAATATCGTCGATCAGGAGCATGTCGAGCGAATGGTAGTAATGCTTGAAGTCGTCGAAGCCCTTGCGCTGGTAGGCGGTGACGACGTCGCGCACGTACTGCTCGGCGTGGATGTAGCGGATGCGCGCGTTCGGGTTGTCGGCCATGACCTGGTTGCCGATCGCATGGATCAGGTGGGTCTTACCGAGGCCGACGCCGCCGTAGAAGAACAGCGGGTTGTACGAGATGCCCGGGTTGTTGGCGACCTGGATCGCTGCGGCGCGCGCCAGCTGGTTGGCCTTACCGGTGACGAAGCTGTCGAAGGTGAGGTCGGTGTTGATCCGGCTCTGCTCGCGCTTGGGCGAGTTGGCGATGTTCACGTTCCCCTGGGTCGGCGCTTCCGGCTGGCGCGGCGCATCGAAGTTGATCGCGCCGCCGTTGGCAGTGCCCGCGCCGGTCGATGCGGGGCCCGCCGGCTTCTTGGCCGGATTGTTCTTCGGGTCGAGCACGAACTGCACTTCCACCGGCGCTTCCCAGTACTGGCAGGCGAGCTCGGTGATGCGGGTGGCGAACTGGGTCTTGACCCAGTCGAGCTTGAACCGGTTCGGTGCGGCGATGCGCAGCTTGCCTTCCTCGTAATCGAGGACGACGAGCGATTTGATCCACGCACTGTATTGCTGCGGAGTCAGCTCGAGTTCCAGCTGCGCGGAACAGGTCTGCCAAAAATTTTCCATACTTCGCTAGTTGATACGTAACACGCTATTTTACCTGTCTCGGCCGAAGTTATCCACAGGTTGGGCCCACTATTTTCAACCGTCGCCGCGCTTTTTGCAGCACAGGGGAGCTCATCAGGAAACAACAGCATTCTTGACAGCTGGACCGAAAATCGAGTCTAATTCAGGGTTCCCCGTCCGTGCACCCTGTCAAGCTGATAAATCGGCGTGAAGCTGCGCTGGCGAAAATGAGTATCTGCTAAGGCGTGACGCTGGCTTAACCATCTGCGAACTGTCATTGGCGACGAATCCTGACACGACGTCAGACCCGATTTTGCACTTTCTTTTGCTTTAAGCGAGACCACCATGAAACGTACTTACCAACCTTCCGTCGTCCGTCGCAAGCGCACGCACGGCTTCCGCGCACGTATGGCTACCCGTGGTGGCCGTCAAGTCCTGAACGCACGCCGCGCCAAGGGCCGCAAGCGCCTGGCTGTCTAAGTTTCTTAGACCAGATCGACGCGGTCGGTATGACAGGCGAAGGTTCGCACGACTTCGCGCGCGTTCGGCGTATCGTTAAAACGGATGAGTTTTCATCCGTTTTTCGTTTGCGGCCGGCGCAAAAATCCGCGCATTTCGTGCTCTATACCCGACCCAATTCCCTGCCGCATGCGCGGCTGGGCGTCGTTGCGGCCAAGCGTTTCGCACCGCGCGCCGTCACCCGCAACACGATCAAGCGCGTCACGCGCGAGCTGTTCCGCACCAGCGAACTGCAGCCTTTCGACTGCATCGTGCGCCTGTCACGGCCGGTCAACAGCAAGGACGGGCCGGCCACCACGCGCGCCCTGAAGGCCGAGCTGCGCGCCGAGCTCACCCGCCTGTTCGCCTCGCAGCGCCCGCGCCGGGCCAGTACGCCCCCGCCATCGCCATGAAGACGCTGCTGGTCTGGTTCCTTCGCGGCTACCAGCTGCTGCTGTCCCCGCTGCTCGGGCAGAAATGCCGTTTTTATCCGACCTGCTCCAATTACGCGATCGAAGCGCTGCGCGTGCACGGCGCCGCCCGCGGCTCGCTGCTGGCCGCGCGCCGCGTGTGCCGCTGCCATCCGTGGAACCCGGGCGGGGTCGATTTCGTCCCTCCACCAGCCGCTCGCGGTTGTAAACACTCCTGACTAGACTCCAATGGAACTCAATAAACGTACCGTCTTGTGGATCGTGTTCGCCATTTCCCTGATTGTTCTCTGGAACAACTGGATGGTGGCCAACGGTAAACAGTCGCTGTTCTCGCCGGCCCCCCCTAGCGCCCAGGTGGCGCAGCAGCAGGCCAAGCCGAACGACGTGCCGGCCGCCGCCCAGGCAGGCGCCGCCGCCGTGCCCGGCGCCGCGCCTGCAGCACCGGCGACCCAGCGCATCACCATCGCCACCGACGTGGTGAAGGCCGACATCGACACCCTCGGCGGCGTCATCAAGCGCCTCGAGCTGCTGCACTTCGCCGACGAAATCGACAAGACCAAGAACAAGGTGCTGTTCAACGTGGGCGGCAACAACACCTACCTCGGCCAGACCGGCCTGGTCGGCTCGACCCCGGCCGGCGTCATGCCGAACCACGCGACGCCTTTCGTGGCCCGTCCGCTCACGCGCGGCGCCGACGGCACCGTGCAGCTGGTGCTGGATGCGGAGCAGGGCGGTGTGCGCCTGACCAAGACCTTCACCTTCCGCAAGGGCGACTACACCATCGGCATCCGTCACGATGTGACCAACCTGACCGCGGCACCGGTGCAGCCCTCGCTGTACCTCCAGCTCCAGCATGACGGCAACAAGCCGCCGACCGATTCGTTCTTCATGCCGAGCTACACCGGCCCGACCCTGTTCACCGACGAAGACAAGTACCAGAAGCTGACCTTCGAAGAAATCGAAGAGGGCAGCGCCCAGCACTCGAAGAAGGCCAACAACGGCTGGATCGCGATCTCGCAGCACTTCTTCGTGTCGGCCTTCATCCCGGCCGACAAGGCGCAGCGCGAGATCTTCACCAAGAAGATCGCGACCAACCTGTATGCCATCGGCACCGTGCAGCCGCTCGGCACGGTGGCGCCGGGCGCCACCGTGTCGAACGACACCCGCCTGTATTCGGGCCCGCAGGACGAGCAAACCCTGGAAACCATCGCCCCTGGCCTGGAACTGGTCAAGGACTACGGCATGCTGACCATCATCGCCAAGCCGATCTTCTGGGTGATGACCCACCTGCACTCGCTGCTGGGTAACTGGGGCTGGACCATCGTCGCCCTGACCGTCCTGATCAAGCTGGCCTTCTTCCCGCTGTCGGCGGCCGGCTACCGCAGCATGGCCAAGATGCGTGTGGTGACGCCGAAGATGCAGGCGATCCGCGAGCGCTACAAGAACGATCCGCAGAAGATGCAGCAGGCCACCATGGAGCTGTACAAGACCGAGAAGATCAACCCGCTGGGCGGCTGCCTGCCGATCCTGGTGCAGATGCCGGTGTTCTTCGCCCTGTACTGGGTGCTGCAGGCGTCGGTCGAAATGCGCGGCGCGCCGTGGATCCTGTGGATCGACGACCTGACCCAGCCCGACCCTTACTTCATCCTGCCGGTCGTCTACGCGGTGTCGATGTACATCACCACCAAGCTGAACCCGCAGCCGACCGACCCGGTGCAGGCGAAGATGATGCTGTTCATGCCGCTGGCGTTCTCGGTGGTGTTCTTCTTCTTCCCGTCGGGACTGGTGCTGTACTGGGTGGTCAACAACATCCTGTCGATCGCGCAGCAGTGGGTCATCACCAAGAAGTTCGAAGGCGGCACGGCGAAGTAAGCCTTCCCGCTTCCTCTGAAAGCCCGCGCATGTCGCGGGCTTTTTACTTACAATCCTCCCCATGAAACTCGACACCTCCCCCATCGCCGCCATCGCCACCGCCCCCGGCCGCGGCGGCATCGGCGTCGTGCGCGCCTCCGGCAAATCGCTGCCCGACCTGATCGACGCCCTGTTCCCCGGTGTGAAGCTCAGCCCCCGCCACGCCACCTACATCCCGTTCAGGGCCGCCAACGGCGACGTGATCGACGAGGGGCTGGCCCTGTACTTCAGGGGTCCGCATTCCTACACCGGCGAAGACGTGCTCGAACTGCAGGGCCACGGCGGCCCGGTCGTGCTGCAGATGCTGCTCGCGCGTGTGCTGGAGGCGGGTGCGCCGTTCGGCCTGCGCCTGGCCGAACCCGGCGAATTCACCCGCCGCGCCTTCTTGAACGACAAGCTCGACCTGGCCCAGGCCGAGGCGGTGGCCGACCTGATCGACGCCTCCACCGAAGCGGCGGCGAAGTCCGCCTCGCAGTCGCTGTCGGGGGCCTTCTCCCAGGTGGTGCACACGCTGGTCGACCAGACCACAAATTTGCGCATGCTGGTCGAGGCTACCCTCGACTTCCCGGAAGAGGAAATCGACTTCCTCGAAAAATCGAATGCGCGCGGCCAGCTGGCCGGCATCATCGAGGCGCTCGAGAACGTGTTCCGCCAGGCGGCGCAAGGCGCATTGCTGCGCGAAGGCCTGAACGTCGTGCTGGTGGGCCAGCCGAACGTCGGCAAGTCCTCGCTGCTGAACGCCCTGGCCGGCGCCGACGTCGCGATCGTCACGCCGATCGCCGGCACCACGCGCGACAAGGTCACCGAGACCATCCAGATCGAAGGCATCCCGCTCAACATCATCGACACCGCCGGCATCCGCACGATCGACGACATCGACGTGGTCGAGCGCATCGGCATCGAGCGCACCTGGGGCGAAGTCGGCAAGGCCGACGTGATCCTGCACCTGCTGGACGCCAACCTGGGGCCGAGCGCGGAGGACGAGAAGATCGCCGCCGCCTTCCCGCAGGGCGTGCCGGTGCTGCGCATCTGGAACAAGATCGACCTGTCCGGCCACAAGCCGTCGATGGACGAGTCGCCCGATGCGACCCACCTCTACCTGTCGGCCAACGAAAAGCTCGGCATCGACCTGCTGCGCACCGAGCTGCTGCGCATCGCCGGCTGGCAGCAGACCGGCGAATCGCTGTACCTGGCGCGCGAACGCCACCTGATCGCGCTGCGCGCCGCGCGCGAGCACCTGGAGCTGGCGCGCCAGCACGCGATGCAGGACGACCAGTCGCTCGACCTGTTCGCCGAGGAGCTGCGCCTGGCGCAGGACCAGCTGTCGAGCATTACCGGGCAGTTCACGCCGGACGATCTGCTGGGGGTGATTTTCAGCCGCTTCTGCATCGGCAAGTAGCAATCCCTACCGTCACGGCAGGATGCGTGCCGGCATGCTAGGCTAAACCCTACAGACTGGACAGGAGGGCAGGCAGGATGGCGATCACTCACGGTTTCAAGCGGCAGCGCCGGCTGGTACATGCAGGCGCGCTATTGGCCGCCTGCGTCCTGCTGTCCTCCTGCGCCAGCCTGAGCGGCCCGCGCAAGGTCGAGATCCCCCTGCACAAGCTGCAGGCCGGCCTGGAGCGCCGCTTCCCCCTCAGCCACCCCCTGATGGGCCTGTTCGATATCCGCCTGCAGCGCCCGATGCTGTCGCTCCAGCAGGAGCCCGGCCGGGTCGCGCTGGCGCTGGACGCCTCGGTATCGCCGCCCTTCGCGCGCGATACCTGGAGCGGCAGCCTGGCCTTCTCGGGCCGCCTCTACGTCGATCCCGGCCGCCCGGCCGTGATGATGGCCGAACCGCGCGTCGACCGCGTGACGATCGGCGCCAATCCCGAGGCCGAGCGCCAGATCGCACGCCTGGCCAGTTCCCTCATCGACACCGTCGTGCGCGACACGCCGGTCTACACCTTCAACCCGGGCGACCTGCGGTATGCCGGCGTTCAGTACATCCCGACGCGTATCGAAACCACACGTTCTGGTTTGCTGGTGACGCTGGAGCCGGCGAAATAGCCCGCAGTCGCTTTCGCGCCACGCACACGCGGAATGCGTACAAAAAAATTAGCAATGGGATATTATTTTTGCGTGTAGTGGCTGGCGCTGGCGAAATACAGTGCAGCTCCTTGGACAGGTGTTGTGCGCAGGTTGCATCGACAATCCCTACGGGCGGGTCGAGGATTGCAGAGCCAGTCCATTCGGCGCACACTGCGAAGTGGAATGGCACTGAACTGCCGTGGCGCGCATGCGCCACGGTCCGCGCTTGAGGTTTCTCATGGGCACGATATTCCGCTGAAGTAATCTTGGTTGGACTTCAGTTTGTCGTGTAGGGGGTGGATCTTGGAAACGACACAGGAAAGTTTTCCGGACAACGGGCTGGCAAGCGAGCCAGTGCTTGCCGCGGTAGTGAGCACCGGCATGCCGTCGCGAGCGAGCCTGCCTGCGAAAGGTTCTTGTTGGTATTGCGAGAAACCGCTCGACAGCGTGCGCCGTTTCTGCGGCAAGACCTGCGCCGATTCGTTCGACGAGGAAGCGGAATTTACACGCTAGACCGGGCGTCCAGCACGGACAGCGCCCCTTCGTAATCGTAGGCCCTCAGCGCCGCTTCCAGTTCCGCCATGCGCGCCGCACCCAGGCGGGTGCGCAGTCCGGCGCGCTTCTCCGCCATGAAATCCTGTGCACCGCTGTCGCCGAGGTCGAGCAGCATGCGCAGTTGCGCGAGATCGCTCTCGGCCAGTGCGGCCACTTCTTCCAGGGGGATGTTTGCTGCGGGCGCCGCGATCAGGCTGTCCGCCTGCGCGATCACCCGCGCCAGTTCCGCTTCCAGCCGGTCGAGCAGCCGGGGACCGGCCGGTGCGCCGGCGCGCAGCAGCTGTTCGACGTCCACCGCCAGCGCGCGCAGGCCGCGCGCTTCGATCATCGCTGCCGCGCCCTTGAGGGTATGGGCGATGCGGTGTGCCAGCGGGGTGTCGCCGGCGGCGACGGCGGCGCGCAGGCGCGCCACGTTGCCGGCGTAGTCGGAACGGAAACGGGCGAGGACGCGCAGGTACATCGCGCGGTCGCCCATCATCCGCTCGAGGCCGGCGGCGGGATCGAGCGCCGGCTCCGGATCTGGGCCGGCTGAGGCGGAAAGCGGGTTCACCGCGTCGTGAACGACCAGTCCCGGGTCACCGGGGCGCCGTTCACCGTGCCGGCGAAACTCACCTCATAGGTGGTGGCGGCCTTCAGCGGCGCCAGCGGGACGATCGCGATCGCGGTGCGCTGCGATGCGGTGGCCGACGAATTCACCACCTGCACCACCAGGTTGGCGCCGCCGCGCGGACGGATGGTGAAGGTCTGCATCGTCACCGGGGCGTCGATGTTCGCGTGCACGCTGACCGGGTAGCCCACATCGTTGATGCCCGCGACCGGATCCGGTTCCTCGGTGTCGCTCAGGAAGTTCGGCACCACGCCGGTCTGGCCGTTGAAGGGCCAGGTCACGACGGTGTTGGCGGCGATGCCCGGGCCGAAGCCGCCGCGGGTTGCGAAGTCGGCGGTGAAGTAGTGATACCGGTTCGAGGAATTGATGGCGGCGCCGGTGCCGAGCTCGCGGAACTTCGGCTCGAACATCACGAAGCGGTGATAGATCGCGGTGATCAGTTCTTCGGCCATGTAGAAGCCGGTGCCGTTGGTCGCGGCCGAGATCACTTCGCCATAGGCATAGCCGGTGGCCGGGATGGTATAGCCGGCCGCGTTCAGGCGGTCCTTCAGCGTGGCGCCGGTGAAGCCCTGCTTGCCCGCGACCTGGTCGTGGCTCATCAGGTTATTGGTGCGCAGGTACTCGGAGTGACCCAGCGCCGCGCGGTTGATCAGCACGTTCTCGGTCACCGTCGGCACGCCGGCCTGGGCGCGGCGGTAGTTGATCCAGTTGCGGCCATCGACGGCGATGTCGTTCGTCGCCGTCGGTGCGGAGGCATCCGGCACGGTGCTCGGGGTGCTGGCCGGTGGGACGACCGAGGCCGAGGACGCGGCGGCGCCGCCACTACTCGTGCTGTCGCCGCCACCGCCGCAGGCGGCCAGGGTAGACGCGGCCACCAGTGCGGCGATGAGGGAACGCCAGCGGGGCGTATAGCTCATGTTGCAACTCCTGTCAAGACTGTGAAACGAAGCGACATTCTAGAGCAAAAAAGAGGCAGATGCCGAGCCCGGTGTTGCGCGACGGCCGGCTTATTTCGCTCCCTGTAGAATATGGCATCGATCTTCTTGCCGAGCCTTCAATTGTCATCGACCAAACGCACCAGCCGCGAGCACCTTGCACGCGCCAAGTTCGCCCTGCCCAGCTTCGTGACGCTGTTGTCGATCGCCTGCGGCTTCGGCAGCATCGTGATCTCGGTGGACAACGCCCACGTCGGCGCGCCCGCCGATTACCGCCTGGCGGCGATCCTGCTGGTGCTGGCCGGCGTGTTCGATGCGCTCGATGGTTTTGTCGCGCGGCTCACCAAGACCCAGTCCAGCTTCGGCGTGCAGCTCGACTCGATCGCCGATGTGATGAACTTCGGCTGCGCGCCAGGCCTCCTGTTGTATTGCTACGGTTTCGCGCAGCAGAGTGCCGCCCACCCGACCCTGGTGCGCATGGGCGGCCTGGCCTGCTTCGTGTTCGTCGCCTGCGGCGCCTTGCGCCTGGCGCGTTTCAACGTCATGGTGGGCCGCACCGACCCGCGCTACTTCGTCGGCATGCCGATCACCGCCGGCGCGGCCTGCGTGGCCTCGGTGGTGGTGGCCTGGCCCGATCCGGCGACCACGATGGCGCAGTGTTTCGCGATCATGGCGCTGATGCTGGTGGTGGGGACGCTGATGGTGTCGACCATCCGCTTCCCGAGCTCGAAGCACCCGCGCGGCAAGGTGATGCTGGCGCTGCTGGCCGTGTGCGCGGTGCTGCTGGCCGTGCTGCAGACGCGCTTCTTCGTGCTGTTCTTCCTGGTCTACGTGTGCGCGACCCTGCTGCTGAATATCGCCTGGCGCACCGGCTGGCGCGGCATCGCGCCGCCCGTGGTATACGAAGACTGATCAGGCGAACTTATCGAGCATCGCCGCCAGGTGGGCGGCGCGTGCCTTGCCTTCCTCGAGATCGGCGGCCGTCGCCGTCTGGGTCTGGATCGCGCCCGCCAGCAGCTGCACGAAAGAGCGGTCGAGCGCCTTGCGCGCCGCCGCCATTTGCTGGGCCACGGCATCGACGTCCGACGGTCCGGCCGCCAGCGCGACCAGCTTCTGCACCCCGCGCAGCTGGCCCTCGATGCGCGCCAGCCGGTTCAGCAGGTCTTTCTTCTGCTGCGCGGTGAGGGCGCTGCCCTCGACGATCTTGAGCGGGGTGTCGGCCATGTGCTTGTCCTTCAGGCCACTTCGTGCCCGCGCGCGGCGCGCAGGATGCGGAACCAGTCGCCACGTTCGAGCTGGAAGCCGGCGCCCGCCACCGCTTCGCGGATCGCCGCGAAGCGTCCGGTGCCGGTGAGCGGGATCGGACGGCTCGGGAGCTGCATGATCCAGGCGAACAGCACGCTGGCGAAGGGCTTCTGCACGCGCTCGGCGATTTCCTGGACCACGGCGCGGACATTGGCGGCATGGGCATCGTTCGAGGTGAACAGGCGGCCGCCGCCCAGCGGCGACCAGATCATCGGGGCGATGCGCAGGTCCTGCATGCCGTCGAAGGTCTGGTCGAACATCGGCGTCGTGAACATCGGCGAGAACTCGACCTGGTTGGTGGACAGGGCCACGCGGTGGTTCAGGCATTCGAACTGGTGGCGCGTGAAGTTCGACACGCCCACGTGGCGCACCTTGCCGCTCTGCTGCAGGCGGGTGAAGGCGTCGGCGACCTCGTCGAAGTCCATCAGCGGGTCGGGGCGGTGGATCAGCAGCAGGTCGAGGTGGCTCGTCCCCAGCCGGCGCAGCGATTCCTCGGCGGAGGCGATGATGTGGGCGGCCGTGGTGTCGTAATGCTGGATGCCGTGCTGGGGACGCTTTTCGGAGATCAGCTTGATGCCGCACTTGCTCACCAGCTCGATGCGCTGGCGCAGCGAAGGCTGGGCGCGCAGGGCCTCGCCGAACAGGCCTTCGACGCCGTAGTCGCCGTAGATATCGGCATGGTCGAAGGAAGTGACGCCGAGCTCGACGCACTGCTCGATGAAGGCCACGCGCTCTCCGACCGACATGCCCCATTCGTTCATGCGCCACATGCCGGCCACGATGCGTGACAGTTCGGGGCCGCCCTCGCGCGTGGCGATGCGGGGGCAGTGCAGGTCGGCGGGGAGCGGGTAGGTCATCGGGGTGGGTCCGGTTGGGTCGATGGGACGATTATAGCGGTGCGGGGACAAACAAAAAGCCCGCCCGGCTTGCGCACGGGCGGGCTTCAGGAACGGTCAGGAGATCACTGCATCCAGAGACGCATCGAATCCCAGGCACGCCCGAAGATGCTCGCTTCCGGCACTTCGTCCAGCGTCACCAGCGGCAGCGCGACCATCGGCTTGCCGTCGACCAGGATCTTCAGCGTCCCGACCTGCGCATTGCGCGCCAGGGGCGCGACCAGCGGATCCTTGCGATCGATGGCCGCCTTCATCTTCGCGGCCACGCCCTTCGGCACGGTCACCAGCACGTCGCGGTTGAAGCCGATCTTCACGGTCGATTCCGAACCCTTCCACACCGGTACGGTCGATACCGCCTGGCCCTTCGAGTACAGCTTGACGGTGTCGAAGTTCTGGTAGCCCCAGTTCAGCAGCTTCTGGCTCTCCTGGGTGCGCACCGCATCCGAAGCGGTGCCCAGCACCACCGAGATCAGGCGGCGCTGGCCGGCGTTGCCGTTCGGGCGGCGCGCCGAGGCGATCATGCTGTAGCCCGAGGAATCGGTGTGGCCGGTCTTCATGCCGTCCACGGTCGGGTCCAGCCACAGCAGGCGGTTGCGGTTCTGCTGGGTGATCTTGTTGTAGGTGAACTGCTTGATCGAGTCGATCTTGTAGAACTGAGGGAAGTCGCGGATCACGCTGGCCGCCATGATCGACAGGTCGCTCGCGGTCGAGTAGTTGTTCGCGTCCGGCAGGCCGTGCGGGTTGGCCCAGCGCGTGTTCTTCATGCCCAGGCGCTGCGCTTCGCGGTTCATCAGGGTGACGAAGGTGCCTTCGTCGCCGGCCACGGCTTCCGCCAGCGCCACCGCCGCGTCGTTACCCGACTGGATCATCAGGCCGTGCAGCAGGTCGTTGACCGAGACCGGGACCTTGGGATCGATGAACATCTTCGAGCTGCTGGCGTCGACCTTCCAGGCGCGGGTCGAGACGTTGACCATGGTGTCCAGCGTCAGGCGCTTGTCGCGCAGCGCGGCGAAGGTCACGTAGGCCGTCATGACCTTGGTCAGCGAAGCCGGTTCGATACGGGCGTGCGGGTCTTGGGCCGCGATGACCTGGCCGCTGGTCGCGTCGAGCAGGAGCCAGGACTTGGCGGCAACGGTCGGCGCGGGGACGGTCTGTGCGCTGGCCGAAGCCATCAGCAGGCTGGCGGCCACGGCCGCTAACAGTTTTTTCATGGGAGTCGCTCTGTAAAAAATGCCAATGCGGAAGTGCGCAAGGCAATACCGTCAGGTATTGCCTCAAGAGAAGAGCCTAATTATTGCACAGCGACGGGGTCAAATGTCACGCCGCCACATTTCTACGACAAGATTTTTGATGTGGCCGAGCTTGCGGTGGAAGAAGTGGTCGGCGCCCGGGATCACGGTTACCGGGATGTCGAGCGGGCGCGCCCAGTCGAACACTTCCTGCAGCGTGATCGTATCGTCAAGTTCGCCGTGGATCAGGATGGTATCAAGCGGGACCGGCGGCATCGGCCACTTGCCGGCCGCGGTGCCGACCAGCACCAGGCGCTCGGCCGGACGGCCCTCGGCCATCAGGCGCTGCTGGAACTGGGCCTGCACGAAGGTGCCGAAGGAGAACCCGGACAGCGCCACCGGCAAGCCCGGGTACTGCTGCGTCATGTGCCTGTACATGATGTCCATGTCGTCCACCTCGCCGCGGCCGTCGTCGTGCACGCCTTCCGACTCGCCCACGCCGCGGAAGTTGAAGCGCGCGGTGGCGTAGCCGAGGGTGACGAAGGTGCGCGCCAGGGTCTGGGCCACCTTGTTCTCCATGGTGCCGCCGTACAGCGGGTGCGGGTGCGCGACCAGCGCGATGCCGCGCGGTTCGCCTTCCGGCAGGTCGAGGATGCACTGCATCTTGCCGGCGTGGCCGTCGAGGGTAAACTTGTGCGAATACTTGTTCATTACTTATAAAGGCTTGATCAGATTTTCAGGCGTTCCACGACCTTGCCGCCCACCAGGTGGGTGTCGATAATGTCGTCGATGTCGGAGGTGTCCACGTAGGTGTACCAGGTGCCTTCCGGGTAGACCACGAGTACCGGGCCTTCCTCGCAGCGGTCGAGGCAGCCGGACTGGTTGATGCGCACCTTGCCCTGGCCGCTCAGGCCGAGTTCCTTGATGCGCTTCTTGGCGTGCTTCTGGGCCTTCTCGGCGCCGCACTTGCCGCAGCTCTGGCGCGCATCCTTGCCGTCGCGCTCGTTCATGCAGAAGAAGACGTGGTGCTGGTAGAAGGATGGTTCGTCGCTCATGTCGGTCTCGTCAAAGAAGGTTGCAGCCGCAATGATACGGCAAATGCCTAGGGAGCCAGGTCCGGCGGGACGGGGCGCGGCTCCTGGCGGTTCAGCTGGTGCGAAGGCAGCAGCAGGAACCACAGCGCGAGGAAGGGCCACATCAGCGACAGGAACTGGGCCGCCCCATTGAAGTTCAGGAACTTGCCCTGTACCCAGCCCTGCAGGGTGGACACGAAATAGGGATTCACCGGCACCGTATTGACCACGATGAGGCTGAACACCAGGGTCACCACCGCCAGCCGGCGCTGCGCCACCTGGGGCGCGAACACCAGGCCGGCCAGCATGATCATGCCGATGATGAAGCCGCCTTCCGCGCCCGGCGTCACCCAGACGAAGGCGTTATCCGGGCGGAACAGCAGCGAGCTGGCCAGCGCCTTGACCAGCAATGCCGCGGCCAGGAAGATCACCATCAGCAGGAAGCGCGGGGCGCTGCGGCGCACCAGGCACATGAGGGTGAGCACGGCGCCGGTCATGCCACAGGCCGTGATGATGGTCTCGGACAGCCAGTACTGCTCCACCGTCATCGGCGCGCCGGGACGCAGCATGCTCACCAGGTCGATCTCGCTGTCGAACCAGCGCGACAGCCAGCCGGAGACGATGGGCAGCACCTGGCCGTGGCCGAACAGATAGCTTTGCGGATAGATCTGCGCCAGCGGCCACAGGGCCACCAGCACCAGGCCCTGGCTGGCATAGGGCGCGAACCAGCGCCGCCGCAGCTGGAACAGGCGGCTGCGGTCGAGCAGGCCGGGCGCCCACCAGGCCCCGAGCAGGGCGCCCAGCAGGCAGCCGCCGGCATTGGTGATGAGGTCGAGGTTGGAGGGCACGCGGCTGGGCAGGAAGTTCTGCACCGCTTCCATCGTGACCGTGACCAGGATGCCGCCGAGCGCCGCCAGCAGCACCGCCCAGATGCCGCGCAGGCGCGGATACACCGACAGCACCAGCAGCACGCCGAGCGGCACGTAGCCGAACACGTTGACGCCGACGTCGAAGCCGGTCCAGTAGCGCTGCTTGGCCAGGTTGAGGAAGGTGAACAGCGGCAGGCCGCTGTCGCGCCAGCCCGTGAACGGATACCAGCTGGCGTAGATGATGAGCAGCAGGTAGGCCAGCAGCGCCGCCCGTGCGATCGGCGAGCCGCGTCCTTCGCGCGGGCGTTCGCGCTGGTCGACAGCGACGGTGGCCTTGGTCATCGCTTGCGGGTGTCGACCGTCGCCAGCCAGGCCAGGATGTCGGCCGCCACCGCGTCGGTGCTGGTGGCCAGGGCGCGCGCCCCGCCCGGCGCATCGGCGCTCGGGGCCGGCGTGATCCGGGTGAAGCTGCGCTGGTCGAGCAGGCGATGGTCGCTGAACAGCGAGGCGCGCAGGGTGATCTGGCCGTCGCTCTGGCTCACGCCGCTGAAGCCGTGGACGAAGTCGTCCACCTCGATGCGCAGCAGCGGCACGCCGGTGGAGGCGTCGGTGGCCGACAGCACCTTCATGCCCGACTGCGCCAGGCGCGCCTTGACGCGCTGGGTGAGCATCTGCAGCGGATTGCTGGCCCAGCGGCTGTTGGCATAGGTGCGGGCCTGCAGCGCATCGGCGTAGTTCAGGCGGTAGTACATGCGCTCGTTCTCGAGGGCCGCCGGGCCGGTGGCGTCCATGACGACCAGCGCGGGGATGGCCGCAGGCGCGGTCGCCTGCTGGCTGTTCGGAGCAGCAGGACCGAAGTCGTAGGTCGTGCTTTCCTGGGCCTTGTTGCTGGCGCAGCCGGCCAGCAGGACGGCGGAGGCCGCGAGGGCGAGCAGGGAGCGGGTCGGAAAACGAAGCAAATAAGCGGTCACGTTGGTCCTCATTTGGTCGGTGGCACGAAGCCCGGTTCGCCCGGTCCCGGCTGGGCGCCCGGGGCGCCGAACAGGATGCTCTGCGGACGGTCGGACAGCGAGGTGGCGGTGCGCTTCACGGCGCGCAGCGCGCCGCGCGCCTCGTCGGTCATTTGCACGACGTGCGGCAGGGTTTCGAGTTCGAGTTCGCTGGTGGCCGACTGCAGCGAGCCCACCGCGCCGTTCAGGCGCTCGAGCGGGCCGTCCGGAGCCTGCAGGCGGGTGGCGAGCTGGCTGTAGTTGTTGGCGGTGGCGCTGATGTTGCCGGCCGCCGCGTCGAAGGACGTCAGGCTGCGTTCGAGTTTCGCGGTGAGCGCCGGCATGCGCTCGATGGTCGGTTCCAGCTTTTGCGGAATGGCGGCATAGGCGTCGGCCGCCTTGCCGATGCTATCAAAAGCGCCGATGATGGTCTTCTGGTTTTCCGGGCCGAGCATCTTGTCCAGGCTCTCGGAGATCTGCTCGGTCTTTTCGAGGATGGCCAGGCCGCGCTTTTCCAGCTGGTCGAGCAGGCCCGGGCGCAGCGGGATGCGCGCCGGCCGCTCCTCGCTGGCCGCCAGGCGCGGCGAGCCGGTGCGGTCGTCGTCGAGCTGGATGAAGGCGATGCCGGTCACGCCCTGGTAGCCGAGCGAGGCGAAGGTGGTGGTGGTGATCGGCGAATCCTTCTCGACCGACAGGCGGATCAGGATCTGGCCGGTGACGCGCGGGTCGAACACGATCTCGTCCACGCGGCCCACTTCCAGGCCGCGGTAGCGCACGGTCGCTTGCGGGTTGAGGCCCGGGATCGACTGCGTGGTGACGATCTCGTAGGGCAGCAGCTCGGTGCGGTCGCGGTTGAACCACATCCCGGCCAGCACCGCCGCAACCACCAGGGCGATCGTGAAGACGCCCGTCATCAGGGCATACGACCTGTTTTCCATACTCAGTCCTCCGAATCGTTCTGGGCCTGGCGCTCTTCGAGCACTTCCAGCGCCCGCTGGCCGCGCGGGCCCAGGAAAAAGTGTTTGATGAAGGGATGCTCGACCCGCAGCACGTCGCAGGCCGGCCCGACCGCCAGCACGTGCTTTTCCGCCAGCACGGCGATGCGCGAGGACAGCGCGAACAGCGTGTCGAGGTCGTGGGTGACCATCACCACGGTGAGCTTCAGCTCACTGTGCAGGGTCTGGATCAGCGCCACGAAGGCATCCGAGAGGTCGGGGTCGAGCCCCGCGGTCGGTTCGTCCAGGAACAATAGTTGGGGTTCGAGCGCCAGGGCGCGCGCCAGCGCAGCGCGCTTGACCATCCCGCCCGACAGGTCGGACGGCATTTTGTTGGCGTGCTCGGGGCCGAGGCCGACCATGTCCATCTTGAGCAGCACGGCGTCGCGGATCACGTCCTCGGGCAGCGCGCGCAGCTCGCGCATGGGGAAGGCGATGTTGTCGAACACGCTCAGGGCCGAGTACAGCGCGCCCTGCTGGAACAGCATGCCCCAATGGTTGCGCATGTGCTGCAGCTGTTCCGGGTCGGCCTGGGTGATGTCCTCGCCGAACACCTTGACGCAGCCTTGCGAGGGATGCTCCAGGCCCAGCATCTGGCGCAGCAGGACGGTCTTGCCGGTGCCGGAGCCGCCGACGATGGTGAGGATCTCGCCGGCGTAGATGTCGAGGTTCAGGTCCTGGTGCACCACGGTGCGGCCGAAACGCGTCCACAGGTTGCGGATCTCGACCACCGGCGGCCCGACGTCTTCCTCGGGGCGCTTGTTCAGGCGTTGCGGCAGGCGCGGCTTGTTCGAGGGGGTAGTAGAATCGGCCATCAGAACCCCACGTCGTTGAAGATGATGGCGAACACCGCGTCCGCCAGGATGACCACGGTGATCGCGGTGACCACCGCGGTGGTGGTGCCGCGGCCCAGGCTTTCGGTGTTCGGCTGGATGCGCAGGCCGAAGTGGCAGGAAACCAGCGCGATCAGCATGCCGAACACGCAGCCCTTGAGCAGGCCGATCGTGTAGTTCACCACCGGCACCGCATCCGGCAGCTTCTGGATGAAGTAGCGGAACGCCAGGCCCAGCTCGATCTTGGCCGAGACCATGCCGCCGATCAGGGCCATCGCATCGGTCCAGACCACCAGCAGCGGCATCGAGATCGCCAGGGCGATCACCTTGGGCATGATCAGGCGCTGGCCGTGCGAGATGCCCATCACCAGCATGGCGTCGAGTTCTTCGGTCACCCGCATCACGCCCAGCTGCGCGGTGATGGACGAACCGGAGCGGCCGGCCACCAGGATCGCCGCCAGCAGCGGGCCGAGTTCGCGGATCACGGACATGCCCAGGATATTGACGATGTAGATGTCGCCGCCGAACATGCGCAGCTGCTGGGACGACAGGAAGGACAGCACCACCCCGATCAGGAAGCCGACCATGGCCGTGATGCCGAGCGCCTGGAAGCCGGAATGGTAGATGTTGGCCGAGATTTCGCGCCAGGGCCCGGCCTGCGGACGGCGGAGGAAGCGCCCGAAGTCCAGCACTAGCTGGCCGATCAGGCCGACGAAGCCGCGCAGGTGTTCAAAAAAGGACAGGACGCCGCCGCCCAGGACGATCAGCCAGTTCAGCGGGCTGACGCGGTGGCGCGGCAGCTTGATGGCGCTGGCCTTCTCGATGCGGCCGAACAGTTCTTCGTGCTGCGGGTCGAGCGTGAGGCGCTCGGGGCGCTGCTTGCCCCAGGCGTTCCAGAACATCTGGGCGCCGACGTGGTCGAGGCGCTCGATGTTCGACAGGTCCCATTCGAGGGTGTGCTTGTGCTTGAGTGCGGCCAGGGTGCGGGTGATCGCCTTGAGCACGCCGCGCCGGCCCAGCGTATGCACCTGCCAGACGCCGCTGGCCACGACAGATTGGGTCGCGCCGCCGCCCGAAGCCTTGTCTGGATGCTGGATGCTTAATATTGGCGCGTTTTCAATCTGCATTGCGCCAGTGTAAAAGAGAATCGTTATCGCTGCTACACGGTTACCGTGTCAGGCAGCAAGATGGCGCACCTGGCGCTGCGGCGCGGCAGCCACCGGCGTGTGCGCCGTGGCGGTGTCGACCTTGCCTGCATAGTCGCTGGCCAGCAGCGCCGCCGCTTCCTCGCGCGCCATGCCGCGCAGCTGCAGCCATTCCTGCACCAGCTTCGCCAGCTTCTCGAGCGCGATGCGGTGGGTGGCATCGGTCCTGGTGTAGATCCAGCTTGAAAAAGCCATGAAGTTGTCGAAGGGGGCGTCCGCCAGCAATACGCGCGTGGTATTGGCGAAGCGGCCCGAATTGGCGACCAGGTCCCAGTAGCGGGCGAAACGCACCAGGCGCTGCATGGCCGGGAAGTCGATGAGGCTGGTCGCCAGCACGGTATAGGGCGGGTAGGGATCGTAGACCATGCCGAAGGGCTCGGTGTGGCGGATGATCGGGGTGCCGCGCAGGCGCTTGAGGATGCCGAACTGGATTTCCTGGGCGCCCAGCCCGACCAGCTGGTCGAAGCCGCGCGCGAAGCTGGCCACGTCCTCGCCCGGCAGGCCGGCGATCAGGTCGACGTGCAGGTGGGTGCTCGAGTGTTCGGTCAGCCAGCGGATGTTGTCGGCGGCCTTGGCATTGTCCTGGCGCCGGCTCACCAGGGCCTGCACCTCGGGGTTGAAGCTCTGGATGCCGATCTCGAACTGCAGGGCGCCGGGCGGGAACTTGGCGATGCTGTCCTTGAGGGCATCCGGCAGGTGGTCGGGAACCAGCTCGAAGTGGGCGTAGACCGGGTCGTCCGGGTTCGCTTCCAGTTTGTCGAGGAAGAACTGCATGATGCGCAGGCTGGTCTTGACGTTCAGGTTGAAGGTGCGGTCGACGAATTTGAACAGGCGCGCGCCGCGTGCATACAGCGACTCCATCTCGGCCAGGAAGGCATCGAGCGGGAAGGGCCAGGCGGTCTTGTCCAGCGAAGACAGGCAGAACTCGCACTTGAAGGGGCAGCCGCGCGAGGCTTCCACGTACAGGGTGCGGTGGGCGATGTCCTCGTCACTATATAAAGCGTAGGGCAGGGCGATCTCCGCCATCGGCGGCTGCACGCCGGCGTGCACCTTCATCAGCGGCTTGGGGCCGTTCAGGATCTCGCCGCACAGCTTGGGAAACGTCACGTCGCCCCAGCCGGTCACCACGTAATCGGCCAGCCGCACGATTTCCTGCTCGCCGGTCTCGTGCGAGACCTCGGGGCCGCCCAGGACCACGGTCACCTGCGGCGCCACGCGCTTGAGCATGGCCACCAGCCGGGTGGTCTCCTCGACGTTCCAGATATAGACGCCCAGGCCGACGATGCGCGGTGCGTGCGCCAGGATGCGCTCGACCAGGTCGCTGGTCTTGGCGCCGATGACGAATTCGTGGATGCGCGTCTGCGCCTGCAGCGGGCCCATGTTGGCCAGCAGATAACGGAGTCCCAGGGAAGCGTGGGTGTAGCGCGCGTTGAGCGTGGAAAGCAGGATGGTCATCCCGCGCATTGTACCGAATGCGCGGGCGCCGAATGCAGGGAAGCGAGTGCTTCCCTGGCGATACTTCAGCTTATTTCTTGACGGTACGGGTACCGACCACTTCGATGGTCACGCGGCGGTTCTTGGCGCGGCCTTCGGCGGTGGCGTTGTCGGCGACCGGCTGGGTCTCGCCCTTGCCTTCGGTGTACAGACGGGCCGGATCCAGGCCTTTCGACACCATGTAGGCCTTGACGGCTTCGGCGCGGCGCAGTGACAGCTTGTCGTTGTAGGCATTGGTGCCGACCGAGTCGGTGTGGCCGACGGCGATCATGACTTCGGTGTTCAGGCCTTCCAGTTTCGACATGAACTCATCGAGTGCCGCCTTGCCTTCCGGCTTGACGATCGCCTTGTCGAAGTCGAACAGGGCTTCCGCTGCGATCGAGACCTTTTCCGAGGTCGGAACCGGTTCCGGCGCCGGCTGGACCGGAGCGGCGACCGGTGCCGGTGCAGGTACCGGCGCCACTTCGACCGGTGCCGGGGCGACGTAGGCGGCCTTGGCCGGGCGGCCGAACTTGTAGACCAGGCTCAGGGACGCCATGTCGACGTCGCCACGGTTCTGCACGGCATCTTTCACGCGGAAGCGTTCGACTTCGGCGCGCAGTGCCAGCGCTTCGGTGAACTTGTACTCGGCGCCCACGCCGAATTTCGCAGCGCGGCGCCCGCCTTCCGGATTCGGCGTGATGACGGCATTCAGCACATTGCCGGTGTAATGGTTGTGCGACTTCGCATACTGCCAGCCGGCGCGGCCCAGCAGCGAGAAGCGCTCGGTCAGCGGCAGTTGGCCGACCAGGTCCAGGTTCCAGCCGCGGAACTCGCGTTCGCCGCGCAGCACGCGGTTGGCGGTGGTGCCGGCTTCGAAGGTGAATTCGCCCAGGTTGAAGTAGCCGCCTTCGACTGCGAAGTAGCGGTTGAACTGTTTGCCGACGAAGAACTTGTAGCCCTTGTCGCGGTTGTCCGCGGTATAGGAAGTCAGGGGCAGGCCGGCCTGGGACATGCGGCGTGCGAGGTCGTTGTCATAGATCTTGGCGCGCGTACGGCCGATGCCCGCGCCCATGTACCAGGCGCTGTTGGCCCAGTCGGGGTTCACGAAGCTGCTGCCGGTGGCGGTTGGCTGCTGGGCGACGGTGTCTTGCGGCGCTGCGTGGGCGCTCATCATGGTTGCGCAGGCCAGGGCGATCAGTGCGGCAAGTTTGCTGGAAGTTTTCATTTTTTTAGGTTCGATATGCGATGACAGGGTTAAAGACTTGGGTGAATTGCTGAGCGAAGTATTACCTTTCGGAATCTTCCGTTCTGTTCGTTATCGCGCATAAGAGAAATATTCGCAAATTAACAACAATAGCGTCCTCTCTCCTATGCTCATCAATTCATGCCTTGCGCATATCGTGCGCGCGATGCTCAGGGTTAAAGTGACGCGTTATACAACTGTTAACTCTTGCCATCGCCGCAGAAAGGTTCTCATGCAAGCCCGGACCAGCGCATTCCAGCTTCCCCTCAGGCTTCTGATCACAACGACGATCGCCCTGGCGCTGGGCGCCTGCGGCCGCGGCCAGGAGGCCGGGCTGTCGGCGACGATGTCGAAGGCCGCCGCCAATAAAGAGGCGGTTGCCCGTATCAAGGTCGATGTCGCCCGCACCACCCATGGGGTGCCGCATGTGCGGGCCACGGATTTCCGCAGCCTCGGCTACGGGCTGGCCTATGCCTATGCCCAGGACAATGTCTGCATGTTTGCCGATTCGCTGCTGACCGTGCGCGGCGAGCGCTCGCTGTACTTCGGCGCCGAGGCGCGTCCGCGCCAGCGCAGCGGCGACGAATACGGCGGCGGCAGCGGCTTCATGGACCTGAAGAACGAAGACAGCGATTTCTTCTTCAAGGGCTATCTCGACCTCGACCGCCTGCGCGCCGACTATGCCGCCGGCCCGGCGGAGCCGCGCCAGCTGCTCGAAGGTTTCGTCGATGGCTATAACCGTTACCTGAAAGACTATGCCGGCAAGCTGCCCGCCGCCTGCGCCGGCGCCAAGTGGGTCAAGCCCATGAGCTTCGACGACATGGCCCTGGTGGTCGCCGAAAAGGCGCTGCATGCTTCCGGCCAGGTCTTCGCCGCCGATTTCGTCGCCGCGGGCCGCGTGCCCGGCGCGACCGTGAGCCTGGCCAAGGCATCGCCGCGCAGGCTCGATACCCGCAGCCTGGTGGCCCAGCTCGAGCAGCTCAAGCGCCAGGGCATCGGCAGCAATGCGCTTGCGGTCGGCAAGGATGCGTCCAGCAACGGCCGCGGCCTCCTGTTCGGCAACCCGCACTTCCCATGGACCACCACCGACCGCTTCTACCAGGCGCACCTGACGGTCCCCGGTCGTTACGACGCGATGGGGGTGATCATCGGCGGCGTGCCGGCGGTCGTCATCGGCTTCAACCGCGACGTGGCCTGGAGCCACACCGTGACCACCGCCTACCACTTCACGACCTTCCGCCTGGCGCTGGACGCCGGCGACCCGACCGGCACCACCTACCTGTTCGATGGCGAGCGGCGCAAGATGACGTCCAGGACGGTCACCGTCGACGCCTTGCAGCCGGACGGTTCGGTAAGCCGGCGCAGCAAGGCCTTCTATTTCAGCCACCAGGGCGCCGTCATCGTCCGTCCCGAAGCCGGCATGACCTGGAGTTCAGCCGCCGCCTTCGTCCTGGCCGACCCGAACCGCAACAACACCCGCATGCTGGAACAATGGCTGGGCATCGGCAGGGCCGGTAACGTGCGCGAACTGAAGGACTCGCTCGACAAGGTGGTGGGCCTGCCCTGGGTGAACACGATTGCGGCCGACCGCGACGGCAATACCTTGTATGCGGATGCCAGCGTGGTGCCGCATATGAATACGGACAAGTTCATCAACGGCTGCCTGCTGCTGGAAGCCGCCCTGATGTTCGACGGTTCGCGCAGCAGCTGCGCCTGGGGCCAGGATGCGGGTGCGCCAAGCGGCATCTACTCGCCGAAGAACGCGCCCTGGATGATGCGCACCGATTATGTCGGCAATTCCAACGACAGCTATTGGCTGACCAATCCGAAGCAACTCTTGACCGGCCCCGCGCCGTTCGGCTACTCGCCGCTGTATGGCAGCGCCGGTATCGAACAGAGCCTGCGTACCCGTCTCGGCTTCCGCCAGCTCGAGGAGATGCTGGCGCAAAAGCGCAAGCTGGGCCTGGGCGACATGCAGGTGCTGGCGTTCTCGAACCGCGTCCATGCGGCCGAACTGGTGCTGCCCGAGTTGTTGACCGCCTGCGCCGCCTTGAGCAATGAGCTGTCTCACCGTGCCTGCAACACCCTGCATGCCTGGGACCGCCGCGCCGACGTCGGCAGCCGTGGCGCAGTCCTGTTCCGCGAATTCTGGAGCATCGCCTCCCGGATCCCGAACAAGTGGACCACGCCCTTCGATCCGGCCAATCCGGTCCATACCCCGCATGGCGTGGCGCCGGCGGCGATGCCGGCCATGCTGGTGGCCTTGCGTACTGCGGCCGGGAAGCTGGAGTCACTCGGCGTGCCGCTCGACGGCCGGCTCGGCGACTACCAGGTAGAGCCGCGCAAGGGCGTGCGCATTCCTCTGCATGGCGGGAATGGCGACGAGGAAGGTACTTATAGTTCACTGACGATGGCCACGCCGCTGACCCCGGCCGGCTACCAGGGCGTGTACTGGGGCCAGAGCTATATCCAGACCGTCGGCTTCGATGAGCGGGGTCCGGTGGCCCAGGCGATGCTGACCTACGGCCAGTCGACCGATCCCACCTCGCCCTGGTATGCCGACCAGACCCAGGTGTACTCGCGCAAGGGATGGCCGGTGCTGCCGTTCACGCCGGACCGCATCAAGGCTGACCCGCACTATACGAGCATGACGCTGCGGGAGTAGGCGGCGGGAAGGCTGCATCAATACGGCGCCGCAGGCGCCGTATTTTTTTGGCTATCCGGATTAGTTTGTGGAAAGCCATGGTTTGTCGTAAACTCTAGTTCCGGATTAATTTGTGGAAAAGGAGTCTCTATGAACCAATTACCAGCACTGCGCGCAGAAGCAGTTCGCCTTCCTGATGAGCCGGAAGAGTCGTTCTACCGTCGCGTCGTCTACAACAATGGCTGGAACGCGTGCCGTGAGGCTATGCTGGCCTCCGCGCCAGCCGCTGCCAATGGGAATCGGTGCACGCCTATCCCGCTGGGCATTTCGAACTACGTGGACGCTGACGGTAATCGATGCAGTAGCTACAGGCCGACCACTAAAGTAAAGTCCTGGCAGGAGCGCCGTCTCGAGGGGAGCTCGACCGAGCGCGCTATGCTGGACCATATAGCTGACCTGCAGACAGCACTGGAAGAAGCCGAGGCAAATGCGCGACAAAGTGGCGGTGCCCGGAGCAACAGTAACTCAGCACTCCAATAGGTCAACTTGGGCATGAGTCAGCACAATCGGACCCCTTTAACCGTTGTTCCTACGTCGCTTGCTGAAGCCAATGCCTTCGTGGCCAGACTCCATCGCCACCACAGGCCAGTTGTTGGGCACAAGTTCAGCATTGCCGTTGCCGAGGGAGAGACGGTTAGAGGCGTTGCGATAGTAGGCCGCCCTGTATCGCGCATCCTCGACAACGGGTGGACGCTCGAGGTTAACCGGTGTTGCACCGATGGGGCCCGCAACGCCTGCTCGCTCCTTTATGGAGCAGCTTGGCGAGCAGTGCGCGCCATGGGCTTCCGTCGTCTAATCACATACACCATACCAACGGAGGGCGGGGCTAGTCTCCGTGGTGCCGGATGGAAACTTGTGGGAGAATGCGGCGGCGGGAATTGGAACGTCCCAAGTCGCCCGCGCATCGACACTGACAAGGACTTGCGGGGGACGAAACTGCTTTGGGAAGCTGAATGACCGACATCCTCGACCTGCCGAACTGGCGATACATCGACAAGCGACAGGACGACCTCGGCACCGAACTTCATGTGGAGTACACCATCGACCCCGACTTCTGCTTGAAGTGCGGGGTTGTCGGCAACCTGTACAAGCACGGCACCACGGAAACCACGTACCTTGATTGCCCCATGTGGGGCCGCCCGGCCCGGTTGCTGGTCAAGGTCCGGCGCTACAGGTGCCGGGACCCATACTGCGGCGCCACCTTCCTGCAGCCTCTGGCCGGCATTGACGCCGCTCGACGAATGACCGAGCGCGCCTTGGCATACATACAGCAGCAGTCAATGCGCGATACCTTCCAGCGGGTCTCCGAGCACCTTGGCTGCGATGAGAAGACGGTCCGCAACGTGGCCAACGAGTACATCGATGTCAAGCACGACGACTACAAGCCTTACCTGCCCGTATGGATTGGGCTGGACGAGACGCACCTGAACAAGATTATGCGAGGCGTCATTACTGACGTCGGCACCCATAAGCCCATCGACATGCTCGCCGACCGCGATAAGCCACTACTACGGAAGTGGTTCGGGCAGTTCAAGGACCGCAGCCATGTGATGGGCCTTACTATCGACATGTGGCCGCCGTACCGCGACGTCGTCGGTGAACTGTTCCCGCACCTACCCGTGGTGGTCGACAAGTTCCACCTCGTCAAGAAGGCTAATGAGGCCGCAGAGACAGTCAGGAAGCGGCTCGGCAAGGCGCAGGGCCAGAAGGTCAACCTGGCATGGAAGCGTAGCAAGTCCCTCATCCGGATGCGGTATCGCGACCTGAACGACAAGCAGCGCTTCAATCTGGACATGTGGCTCGACAACGAACCGGAGATGGCCCAAGCGTACTGGCTCAAGGAGCGACTCTTCAACATCTACGACAAGCCCAAGGACGAGGCTATCCAGGATTACGACAGCTTTGCGGTCGCGGTGCCAGCCAGCCTGAAGTCAGACTTCCACCACTTGACCAGGCCGATGAAAAACTGGCGCAAGGAGATTCTGAACTACTTCGACTACCCCATCACCAATGCCTACACCGAAGCCGTGAACGGGGTTGCGAAGGTGATAAGCCGGATGGGGCGCGGCTACTCGTACGAGGTTATCAGGGCCAAGGTCCTGTTCAGCGACAGGAAGCCGTCAGCTCGCCAGCTGCGCGCCCAGCGTGCCGCGGTGAAGGACGTCCTGTACCGTTGTGCCAACTGCCACGGGCTCTTTCTGGCTGCGGAGATGGATGCTGACGAGGCCGTCCTGGCTGCCGCTCGCGCCTTCACGGACAACGTCCCGAGCACGGAGGGCGCTGTTCTTACTTGTATCGAGTGCGAGACCCTTTTCCACATGGAAGAGACTACGCACTGTTTCTCTCTTCCAACAGATTAATCCGGAGAGCCATTTTTTTGGCGAATCCGACGCACAATTCAAAAAATGGGTGTTGACGACACTCATCAGATCGCGCATAATCTCATTCCTCTGCTGCTGACGAACACAACGCTTCGCAGCGATAGCAAGAGACAGAACAACGGTTCTTTAACAATTAACAGTCGATAAGTGTGGGCGTTTGATGAAGGTGCCAGTGGCTTCGGTCGCTGATTACTTAAATTATCAAATGTTCACAAAAGTATTAACGTTGCTCAGCAATGAGCGACGGTCAGTATCTTGAGTGAGCGACCCGCTAGCAATAGCGGTGACACGAAAGTGTCAACAAACAGAGATTGAACTGAAGAGTTTGATCCTGGCTCAGATTGAACGCTGGCGGCATGCTTTACACATGCAAGTCGAACGGCAGCGCGGGGCAACCTGGCGGCGAGTGGCGAAC